>JAUIKE010000025.1 GCA_030430845.1 Bacteroidia bacterium | reverse complement strand
TTAATATTCCTGAATCCAATTTGAGGATCCCGGTACCCCGTTGGTTTAATGGACAAAAGCTCCATGATTTCCTTGTAATGATATAGCGGAGCACCATGCTTTTTCCTTAAGTTGCGGATCTCTTTGGTACTTGGCAGCCGCCAGCCTTCCGGGCAGGCCCTGAGGGCCGCTTCCCAACTGTAATATCGCCCGTAATAGCTACTACAGTCGGAGTCGATTTCCTTACACCAGGAGTTATCCGTTTCGAAGCGAAGATTTTCGGCCATCCAAATAAGCCCGTCTTTCATTTCCGTCCACTGATAGGTTTGGCGGTCCCTTGGGTCAGTAAAGCTGCCTCTTTTTAACTCAGCGACTGTGATCTCTTTGTTCTCATTGTTTATCGAAATTAAATATTGAATCAACATTACCATCCCGGCCAGGAAGGGTAATCCCAAGCCAACCCAAGTCTGGATACGGCGCTTTCGTGTGTGGTGGTTCAATGGAAAAATGATTTTTGCTCTGTTGCTTGAAGGACTGTTTAAAGATATTGAATTTTTCACATAGGCTTTTCAGAAACACTATCCGCGCTTTCCTTAACATAGCTTAATGCCTCCCGGCCGGAGCATTTAGATTTTTTAAGTCTGAAAGAATAATCACCAAACTTTTTTAAAAATAGAGACGATCTTGCATTTAAGCTTTGTTTTATTTCTCGGAAACCTCTTATTGAGTTGTGTAAAAGACTTCCTGTCACCTAAGGCTTATATCAAGATCCTCTACATTTTAGTCCTTTTATGTATCTTTAGAATCAATACCTAAAGGCCATACTTATAATGAGAAATGAAATTCTGATTTGCCTGCTGTTTTTTTTATTGTTGTGGACGCAAAAGCCGCTTATGGCCCAATACGATTTGGACCAGCCGAGCAGACTCATTCGTGTAGAGGATGGGCTGCCGAATCATTATCTGCGCGGCATGACACAAGATGCGAACGGCTTTGTATGGATCGGGAGTTATGACGGAATATCCCGATTTGATGGAAAACTGGTCAAGGTGTTTCGCCATGAAGCGGGTGATTCGACTACACTGACTCAAAATACCGTTGCCAGTCTGGCCGCTGATCCGAATAACGGACAATTATGGGTAGGCACCTTCGGCGGATTGAATGTCTATCATCCATCTACCGGACATTTTCGCACTTATTTACACGATGATCAGGATGATGCTTCTCTTCCTTCCAACTACGTTTCCTGGTTGTATGTAGACCGGCAAAGCACCGTTTGGGTGGGGTCCCGATCGAATACCCTTTGTCGCCTGGACGCCGGGCAGAATGCGTTTGTCAAGTATCAGCCCGAAGAACCTGCCGAAGGAGATGGGCCCGAAACGATCTGGGAAGTTGAACAGGATAGGAGCAATGACTCCATAATATGGATCGGCACCAGCGGACGCTTGTTTTCTTTTAATAAATACACGACTACTTTTGATTATACACATCCTTCCTTCTTTGGCGTTCAACAGATTTTTCCACAGACTAAGGGGCAGCTGCTCATCCGGGATGATTATGGGAAAATAATGGTCTACCAGCCTCGTACCAGAAAAATAGTACACACCATAGAGCCGCAAGAAGGCTGGAGCTTTGGACGAATATTCCAAAAATCTGAGGATCAGCTCTGGATCAATTGCAACAAAGGGATTGCACAACTGAACCTAAAAGATCTAGAGGTATCCTATCCCTGGGTGGATGATCCTGCACAGGAAAAAGAGTATAGAATAGATATGATCGATCGGGATGGTCGGATCTGGACTGTTAGTACGAAAGGCATAAAGGTATATGATCCGGCAACCACTCAATTTAATAATTACACTTATGAAACCACAGGGGCTTCTCCACCTTTTATTACCCAGCGTATGCAGGAAGTTCCGGAAGAAGAAGCCATCTATGTCAATGTCAGTGCAGGATACGGAGTATATCGGTTCGATATGAGGACTAAGGAGTGGCTTCACATCCCTCCTCCCGAAGCTTACCCTACGCCCTTGTTTTATGGAAGTGACTTTGGACTTTTGCAGGATGGGCAGTTGCTCATTCTCGACAGGAAAGGGATTTATGTTCTTTCATCGGATGGGCGAAGAATGTTGCCTCATCCGCTTTCTCAAAAACTTCCATCCGATGAAACCTGGGTGAGAATGTTTGTGGATAGCAAAGGATTTATATGGCTGGGGGGATTGGATTACGGGGTTTTTAAAGTCGATCCCCGAAACTGGGAAGTGACTTCTCTGGCCGAGTGGCTGCCGGGCTGCCGGGAACCTCGATTCCGCTGGGCTATTTATGAAGACAGCGAAGAGAATATTTGGTTTTCAGTTTGCGGCGGGATTACTTTTTATTCTTATCAGGAAGATGCTTTTCATTCTCTTCTAAGTGAAAATAACCCGAAGAATACCTTAAAAACACCAAAGGATTTTGTAGAAGATCAGGAAGGTATCCTTTGGGTTTCTGACGAGGCGGAAGGCCTGTTGGGGGCGATAAATCTGCAAGAACCTGAAAAGGGTATCTACCGAAAATATTCATTTGAACAAAATACGGATGAAGATTCTTTCCGTATCCTTAAA
Source organism: Bacteroidia bacterium (assembly GCA_030430845.1). Taxonomy (GTDB): domain Bacteria; phylum Bacteroidota; class Bacteroidia; order Chitinophagales; family Saprospiraceae; genus JANQPA01. The sequence goes on along the minus strand of JAUIKE010000025.1, from coordinate 63,484 downwards.
GGTGATCCGAATGCTACTTTGGGCGTGGGAAGGATGACGGTTGATGGAGATAATAATATATGGACATATGGCCCGACAGGCCTCCTAAAAATTTATCCCGATCGCAGAGGCATTGAAATTTACAACGATCTGGATGGACTCCAGTGGTTGGATGAAGAGTTGACCGTGGCTACTATCAGTCAGATCGGGACGCTTTCTACCGGGGAAATTGTAATTGGCTTTCGCAAAGTGATCAGCATTTTTGACCCAGCGGAGTTGACTTTAAGCCAGGAACGCCCTCAGCCTTATCTGACGGCTTTTAACGTGTATAATAATCCCTGGCAGTCGGATTCCAGCTTATTCGCTACCCGAAAGATTAACCTCAATTATTGGGAGAATTACTTCTCTTTTGAATTTTCCTCTATTGGTTTTACGAATCCCGACCATCATCAGTACCAGTATAAATTGGAGGGGGTGGATGAGGAGTGGATCTCTTCGGGGCAAAGATCTTATGCCGCCTATACGAATGTGGACGGAGGCCGTTATACGTTTATGGTCAAAGCTGCTAATCGGGACGGAATATGGAATGAGACGCCCTTAAAGATTGACCTGTCGGTGGCCATCCCATGGTGGCAGCGCCTTTGGTTTAAAGGAATGGTGGTACTGTTTATCCTGGCTGCAGTTTATTCATTTTACCGATATCAGATGCATCAGGTTAGAAAGGCCGAGCGTTTGAAGTCAGATTTTGAAAACAAACTGGCCGGTGTGGAGCTCACCGCCTTGCGCTCGCAGATGAATCCTCACTTCATTTTCAATTGCCTGAATTCCATTGAAAGTTATATCATAAAAAATGAGACGGTCAAAGCTTCGGAGTACCTGAACGATTTTTCCCGCCTGATCCGCCTTATTTTACAAAATTCCAGGTCGAATTATGTGACAATCAAGGATGAATTAGAGGCCCTGAAACTTTATATGGAGATGGAGAACCTTCGCCTCACTAAAAGCTTCAGCTATGAAATCAAATTGGATGAAAGCCTCGATCCGGATAATACCGAAATTCCTCCTATGCTGATGCAGCCTTATGTCGAAAATGCCATCTGGCACGGACTTATGCATAAGGAAGAAAGCGGGACCATTTTGGTGGAACTAAAAAAGCTGGATGACTTTTTGCTCTGTACTATTGAGGATGATGGGGTGGGGCGCAAAAGATCTTCCGAACTTCAATCCAAGAGACATAAGAAAACTTCCATGGGGATGAATATTACCCAGGAGCGCATTGATATTATTAATAAGGCTTATGACACAGAGACTTCTGTTCGTGTGATCGATTTGGTTTCGCCGGAAGGGGAGGGGATTGGCACACGAGTAGAGCTGAGAATTAGATTAGAGTAAGTTCATGTTTATAAGGTGTCGGCTGAGGCCGACACCTTATAAGGGGTTCACTGTTCTTCTGTTTCCACCACAAAAAACGTTTGATTAGGCCCACCGGCCTGACCGAGTACCACGCCCTGTTTTTCTTCGTCCTGAGAAAAATAATAGAGTGGGCTGCCTTTAAAAGAAAGCTGAGGTCCCAGTTCATCATTTCTGTTCAGATATTCAAAATCATTGGCATTTAAAGAAGAAGGAATGACCGGTTGTGTTTTTTGAAAAGGAGGCCATACAGTGGCACAACCGCCGTTACAGTTACTAATATTTTCTTCATCTCCCTGATTGAGGTATAAGGTCACCCCGCGATCATTCACCAGATATACAACGGCCTCTTCGCCTTCGCTGACAGGCTGCCGCCCCAGCAAAACGGAATAATCGGGCTTGGCAACATGAAATACCCCTCCGCGGCCGTCGCCCAGTACTTCGCGAGGCTCTTCCAGTTGGTCGTTTCCATCCGGAGAAAAGTAATACAACGGCCAGCCTTTATAGGTCAGCTGTTTTTGTCCGTCCTCCCTGGTAATGGTACTGAAGTCGTTTTTACTCAGGTAGGACCCCAGTTGCAGGTCGTATACTTCTCCAATAACAGGGGGCCATACATCGGCACATCCTCCCTTGCAATTGCTTTCGCCGCTCACATCGCCGGCAAAGAAATAGATGGACTGGTTGTCCTGATTCACCATAATTTTCCCAAACCCTCCATTATCGATCACTTTGATATTAAATTCGATCTTTTCAATGGGATCCTCTGCATTGTCCGTTTCGCATCCATTAAAAAAGATCAGCACAAAAGCAGCCAGGCCCAGAAGGTTAAAATACTTGAAATAGTTTTTCATGATTTTAAGAGATTAATAGTTTTGATTAATAGTTAATTGAATCGATGCAAAGGTGAGGGTTCTGGCCCTGGCTTTCTTCCTAGGATTTGAGGATATGAATAAAATCCTCAAAAAAGAGGGGAAGAGAAAAGAAACATGATTCATCCGATTCAGGGGTTATTAAAGAGAACAGGTTTAAAAACTATGGAATCACAGCTAAGGACTATTTCCCGAAGAATTTCATCAGCTTACCTTAGAATGGACAAACCAGGAAGTCTAAACTTCCAATTGTAAATCAAGATTTCCTGCCCCGGCTGTCCATCAAAATTCCCAGTCAGGGAATACTGATTACTTTCTTTAAGATGCCAAGGGCCTATTTGTTTTCCATTTTGCTTGATATACAAACTGGTGAAAGTGTTACCAGAAAGGCTTAAAATGCCCATTCCATAAGGCTTAGAAACTAGAATGTCATCTTTCCCATCAGCATTGAAATCTGCGATCTGTTGAATTTTGTTGTCTCTTACGCTTTGTGTGTTGTAGGTCCATCCACCAAAATTAGTCCCCACAGGCTTCACAAGAATGCTATTTAAGGTATTGCGCTCAAGAGTAAGCACTGCAATTCCGTAAGGTTTAGAAACAAGAATGTCAGCTTTTCCATCACCGTTAAAATCTCCGGTTCCTTCGATAGTATTGTCGTAAATATTCCTGACTTGACTGTTATAAGTCCAACTCCCAAACTTTGTACCAATAGGTTTGGCAAAAATGGAGATGAAGGAATCTCCTTGTAGTTTCAACATGCCGATTCCCCAATTGCTAGAGATCAGGATCTCATCTTTTCCGTCACCATCAAAATCGGCTATGGCTTCAATTTTGTCCTGGCCACTATTGTAATTCCATTCTCCAAACCCTGTATTATTGGGTTTTACTAGAATACTATTCAATGTGCTGCCTTCGAGAGTAAGAATTGCAATGCCGTAAGGTTTGGAAACTAGAATATCAGCTTTTCCATCACCATTGAAATCTCCGGTTCCTTCGATTTTATTGTCGTAAATGTTCTGACTTCTGCTATTGTAAGTCCAGTTCCCAAACTTTGTACCGATAGGTTGTGCAAATATGGACCTAAAGGAGCTTCCCCTTTTTTTCAGCATACCGATTCCCCACTTGCTAGAGATCAGAATTTCGTGCATTCCGTCACCATCGAAATCAGCAATAGCTTCCATTTTATCTTTTTCGCTATTATATGTCCAGCCTCCGAAGCGTGTTCCTTTAGGCTTGACCACTAATGTTCTCCATTGATTGTTTTTATGAGAAATTAGACCCATTCCCCATTTACTACTGATTAGAATATCGTCTCTACCATCCCCATTAAAATCTCCCCTTCCTTCAATCTTATTTTTTGAGGCTTCAAAGTTCCAGTCATCGATGAGTGTTTTGTCACTATGTACGGCATAATCTTTTAGATTATTCCCATGCATTTTTAGAATACCCAATCCATTTTCATATTTCACCCGGACAGTCCAATCGCCAAGTATACTCCAGTTATAGGTTCGTTTATTTCCGGCAACATCTCTCGCCAAGTCGCTATTATTTGACTCTCTTCTAAAATAGGCCTTCCAGCCATCACCAAAACGTTTTTGGCCATGTTGTCCAAGTTCATCTGTGAATCCCTCTGGCTTGTCATAAAAGACTTTGGCCCTGGAGGCCAATGCTACGCCATTAAGAAAGAACAGAATACTTTCTGCATTTTGGTAGCCTTTTGGGGAGCCATAGCTGCTATGGTTGTAAGGCACGTCATTAACATTTCGCGGACTATTCACTTCACAGCCATTGTGAATAAAGAGGTTGCCTCCTGTTTTAGAAAGAATTTGATTTTCATAAATTGTGCGGTGCAAAAAAGTATTGGCTAAACCTCCTTGCCCCTTTAAGGAAGGAGTATAGCGAAAACCTCCTGGAATAGCATCCTTTTTCCATCGCCAGGGTTTCCCACCTACTAAATTTTCCAAATGACTGATCATTTCGTAATTGCCATATTCACTGTGTTCGGGGTTGGAGTGTGCCGACATACCCTTCAAAACTGCAGGTACCTTGAGAAATTGGACATAACTATATAAATTGGCATCATCGAAAGCAAGAGAGGGTTCAAAATTATTGGAAGCTTTTTGTAGATAGGCATTCAGATCATCAGCCTTAATCAACCCTCGACCATAGCTAGCTGCAGCTGTTCTATGTCCTTTTAAAGGATTGCCTCCTACTCGAAAGCTGTGATTCCTGTCAAAATAGCTGATCAGCAGTTCCCTTTCTGTGGCCGGATCTTTTTGCAGGAAATCAGATGGGGTAAATGAACGGCTGTCCTCCACGACTTGTGGTCTGCCGTCGGTACCGATAAACCCTTGCCTGTTTATGCTTCCTCGGAAATTCGGGTCAGGAATGACCGCTACATTCTTTGCATTAATTCTAGAAATGAGAATATCGGGAATGGTGATGGGGTTGGGGCGGTAGTGATCATCTCTACTAATTTCTGGGTGTTGCTGATCAGTTCGAAGCTGTAATCTTAAGGTACCTCTCGAGTTACTCAAGATGGAAAAGTCATCTTCCTTTATCCAAAAGAAATCTTCGAAGGTGATTTTTCCCAGGTTGTATTTAAAGGAGGTAAAAGTAGTATTATTTGAAGGCCAGTCGGCCCGGGTTCCGGGAGATGGTATAGCTTCTATAGATGTTAAGTCTTTAGGTCCCTTTTCATAAATGTTTTCCCAGTTTCCATTGAGGTCGGCCAGTACAAGATCGGCTCTGTGAGCGACGGTTTCGGGAACAATTCGCAGGAATTCTATTCGGTTGTCTCCTTTATATTCTGTTCCGTCAATGGTAATATCCCGATTGTTGCGCCAAATCCATCTTCTCACTAACATCGCTTCCGGAAAAGACCCTACCAAAATGACTCCCTGAAGGGAAAAGGAACGATTCACCTTTCTGAGTACTTCTCTCATGGCCAATAGGGTTTGGCCATCCTGGTGTTTATTTCCGGCATAAAGATCTGCTGAAATGAAACGAGTAAAATATCCTTCAGCACTTAGATCTTCTTTATATCGTTCCAAGCGGCTTAGTAAGTCGTTCTCTGAATAACTGCTACCTGGAATCGTTTTGAGCAAACGACGCTCCACCAAAACGAGTACAAGAGGGTGGTGTTCATTCAGGCCATCGCTTCCGCGTTCGAAAGGCAAATAGGAAAGTTCATTGATTTCATATGTCCCGTCTCTATCCATATCGTAATTATGGAAAGAATTCAGAATTGAAGGAATGTTTTGATTGTAAGAAGGAACAGAAATTAATAGAAGTAGGGCTAATAGGATAAAAAGTTTCATTTTTTTCTCAGAATTTAAAGTGTGATCCATAATAGGTTGGTTTTTACGATTCAGAAAATACAATCCCACCTAAGTGCTTATGCACTCAGAAATTAGTTTTGGAGATAATTGCTGAATAGAAAAAGCAGGTGGATATGCTTTATGACCCCATTATAGGCAGCCTGCTTATTTTTCCTTTTACAAAGAAAACAGGAGACCGCCAGAGGTACAAGTTTTGTTTATCCAGTGGTGAAAAGGATGATCAAACGGTCCATTTACCTGAAAACTTCTTCTTTTAAATTCCCAAATTCATCAAAACTTTGTCGGACGCTGAAGAGGATTGTCAACGTTACACTCAGCGTGATGCATACAAAAATAGTGATCATGATGGCCAATTGATATCGGATGGCTGTGTCAGGAGAGGAACCGCCGATGATTTGGCCGGTCATCATACCTGGGAGGAAAACGATGCCCATCGTAGCCATACTCGCCACGGAAGGATTCAAGGAGGCTTTTAAAGCGTCTCGAAAGAAAGGAATGAGGGCTTCCATCTGCCCGGCCCCGGCTGCCAGGTGATATAAGTAGCGATTTTGGTTTTGATGGATGGCTTTATAAAAGTCGGCAATACCTATGATGATCCCCTTAAGGGCATTGCCCAGCAGCATACCGCCAATGATGATGAGGTATTGAGCGGAAAAGATATTAGATAGATTGAGAAGCGGCCCGTTAAAAAATAACAGAATAGAAGCGGCCGACAAAAACAGCGCAGCAAAGATCGGAATAAAAAACTGCCGGTAGTTTAGCTCTGTATTTTGAATGGCTGAATAGGTCGCAAAACCGACAGCCACCACAATCCAACCTATATTGACCCATGTATTATCCCAGCGGAATACATAAATAAGCGCCATACCTACGGCAGCCAGTTGCCCCGTCATACGAACGACTGCCCAAAGCAGACGCTGAACAATTCCAATGCGTAAATACCAGGAAATTCCCAGAGGAATGAGCAGAAGTAAATAGCAAAGAATCATAGACCAGAGTGGAATGCTGACGGCCGTACTCATATGTTATTTTTTTAATTCAATTTTTCGGAAATCATATTGTTCCCAGCCCGGATCATGAGAAATGATGATCATGGTTTTTTCTTCCAGACCGGCGAGGTATTGAATGACCTTTTCCCGCAGGGCCTCATCAATGGCAGAAGTAACCTCATCCAGCAGGTAGAGTTCGCGATCGAGTAACAAAGAAATGATGAGGGCCACTCGCTGCTTCTCACCACCCGAGAGCTTACCGAAATCCTGTTCCAGCTTTTCAGGTTCGAGGTCAAATTGTTTGAAATACCGGAGTGTTTTTTCTTCTTCGTATTCCAGGTGGCGGTTGGCCCGGTAGTCAAAAACATCCCTTATGAAGTCCTTCACCTTAGCTGAGCCGACGTTCAATTCCTGGGAAACATAAGCCATCCGCCGGCGTAAGGACCACACATTCCCAGGGCTAAGGGCTTGTCCATCCAGATAAATAGCTCCTTCATCGGCTTGCATGAATCCCAGAATAAGCCGAAACAAGGTCGACTTGCCACTGCCCGAAGGGCCTTTGATGAGCACCTTTTCACCTTGAGCGACTTCCAGATTGAAGTTTTTGTAAAGGGACTTGCCGTCCAGTTGGAGGGAGAGCTTGTGTATGTTTAGATGCATGGAAAAGAAAATTATTTAACAGAGAATCTGCCGCAGGCGGATTCTCTGTCCTCCTTATTTTTTTCCTTTATAAAAAACACCTTCTGTCTCTTCATTCCGATCAGTAGCGACCGCCGGGGCAGGGGAGAGGGCAGAAATACGTTCATATAGATCCGTATTCATGTCGATGTCGAGAGCATCCAGGGCCGGTTGTAATTGTGTGGTATTTCGTGCGCCGATGATGGGGGCGGTGACGCCCTCGTGCGCGGCTACCCAGGCAATGGCCAGCGAAACTGGATGGACGTTCTCTTGCTCAGCCAAAGCGGTGAATCGTTCGGCAATGTCATATACCGCCGTCGCCCCGTAGCGAACCTGGTACATGGCATTTTCCATAAGCCGGCCGGAATCTGGCCGTTTGCTTTTTCCATATTTGCCAGTCAATAAACCACCACCCAGCGGGCTGTAGCTGATCACGCCTACCTGCTCAGAAATGGCCATGGGCAATATTTCCACCTCCGCTTGCCGCTTCACCAAATTGTACATGGGTTGAATGCACTCGAAGCGTGCCCAGGCATGCTGTTGGGAGATGCCCAGGGCCTTGGCCACCTGCCAGGCCGCGAAGTTGCTGGCGCCGATGTAGAGTACCTTGCCCTGTCGGACTAAGTCATTCAAGGCACTCAGCGTCTCTTCCAGAGGCGTCAGCTCATCGAATCGGTGGACAAAATACAGGTCGATATAATCTGTATTTAATCTTCTCAGGCTTGCCTCCACTGCCCGACGGATGTGGTAGCGGGAGGCGCCCCGGTCGTTCGGTCCTTTGCCCGTATTGAAATAAACCTTGCTGGTGATCACGACCTGGTCCCGGCAGTCGGCCATCAGACGGCCGAGGATCTCTTCTGACCGGCCTCCGGCATAAACGTCGGCGCAGTCAAAGAAGTTGATCCCCGCATCTCTGCATTGATTGAACATCTTTTGGGATTCCTGCTCATCGGCTATGTCGCCGAAGGACATGGTGCCGAAACAAAGGGAAGAAACTTGTACGCCTGTTTTTCCTAATAGTTGGTAATTCATTTGAGTTGGTTTGTAGTGAAGTAGGGGACTGAATATAGTAATCTCCTGAGAAATAAGCCCGTTTTTTTTCTTCCAGCAGCAAATTTTAGGTGGGTGATGTACAAGTTAATTATAACACGTGGCTCACTATTCCTCTTTCAATGAAAAGATCTCTTCCACCGGGACCTTAAAATATCGGGCTATTTTTAAAGCAATAATGGTAGAAGGAACAAATCTGCCAACTTCTATCGTACTGATGGTTTTTCGAGAAACCCCGATCTGCTCGGCCAGGTCACTTTGACTCATGCGATGCTCCGCCCTGAAAACGCGGATTCGGTTTACAAGAATGGTATTCATTTTTCGGTTTGGGTTTTTAAAATTCTTCTTCGGTTACAGCTTGGAATAATACGAAAAAACTCAGGCTGAAAACCATCAGCATAATGAACATAATGAGATTCAGATAAAATTCAGTAGGATAAGCAGAGCTGTATTGACTGGTAGTAACGGAGATCAGCGTAAGCAAAACAAAAGTCAGAACCCAGGAGTTACGACAGGATTGATTGAATACTTGGGTAACATAGCTGTCCGGTGAGTTAAAAAGATGTCGCTGCTTTCTTGGAATATAAGCTAATTTCAAGTAGATCGAACTGATTAATACGATAGCGAATAATCCAGCAAGGACCTTTGCTGTAATATTTAAAACTTCTTTTGTTTCTTCATCGATGAGGTAAGCGGTTGTCTTAATGCCAAATATCAGAGAAAGTAAAAACATAGCCAGAAATAAAAGCCGCCGATGGTTATCCACCTGATCTGCAGGAGAAATTTTTCTTTGTTTGTTCATTGCTGATTATTTAATAGTTGAAATACAGTGTTCAATTATAAATTATAACAGTAGCACCCTTAGATATTATACTTTCGGACTCCTAGAATCAGGGTTTTTGATAGCCTAGGGTGTTATTTTGATACCTTAAGGTTTCAATTTAGCAAAAAATATACTACTTAGCAATAGGGTATCAATTTTTGGCAGCAAAATAATGGAATCCATTTTCGTTGAATACTCAGACAGGGGAAATAAAGGCAAAGTCCATTTTTTTTATAAAAAAATTATTTTTCCTTCCATTTCCATGATGACCTTTTCCAAATCGAGCGATACATAGTAAAAATCATTTGAAAACTTTTTCAAAATAAAAACTATGAATTACCTAAAATTAAGCTCGATGATCCTTTTATGCAGCCTGTTTTTCTCCGATTTTAGCCACGCCCAATCCGGGAATATAGAAATGAAACCTATGCGCGATCCTCAATCCGGACGCGTGATATCCTACCTACCTCTGCCTGCTAGCTGGCAGGTGCATTCTTCAGGTTCCATCCAGGGCCCGAACGGCATTCAGGTGAATTCCATGCCTACCGAAGTCTATAACTTCAATATAGATCCTTATATAGCCCAAATGGCGGGGAAGCAAGTAGCCAATCCGGTACCTTTACAGACGATCTTTCAGCAGAACTTAACACCGGCTATCCAACAACAAGGGGGGCGCCTGCTCAAACAATATCCACTGCAGCAGATTGCACAAAGAAGCCTGCAAATTATGCAAGGAGCTATGAATGGCGCCCGCATCCAATCTTATGACATGATTGCATCCGAATGGCAACAACCAAACGGAAGTAAATCTTTAATCCTGATAACTCAGGCGATCATGCATACTCAGGGAGGAAGCACCTGGACCTTTGGCATTACCGAACTGGAAGCTCCTGCCCAGGTTTTTGAAAAAGCCAAAGAAACCTATCTATATGCACAAGCCAATTGGCAATTGGACCAGCAAACAGCCATGGCTCACCAAGCTAAACTGAGACAAATGGAGCGTGAATCACAGCAGAGATTGGCTCAAAGTGCAGCAGCCCATAATGCCAGAATGCGCAACAATGAAGCAGCCTTCCAGGCACAGCAAAGAGCCCATAACTCAACCTACAGCGATATCAGCGACATGAGTATGCAGGGATACTGGAGCAGATCGGATATGCAGGATCGCATGAGAAATAAGGAAAATAATATGATTCGCGAGGAGTATACCATGACCAACCCTTGGGATAACAGAAACATGCAGGTGCAATCAGGATACCAGAATTATTACATCAATTCCAACGGTGATGTCATCGGCTCTAATGATGTGAACTTTAACCCGAATGTGAATAAAAATTATAATAACACGCAGTGGCGGAAGATGCCGAAGCAAAATTGGTAAAAAAAAAGGAGCGGCCGTCAGCCGCTCCTTTTTTTTAAAATCCATAAGTAATCCCTACCGCTGTATAGGACTGCAAGTCAGGATATTCAAATTTAGCTCCTCTCAAGCCGACCGTGAAGCCGACACCAAATCCTTTCCAAAGATTGGCGATATTAAAAGAGTTGATCCAGGTATACTCGAACAAGCCTTCTTCGGCGTTTTGCACATCACCGTTTTCATCCGTAAAAGTGATGGGATACTTATCACTGCTGTAAGGAATGAAAGCTCCGAGGTTGGAGGACCAGACCACATTACCTGGCAGCTTCAGTGAGTAAGTAGCTTTCAGCTTGGTACCCAGGTCAGACTGGCCGTCCACGCCATCGATACCTGAAAAGGCAAAGTGGTAAGTCAGCGGGTGTACCACCACTACCAGGTTGGGGATTGTCTGAGGCGTCCAGGTTGCACCTATACCGATATCGACCGTACCGGGAGACAGGAAGTTGAACACCGAAGTATTCATATCACCCAGAGCAGAAGCTGCGAGGCCTTTATTGAATCGCAAACCGTACAGGGAAGACAGGATCAGTACATCGGCATTTCGGTTCGACAAGAAGCCGGTGCCGCCGTCATCATCATTCGTGTTGTTGTCGAGGCCCTGCCAGCTGACATTGGTGGTCAGTGTATTTCTCCAAAAGCTTTTTTCTTTGATGTTGTTGGCATAAGCATTAATGCCAATATTCAAAACAGAGCTGGAACTGTTAGGGTTAGCATTGGCTTGCCAGTTGTTCGAACTGCCAAAGTTAAGCCCAACCAGGCCACTCAGGCCTTTCTGCCAGGGAGTCAGAATGGTAATTTGCTTGGCAAGAGCATTGATTTCGCCATTGAAAGCGTCTGCTTCGGCCTGCTTAGCGGCTCTTTGAGCTTCCAGGTCGGCCTTTTGTTGCTTCAATTCTTCCAGCGTTTGAGCTTGCAAGCCCGTGAATACAAAAAATAATAAAACGCTGAGTGAAATAGTAATTTTCATCTTAGATCACATTTAGTTTAAAAGATTGAATAATGTGAGGTTAAAAGGATTTTTGCCATTGGCAAAAAAACTTAGTTAACTTCTATACTATACAAAAATTTATGAATAGGGGGATTTAAGGTAAGGATCCTGATGGTTTTTACAATTGTGAGAGCTCAAAGCTACAACAAAATTTGCATCCAAACCTAGCCATCCTGCATTTTTTTATGTCTCTACATCTGCGCAATGATCATATCGCTATTTTTATAGTTCTGTGTACTTAACTCCTTTTTCACCAGTTGGATAATCTCCGCTGTCAATGCCTGAACGATCCGAGCTCGGGCAAATGACCGGTAGTAGACCAGACTGACCTCCCGTACCGGTATCGGCTTCCTGAAAGGCCGAACCTTCTTTCGTCGCTCTTCCGACATGCTTTTGACATATAATTCCGGGATTAGGGTCAGACCCCCGAAATGATCGACCATATTCAGCAGGGTATCAAAAGAGTTAGCCTCAAACCTAAATTTATCCGCTTGGTTTTGTTTTGCTTTTAAAGCACAGAGATTGACAAATTGTTCTCTTAAACAGTGGCCTTCTTCAAACAACCATACCTTATATTCCATAATCTCTTCCGGTAAGAGGTATTTGCGGTTGGTTTGAATATCACCGTACACCCAAAGTGCCTCATAATAAAGTATATTCTCCTCGATGGTTTTATCTTCAATAGGAGTGGAGATGATGCCAATGTCCGTATCCCCTTCCTTTAAGGAGTGCAGGATCTCATCTGTAGTAACCTCCACAATGTTAAGCTCTAGTTCTGGATATTTTTTTATTATGGGTTCAATGATGAGCGGTAGCAGCGAACTGGCTATGGTAGGGATGACGGCTATCTTGATCTTTCCGCTGATATGTCCTTGCACGGTTTTGGACAAACTGACCAGTTCATTGCTGTGGTGAATGACCTTTTTGGCTTCCTGTACGATCTCTTCTCCACAATCGGTGGTTAGTACCGGCTTCGCTTTCCGATCGAATAGGACGACGCCTAATTCTTCCTCCAGTTTTTTGACCATCGCACTTAAAGTAGCTTGAGTGACATGACAGTATTCGGCTGCCTTACTAAAACTGTGGAGTCGATCGACTGCAATGATGTATTCTAATTGTTGTAAGTTCATTTGTATAGATTTTATCTATGGTAAATATAGATAATTTAAGTTTGATCTATGTTGGGATTTGCTGCATCTTTGTACCATCACTTAAAAAAATAAAATCTATGTTTTTTCAACACGTATATGAAAAGGGCTTAGCCCAGGCAAGTTATGTAATTGGATGTCAAAAAGGTGGTGTAGCGGCCGTTATAGATCCGAAGCGGGATGTGGATACTTACCTGGAAATTGCCAAAGAAAATAATTTGACCATTACCAAGATTTTTGAAACACACATCCATGCGGATTTTCTTTCCGGTTCCAGAGAACTGGCTGCTTTGACGGGTGCAAAATTGTATCTGTCAGACGAGGGAGATAAGGATTGGAAGTATGAGTTTCCTCATGAGCCGGTCAAGCATGGCGATAAAATCGAATTGGGTAATTTGACTTTTGAAGTATTGCACACTCCCGGGCATACGCCTGAAAGCATCAGCTTCCTGTTGACAGACCATCCGGCTACTGACAGTCCGGTAATGCTGTTTACCGGCGACTTTGTTTTTGTTGGGGATGTTGGGCGGCCAGATCTATTGGAAAAAGCAGCCGGTATTAAAGGCACACAGGATTTGGGAGCCGATCAAATGTACCAATCACTGCAAGAGTTTGCCAAAATTCCGGATTATGTTCAGGTATGGCCGGGACATGGTGCAGGTTCTGCCTGTGGTAAAGCCCTAGGGGCCGTGCCTTCCTCTACGGTAGGTTATGAAAAGATCCGTAACTGGGCCTTACAAATGCTGAGCGATAAATCCGCTTTTACCGATTATCTGCTGGCGGGCCAGCCCGAACCTCCTAAGTATTTTGCGATGATGAAGAAACTCAACAAGGTGGATCGCCCTCTTCTTACAAGCGTGCCTGATGTGCCAAATCTTTCAGATGAGGCTTTGAGAAAAGCGCAATCAGACGGCATCAAAATCATTGATACACGCGATAAGAAAGAATTTGCCAAGGGCTTTATTCCAAATAGTCTCAACCTTCAGAATAATAGTGCCTTATCTAACTGGGCCGGCTGGATGATCAACTATGAGGAGGATTTCATTGTGGTAGTACCTGAGGATGAATTAGAAGAGGTAACAAGAAAGTTGATGCGTATTGGTTTGGATAATATCATTGGTTTCGTAAAACCTGAGCAATTATCAACCGCATTTGGAGGGCAGCTGAAGAGTTATGAGCCAATAGATATTGAAGCATTTAAGTCCCTTTTAGACGACGGCAGCATCCAGGTGCTGGACGTAAGAGGTGCCTCTGAATATAAAGAAGGACACATTGAAGGAGCCATAAATGCTTTTGTAGGAGTTCTGCCTGACAATCTTGAAAAAATTGACCGTCGTCAAAATACCGTTATTCATTGTAAAAGTGGGGACAGAGCTGCCATTGCTTATTCCATCCTGAATAAAGCAGGGTTTGAAAATATGAAAGTTTACTCAGAAGGAATGGATGAATGGCTGGAAAAAGGCAATTCAGTAGTAAAAGGGCAACTTGTAGAAGCTATATAATGTTACATTTTTAGTGGTCGCTGTTCATCTTAAATTGAAACTAAATTAGCTGGATCAGCCGACCACTAAAAAAACTATGTACGCTTTTTATTCAAAAATAATTCTAAAAAAATAAAATTATGATAGCCACCACCAATCGTTTAGGTTTAGATGCACAAGGAGCAACAGAAGTTGCCGGAAAACTCAATCAGTTATTAGCTAATTACCAATTGTTCTATATGAATCTGAGAGCTTTTCACTGGAACATCAAAGGAGAAAAATTCTTTGAGTTGCACGAAAAATTCGAAGAAATGTACAATGATGCCCTTGTGAAAATAGATGAGATCGCAGAAAGAATTCTGACTTTGGGGGATACGCCTCTTCACACTTATTCAGATTATCTTGAGCTAGCAAAGGTGAAGGAACTGAGAGGAGTTACGAGTGCAAAGGAATCCGTAAATGCCATTTTAGATGGTTATGCAGTACTTTTGCCACTGGAAAGAGATATCCTTGAGCAAGCTGGAGAAATGCAAGATGAGGGAACCAGTGCCTTGATGAGCGATTACATCCGCGAGCAGGAAAAACTGGTTTGGATGTTTACTTCTTACCTGGGATAAAAGTTTTAATATATTTCAAAAAAATACCCCGCGCCGCGGGGTATTTTTTTGAATTTTTATCTTTTAGCGGCTACTTCTTCGGAAGGTCCAAAATCAGCACTGTTTTTGACTACTTGAACCGCTAAGTTCAGTGAACCTGAGTTTTTCTCCAAACAATTCACCATTACGTTTTTCACAGAAGCTTCACCAGGATAGATGACCCAATCCTGTTTTTCCCCACCGGCAAGAGAAAATAATTCGGGTTTTGGATTTACCAATTCTATGGTCAGTGGCTGGTCCCAGCCGTCTAATCCCTTCACTTCTACCTTTACGGACACATCTTCTCCTTTTTTCAATTTGGACTTAGACAAGTAATGGTTTACCTGGATCACCTGAAAATCTCCTTTGGCTGATAATCTGCTGTCCTGTATTTCAAAGGCTTGCTTTCCGGGAGTGACACTGTTGAGTACAAATAATGCCTCATCACGGGTTTCCCATACGGGTACGAATAATTGACCGTCTATTACAAAACGTGTATTTTCAGTTACTCCGTCAAAATTTCCGTTTATGGCCAATGTATCGGACAGATGATAGATAGCCGGGGCCTGGCAATTTTCCGTCCATATTGCTCCTTCCTTGAGCTCTGTACCTACTTCGGACAAAACACTTTGGCCAAATACTGTGAGGGTACATAATGCAAATAAAAAAGTAGTAAATAATTTGTTCAACTCAGTTTTCATTAATAAAGGTTTTTGTAATTCAACTGGAAAAACAAGAGAGAAGTTCGATTGAGTTCGTTTGTAAACTTGTTTAGTTTAAGGTCAATCTTTGCTAAGCTCCTGTTACCAATCTGTTAAAAGGCCTAATTTTGACTGAGCTGTACAATAAAAGTCACATTTCACAGAAAAAAACGGAATGACTTAAATCTAAATGCCGTTCTACCGGCACTTGTATGGTCCGTGTACCGACTTTATTTTCCCATTTTCTTCCTCATCTTCCAATACAATTAACTGAAATGATTCACCACCCGGAGCAACTCGTATGATGATATGCTCTTGGCTAATGGCCAATTTATCAAGGCCCACTACAATCAGTTTATTGGCATCGTGCAAACCGGTGGCAAAAATGTCGCGAGGGCCGGGGTAGAGTTCTTCTGATAACAATCGCTTGTAGACCATAGGGCTGGGATGAGCCGAATCCCATACCGAGATCAGCCAGACCTGAGGCCGGAGGGCGCTGACAAAAAAGGCATTTTTTACACCCCCCCAAACGCTGTAAACCCTCCATCCACAGGCACTACAATACCCGTCACGAAGGCAGCCGCGGGGCTGCACAACCAAACGGCGGCGCCTATTAATTCTTTCGGTTCGCCAAATCGTTTCATGGGGGTATGATCAATGATGGTTCTCCCCCGGGCAGTTAGCTCGTTGTGTTCGTCCAGCAGCAAACGCCTGTTTTGTTCACCTATAAAAACTCCTGGTGCAATGGCGTTTACCCGGATTTCTTCACCGTACTTTTGGGCCATTTCGACGGCCATCCATTTTGTGAAATTTTCTATAGCGGCCTTGGCTGCGGAGTAACCGACCACCCGGGTAAAGGGGCGCGGCGCCGTTACAGAAGAGATATTAACGATACTGCCCCGCTTTTGCTCGGCCATCTGTTGGGCGAAAACATAAGTCGGCAAAACCGTTCCTTTCAGATTGAGGGCCACAACAGCGTCAAAATCCTTGATAGACAGATCAAAAAAGTTTTGCTCCGGGCCGATCGTAGCACCGGATAGATTGCCGCCGGCCACATTGAATAGGATGTCAATTCGTCCCCAGCGGTCCATCACATTTTGACGGGCTGCCTCCAGTTGATTTTCGTTAAGGACATCACATACCAGCGGCATCGCTTCTAATCCTTGACTTTTCAAATCGGCTACCTTTTTGTTTACTTTTTCAGCCGTACGGCTCAGTATACCTACTTTGGCGCCGGCCCTGGCCAGGCCTTCGGCTATGGCGCCTCCGAGGACGCCTGCTCCACCGGTTATGATGGCCACCTGGTCATGTATGCTAAAAAGGTTTTTTTTCATTATTCTTCTCCTATATGTTTTTTATAAAATTTCCAAACCTCTTTAGCCACATCTCTTCCTAATTCCAGTCCAGCCACATTATCAGATTGAATATGGTATCCTCCCAAAACTCTTGAAATACCAGCCATTTCTGCCGTTTCTGTAAAAGTTGGAAATTTCAAGGTGATCGTATCTCCTAAATTATTTGGTTCTGTCATTGCTCCTGCTACTAATTGGGCCTCAGAGCCAAATTCGTCGCTTCCTGTCCACATTTTTAATGCTTCTCCACATCCTCCGCTTATAGTGCTATGCCCTGAAACATAACTAGGAAAAGGAGGACATAGGAAGGTTTCAGGAGAATAAGGCCTCCATTCCTTTCCGTCCATTTCAATTATTCCTTTTCCTTCTCCTCCCCAAGCTTTTATTTTTTGGTTATCGTAATATTCATGAACTAATGCATACGGTCTTGCATAATCATAGTACATTTTTGAGTCCCAGGATGCAATGAAGGCATCCATAGCCACAACTTGATTATAGAAATACATTTTCACATCTTGGTCAAGGGTATGATTATCTCTCCTTGAAACATCCTGTGCAAATTTTAGCCAATGCCCTGCTTGTTGTACTGATTGAGGACCGTCACGCATAAATTCTACCAATGCTTTTTGATAATCGGTCAAATTGGCTTGCATGTCAATTACTTCTTGAACTTCTTTTTCTAATTGTTCAGAACCTATCATTGGTGGCGGACCAGGCCTGAATTGGTCGCCTGATTTTAAGGCAATAGGTTTTACTTTATCCCAGAAAGGTGTCAAACAACCCGGGGCAAACTTTCCCCCTTTTCCGTCTGAAAAGTACTTTGGCTGCCAACGGTTCGCGTCAACATTCTTATCTGCTGAATTAACCGGTTCATATCCTACATAATTGAAATAAGGTTCACCATTTGATCCTTCTTCTTCACCATATTGATTCGCTCCATCTCCTTTTCGGGCCTCAATTACCGCTTTAGCTGCTAAATTCCCGATGCCTTCGGGAGTGCTTGGGTCTAAACTTTCATTACTGGGGTCTAACCCCAATTCTTTCATAAATTCTTCAAATAGCTTCTTGTCTGAATAGTAGTATTCATTCATTGCTCGAAAGGCAGCATAGCTGATGGCTATTTCCTTATTTTTTAAGGATTGTTCTTCTTCAGGTCTCCTATCTACACCTTGCAAATAAACTGGAATTGCTTTTTCATCATATCTTGACCATGCGTCAAAAACAGCAACAAAAATTAGCCCCAAAAAGCGAGAAGTTATTGTTGGCCTCGGTTTAAAAAGCTCGGTATCGTTTGCAGTTGCTGTCACAGCGATTTCCCCCCATTTATAAGCGGTATTATTTACTCCTTTTGGTTCTACTTCATTTCTGACTTCATTGTTTTGGTCACTTTGTTTACATCCAAATGCAACAAATACCATTAATGCGATTAAGTAAAATTGTTTCATATTTTATTTTTTTTTCTTTCAAGGGTATTGGTAGATCATGATGTCTTTCTTTCCATCTACGGAGGTAGTAAAGTCGTTGTGTCCAGGGCCATAACGACTTTCTTCTTCATTGGTATAAATTCTTTCTACCCCAGCTACATTTAGACTCATGTATGGAATAGTGATAATTTCTACAATCCAATACTAATTTCAACGGCACTTTGTTCTAATCCTTCTGATTGGGCAATGACCTTGATCAAGCCTGTTGCCCCTTTTTTTCCACGTACAATGGCTAAAGCCAATCCGTTAAAGGCTTTTCGCTGAAGAGAGGGGAATTCAGTCATATCTGTCGGATCACCATTGTCGGTTGCGATGATCTCTCCGGGGCCTTCAATGCTGAATTGGATCATATTATCAGCATTCCTGATAAATTGCCCCTCATGATCCACCACCTGAACGGTAATGAAAGAGAGGTCCCGGCCGTCTGCCTGGATCTCATTTTGATCAACGGTGGCTAGTAGTCGGGAGGGCGGCCCTGTCGTTTTGACCGTCTCTTCCGCCCATTCTGCTCCATCTTTAAAGGCCACAGCCCTTAATTCACCGGGCTCATAAACGACTTCATCCCAACGTAGCCGGTATTCATATTCGCCTTTTTTCTTTCTGCCCAGGGACTTTCCATTCAGGAATAGCTCTGCTTCATCCCCTGATGTGATGACATGCACCGGCGTAATTTCCCCCTCACGCCCAGGCCAGTTCCAATGCGGAAGGAGGTGTACCATTGGATGATCCGGTCTCCAATAGGCCTGGTACAAGTAAAATCGGTCCTTTGGAAAGCCGGCCAGGTCGATAATGCCGAAATAAGAACTACGTGCCGAATAGAAAGGGGTCGGTTCACCCAGGTAGTCCCAGCCCGACCATACAAACTGGCCCGCGACATAGGGGTGTTGATCCTGAGAGCGGAAAACTTTGTCGGCCGAAGAGCCGAAGGGAGCTGTATAAAGCTCGTATGCACTTACGTATTGCCGATCGGCATCTATTCCAGAGCCCTTTTCGGCCGGCGCGCTAATGCCGTCAAAAACCGGGAATATATAAGTTCCCCGGGTGCTCAAGGCTGCCGCCGTTTCACTACTGATGATTACTTTATTTGGGAAGGTTTCGTGAAAAGCAGGGTAGAGGGGCGTGGTATTGATCCCCTTCAAGTGGGCGTAGGCAGGCGCATTTCTGATCCCTTCTCCCTGATAATTCAGACTGATGACTTCTATAGGCTCGGGGAAGTACATCCCTGGCTTGGCAAAGTTCATAGAAGCGGTAGAGGGGCGCGTTTTATCTTCTTCTTCGACCAGGGCCCGCAGCTTATTGGCCAGGCTCGCGCCGGCTTCTTCGGTGTATTGCTCACCTACTTCATTGCCGTAACTCCACATGATGATAGAGGGATGATTGCGGTCGCGCCGGATGAATGATCGCAGGTCCTGCTCGTACCAATCCGGAAAGATTAGATGAAAATCATGCGGGGTTTTCTTTCTTTCCCAGACATCGAAAACCTCATCGACGACCAGAAAGCCCATTTGATCCGTCAGGTCCAGTAATTCGGGGGCCGGCGGGTTATGCGCCATCCGTATAGCATTGCAACCGGCTTCTTTTAAGAGTTCTAATTGCCTTTCTGCCGCCCGCAGATTAAAGGCCGCCCCTAAGGCTCCCAGATCATGATGTTGGTTAACTCCTTGAATGCGGATCGGTTCTCCGTTGACGATAATGCCTTTATTGGGATCATACTCCAGAGATCGAATACCAAAACGGGTCTCGTATTGATCCAAAAGCTCATTTTCAGCATACAGGCGACTCACTGCTACATACATGTTCGGCGTTTGAGTAGGAGGGGGGCCCCACAAAGCAGGATTTTGAATACTCACGGATTCGTTTAGATCAATGGATTCACCAGCCGGTATTTTTGTGTCTTGAAGGGAAAAACTGACCACTGCTGTTCCGCTTAGCTGGAGGTTTTGATCTAATCGATAAAAATCTGTTTGTATCGTAAGGCTTTGTTCCATTTCGGAATCATTGTTGATCTTAATGCCCATATCGACAACGGCTGATTCTTCGCTCACCTCTCTGGAAGTAATGAAGGTTCCCCATTGTGCGACGTGCACTGGATGGGTTTTGATCAGCCAGACATTGCGGTAGAGGCCTCCCCCCGGGTACCACCTGGCCGAGTGGTTGGGATTGTCCAGGCGGATGGCCAGTTGATTGTCTTCCCCCAGCTCAATGTAGGGCGTAAGGTCTAATTGAAAGGAGTTGTATCCATAGGGCCATCCACCTACTAAATGGCCGTTCAGCCAGACCATGGCATAGGACATGGCTCCTTCTATTTCCAGAAAGATCGATTTACCTGCATCCGTTTCGGAAACGTCCAGCTTTTTTCGATACCAGGCGACACCGTGACTGGGTAAGCGGCCCATACCGCCACCTACTTCTGCATCCCATCCTTCAAGAAAAGGTCCTTTGATGGCCCAATCGTGTGGCAGACGGATGTTTTCCCACTGGCTGTCATCAAAGTCTTTTTGCACGAAAGGAAAATCACTTCCGGGGCTGCCTTGCGGGCGAGTATGATGTTGGGAAGGATCTTGGATGAAATCGTTACCGGAAGGTAAGATCCAGGCTTTTAGTACCTCCTGTTGGGCTTCTACTTCTACGGCCTCCGTGGGTTTGGAGTCAGCATCTTTATCGTCTCGGCGGTCAGTGACTTCCGGCCGAACGTCATAGACCAAATCATCGGCCTCCTCGGCGGATTCATACTTAAAGAATTTCCAATCGTCATTGAGGGAGATGCGTTCTCTGGGAGACATTTCCGTATCAGGGGAAGGCTGACAAGCTGTAAGGAAGATTGTCATGGAAAAAAAGAAAAGGACGTCCCTGAAATGCTGGAAAGGGAAATTCATAGTTTGATGTTTTTATTATGGTTTTTTAGCGGCCCAAGAACAGCGAAAATCCTGTGCCAGGGCGGCCAAAAAAAATACAATCATCTTATTTTTTTATCACAACCGTTCATTTTTACTGCTGCAGCCAAGGAATAGGGCCCGCACAACAGCGAATAAAAAAGGAGTGAATTGAAAATTGGATTTAGTTGATGACAACATGGTGATTTCTTATTATTCTGTAGTCAATTCAAAATAATCAAACAGGGCTTGGTTGGTGCTTTCCGTTCCATTAGAAGATGCATACAAGCCATACATACAGCCGACAAAGCCGCCGGCCGTTTCAGTACTGAGATATTTGGCATCCGCTTCTCTTAAGAGTGGGCTGAAATTTTTTCCATCTTCACTGTAAAAAAAGTGGTAATAACTTCCGTCCGCTTCAATTCTTAAGTGAACCGTTTCTGAACCGTATGGCTGACTAGCCAATTCTTCGTAACCGGATTCGATTTTTTTCAATACTTGTATTTGATCAGCTGTTTTATTAATGAAGTAGAAATGGTTGTCTCTTTGGAGAATGACCAAGCCGGCCATTTCATTTTCATTTTCCGGGGAAAAACGAATTTGGGTAGTAGCCGAACCATAGAGGTGTGGCTGCCTGCGCAACATCAGCGATGGGTTATCTTTTTCATCAATGGCTATAGGACGAAGGTCCAGGCTAATTTGCCCGTTTTGAGTATCCAGGCTATACCAGTCTTCTTTAACATTTCTCAGGAAAAGCCACCTTTGATCCAGGCTTTCATCAAAATCTATGCGATAGTTAATTTTGCCGCTGAGCTTTATTTCAGCTTCTGTAGTGTGCTCCATTTTGGGCACAGGATATTGATACTTTACTTCCTCCTCTCCACGAGTGATGATCGGCCAGCCGTTTTCCCAACTGACCGGAGCCAGGAACGTCTCTCTGCCGGTATTGAAGTGCGGCCCTTCATAAGGCCGGCAGCCCAAAAAGACGGCCCACCACTCTCCGGAAGCAGTTTGTACCAGATCGGCATGCCCCGTCGTGGTGATAGGATCCGGCCGGGAAGGATCTAAGTGACGTTGCGTCAGGATCGGATTTCCTTCAAAAACTTCATAGGGCCCTTTAACGTTCTGCGACCTGAAGATGACCTCGGAGTGGTTGTAGCCGGTTCCTCCTTCTGCGGCCATGAGGTAGTACCAACCGTTTGTTTTATAAATATGGGGCCCTTCTATCCACACCGGTTCTTTTGCAATATCTGTTCCGCCGTTTACCAGTAGGACTTCTTCTCCCACCACCTTCATGCTGTCCAGGTCAAATTCATACATTCGCAGGGTCCGATGACCTCCGTATAGTGGTTGGTTATCCGGAGGGGTGCTGTTGTAAACGACATAACTTTTCCCATCCTCATCAAAAAACATCGAAGGGTCAATGCCATTGATTTCAGGAATCCAGAAGGGTTCTGAATAGGGCCCTCCCGGGGTTTTGGAACGGACGACAAAGTTTCCGCCGAGGTCAACCAGGGTACAAACCACATAAAACCAGCCATCGTGGTAGCTGATAGCCGGGGCATATAAGCCTCTCGAAAAACCGCTATTGGTCAGATCCATTTGTTCGGTCCGGGTAATGGCCGCACCGATCTGGTTCCAATTCACAAGGTCCTTGCTGTGGAGGATGGGCAGGCCGGGAAAATAGGCGAAGCTGGAGTTGATCAGGTAGTAATCATCCTCGACTCTGCAAATACTTGGGTCAGGATTAAAACCGGCAAGTATGGGGTTTTCGAACTTAGAGATAGGAGCCTCATCCTTTTCGGTAGGGGTACAACTCCAAAATAAAACGACACAGCATAAAAGAATAAAAGAGTAACGGATCATAGGATTCTTTTTGACACACCTGCCTGCCGTATCCGACCGAGGCGGAGAAGGAAGGGACTTCGACTGGCTGCTACAGACTTTCACTGCAAGGTGATTGGTGAATAAATGATTTTATCCTTCCTAAGACTTTATGTTATGGACAGCATACTCGAGTCCTCTAAGCTCGGCGAGTCCTTTCAAACGCCCGATAGCGGAATAACCAGGATAAGTGGTTTTGCCCAGGTCATCGAGCATTTTGTGGCCGTGATCCGGGCGCATGGGAATGGCCCTTTGCTCCTGTTGCATCAGCGCTACGATTTCGCTCATCATGGCAAACATATCGGTATCTCCTTCCAGATGGTTGGCCTCCATAAAATGGCCGTTTTCATCTCTTTTGGTATTGCGAAGATGGAGGAAGTATGCTCTGGACCCCCATTTTTTGAACATATTCACCGGGTCATTGTCAGGTCGGGCTCCCAGAGAGCCGGTACAAAAGCAAAGGCCGTTGGCCTTATTCGGAACAGCGGTCATGAGGTTCTGGATATCCTGCTCGGTACTCATAATACGTGGAAGGCCCAGAACAGAGTAGGGGGGATCATCGGGATGAATCGCCAGTTGCAGACCGAGTTCCTCTGCTACTGGAGCAATCTCCTGTAAGAAATAAATGAGGTTCTGTTTCAGCTGATCTCGGCTGATGTCTTTGTATTGATCGAGTAGTTTTAAGACTTGTTCGGGTGTGAAGGGAACATCGCTACCGGGCAAACCCAGGAGGACATTACGGAAGACATATTTTTTGCGCTCTTCGCTCATTTTTTTAAAATAATCAGACAGTTCTTTTACCTCCTCCGGGGAATAGTCCTTTTCCGCCCCCGGGCGTCGGAGCATAAACAGGTCAAAAGCGGCATAATCGAAGCGATTAAACAAAAGGGCCTCCGAGCCATTGGGCAATCGGTAGCTGATGTCCGTTCGTACCCAATCCAGTACCGGCATGAAATTGTAGGTGATCACTTGGAGGCCGCACTGAGCGAGGTTATGCAGACTTTTTTTGTAATTAGCTATCCAAGTATTAAATCCCTCTTTTTGGCTTTTGATATCCTCATGAACGGGCAGGCTTTCCACCACGGTCCATTCCAATCCGGCAACTTTTATTTGATCTATATGTTTTTGGATAGCTTCCACGGGCCAGATCTCGCCTACAGGAATAGCGTGAAGTGCACTTACTACATGTGTACAACCCGACTGGGCGATATCTTGAAGACTCACCGGATCCCCCGGGCCATACCAGCGCATGGATTGCTGTAATCTAAATTTTTTTTCCATATTTTTTTTTCAAAACTACGCTTAAAAACCTATAGAGTTCCCACCGTCTACTTTGATGGTTTCTCCGGTGATGAATGCAGCCTGATCAGAGGCGAGGAAGAAAACGGCATTGGCGATATCTTCCGGACAACCCAGATGGCCCATGGGAGTCCGCGAAAGAACCTTGTTTTTTCTTTCGACATCGTTGTCCAATGCTTTGGAGGACATGGGGGTTTTGATAAAACCCGGCGCTACACAGTTCACACGGATACCTTCAGGAGAAAGCTCTACCGCCATAGCCCTCGTGATACCTTCCAAAGCCGTTTTGGATGCCGTATAGGAAACCACCTGAGGGATCCCATAATGGGCTGCCATGGAGCTGATATTAATAATAGAACCTTTTTCTTCTTGTTGGAGCATGATCTTCAGAACTTCCCGGGTCATAGCAAACAAAGCGGTTTGGTTGGTATGAATAATACTCTCGAAGTCTTCGTTGGTAACTTCCAGTATAGGTTTCTTCTGATTGATCCCGGCATTATTGACTAATACATCAATACTGCCATGTGATTTTTGTATGCTCTGAATAAGTTTAGGGATCTTGTCTAACCAATTCATATCAAATTGAATAGGCGTGCAATTATTGCCGAGTTCCCCGGCCGCTTTTTTTAGTTTGTCTGGATTCCTCCCGGTTATGACCGCACGATATCCTTCCTGAATAAACTTGGCCGCTGTTGCAAAGCCAATTCCTGATGATCCACCGGTTATGAGGACTGTTTTTGATCGTGACATTTTTCGTTTGTTTTTCCTTTACAAATAAAAACTACCAGCGTGGACGTATACCTGGAGCATACGGGTAAATAATTGATTGATAGTACTGTAGTTCGTGCAGGGGTTGTTCCAGTTCTGAAGGGATAGGCATTTTGGAAAAAGATTGGAAATAGGTCAGACATGCGTCTCTCCACCATTTCGCTTCTTTGACCTGGATTTTCAGATGCATTTTTACCTGTTGAAATCGCGCTTTGTCAATGAAGGGCCTGAGCTGCTCCCAGCTTTCTTGTAATTGTTCTACTTCCATTGCGCCTTGATGATACGTATAACACATCTCTTCCCAAAGCGTTCGTCCGCTTGAGAGCTTATAGTCCCAGGAGACATGATGGAACCATAGTAAAAAGGGTAGTGGGCATGTGTTCGGGTCGGAGTATTGTTGTCTAAACGTAGCTGAATATTGAGAAAGCGCATCACTGCCTGTGCTTGTCCGATCAAAACCAATTCCCTTTTCATCGGCTTTATGATAATAAACAGATGTCCAATCTGCCCTCGACATTTGGCTTACCCAGGGCCCCGGGCCAAAATGATGACCTGCTGCCATGATGTGATGCAAACCCATCGGCGTCATGTAACGAACACAAGTTTCGTGAGAGCTTGCCAGCATCCGGACAATGGTGTTCAGCGCTTCCGGATCATGGGTGAAAGTCAGGCGGGTCCATTCCCTGAAAATGGTCTTCGAATCGAGATAGGGATCCCAGGCCAGGCGACCAAAGGCGTACCAATCTGCCTGCCCGAAGAGGTTACCCGTCCAGTTCCTTGCAGTTCCGATATTGGCCACTCCAGCAATGCCGGTGAGCTTATGGCCGTCCAGCGATCCATCAATTACCTTCGCAACCAGGGAACCTTCTCCTTTGACGTAAGTATCTGTTTTTAAAACTTCTTCGTATATGGACGATAAACCAACCAGGTGGGTTCCCTGACCCAGATATTCTTTTGTTATTTGGAACTCCATCATTAAGGGCGTTTGGGGCATGGCGCCAAACAAAGGATGGATAGGCTCGCGGGGCTGAAAATCGATGGGGCCGTTTTTGACCTGTATCAGGACATTATCCCTGAACTTCCCATCGAGCGGGACAAACTCATTGTAGGCTTGCTTGGCCCGATCTTCCGGTTCTTCCTCACTGTAAACAAAAGCGCGCCACATAACAATCCCACCATATGGGGCCACGGCATCAGCCAGCATATTGGCCCCGTCGGCATGATTGCGGTTGTATTCTTGCGGTCCGGGCTGCCCTTCTGAGTTTGCTTTTACCAGAAAGCCCCCGAAATCAGGAATGAGGCGGTAAATTTCAGCTGTTTTGTCTTTCCACCATTGCTGTACCTGGGGGTCGAGCGGATCGGCCGTTTCCAGGCCGCCCAGTTCTATCGGAGAGCTGAATCGGGCGGTCAGGTAGAGTTGAATGCCGTAAGGACGGAATACGTCTGCCAATGCAGCAGCCTTTTCCAGATAATCAGCGCGGAAAATAAGAGAATTAGCATTTACATTCGTTACTACCGTACCGTTGATCCCTATGGAGGCGTTAGCTCTTGCATAATCGATGTATCGCTGATCAATAAACTCAGGGAGTTCGTGCCAGTTCCAGATCGAAAAGCCGGCATAGCCGCGCTCAACGGTACGGTCCAGGTTATCCCAATGATTGAGTACTCTCTTTTTGATTTTTGGATTATTCAATAGGTTGAGGTCATCAATAGGTTGATGGTTCTGTATCTGTCGGAGTAAATAGAAACTGCCGTAGAGTATGCCACGTTCATCTTTGGCGGCTAATAATAGTTGCTTGTTTGTTGGATGGTAAAAAAGCAGGAATCCTTCTTCCTGGATGGCAGTAGCTTTTTCTTTAGGAACCAAGTCTGTGATAAGCTGTGATTGGCCGATCAATCCGACAATGATACCTGCTTTGTTTTGAGGCTGCTGCTCGAGCGGGATGGGATGGCCTAGAAGCCCGGAAAGCCCGGTACTTAATTCATTGGAAGCCGTATTTAAAATAGGGGAGGAGCCGTCTACAAAAATGTATTGGATCTGCTCTTGATAATAGTCTTTGAGGACTTCATTCTCAATTTTGTCGAATCGAAGCCAAAGCCGGTATCCATCTTCGGCTTTGGCAGATGACCAGGTGAATAGGATAAGGATGAAATAAACAATAGTTTTTCTGTCCATAATTTGGTAGTTTGATCCTATAGGCCGCAATATTTCCGCAGCGCAGGGCAAGTATGATCACCAAATTTATGCAAGAGCCTTTTGCGTGGAAATAATATGCTAACTTTTTCATGTGCTAATCTACAAAAAAATAAAGAAGACGCAATCGATTGCGTAAGCCTTTTTTAGAAATTCGGGGATATATCGAACTTTTATTGACAAGATCGTATATTTACTATGTAATCCAGCTTGCGATGTACACAATATAAATGACATTAGAGGGTTTTAAATGGCCAGTAGCCACTGGCCATTTAAAACCCTCTAATTAAAAATTTATTCGATTGCGTGCCTACAACATCTACCGAACGACTACTAGTATCATCTCTTCAAATAACTTCCATGGAGGAAAAGAAAAAGGATATAACGATATACGATCTTGCACAAGAACTGAATATATCTCCATCGACCGTATCCAGAGCACTAAATGATCATCACAGTATTGGAAAAAAAACGAAGAAGGCCGTTAAGAAACTGGCCAAGGAGTGGGGGTATCGCCCTAATACGCTTGCTTCTTCGCTGCGCACCAACCGGTCGAATACCATTGGCATTATGGTATCCTGGATAAACCGGCCTTTTATCTCCTCTCTTATCTCGGGAATTGAGAATGCCGCCCGGGAGTCTGGTTTGAACGTTATCATTTCTCAATCCCATGATAATTCGGATCTGGAAAAAGAAAACTTGCAAGCTTTATATGATAGTCGAATATCGGCCCTGATCGTTTCTTTGGCTATGGAGACTATTGATTACAGCCACTTTGATTTGTTTTCGGATAGTAGTATCCCGATTGTGTTTGTGGATCGTATTCCGCTTATGAATGATGTGACCAAGGTTCACATCAATAATTTCAAGGCTGCCTTTGAGGCGACTGAACATTTGATCAAGCAAGGCTGCAAGCGGATTGCTCATTTTGGCGGCGCCCGGCATCAAAGCATTTATGAGGATCGAATGTTGGGATATGTGGCCGCTCTGAAAAGGTATAATCTGGTTGTGGATGACTCCATTATCATACACGCCAATTACCTGAGTGCCGAGGAAGGCACTCGAATTACCGAAAAAGTGCTGAGTTTAGATAATCCACCGGATGGTATTTTTTGTGCCAATGATACGTCTGCTGTAAGTGCTATTCAATATGCCAAGCAAAAAGGGGTGAAAATTCCGGAGGAACTGGCCATCATAGGCTTTAATGATGATCCTATTTGTGAAATAATTGATCCACCCCTTTCATCGGTACATCACCCGGCGGTGGAAATGGGAGAAGCGGCCGTTAAGCAGGCTGTATCCATGTTGAATGAGGAGGCCCCGGGAGAACCAACGGAGAGGGTGTTGTTAGACACTCATGTAGTGGTACGGGCATCTTCAAAAAGAAAATAAGAAAGGTAGCCGGTTGAAAAAATGTAGTCGATAGTGTATAAATTGGTTGTTTTCATTACTCCCTCATTGAAGCGGCCTATATGCTCGTAATTGACAAGTTCAGTTATACCCAATCGATTATTCCGGCTTTATATCATTTGCAGAAGTGGCATACAAACCCAATAGACAACCTGTAAAACCGCCAGCAACATCCGTGGATAAAATATCTCCCGATACGATGCCTCCTAAATTCACGAACTCATTTCCATCATTAGCGTAGGAGAATTCATAGTCATCACCATTTGCTGTAATTTTCAATTTAATTGGTTTCTTCAGGCTGATTTTTGTACTGGCAATTGTTTCAGAAATAATGTCGCCACGTCTTCCCGGCCATTTATTTTTTTCCAAAACCAAATAAAAGTCGTTTTCTTTTTTGGTGATACCAAAAACATAGTTTGAACCTTCGTTTTGCAAGGCAACCAAACCTGCCAAATCCTTTTCGGATTTTGGTTGATAATCAATCGTAGTTGTAAAAGAAAAACTATTGTGTTGTTGTCTATGAAATAGCGTAGAAGTCGGTTTGGCTTCTTTTATATGCGTTTCAAAAGGATGTATGATCAGTCCTTTTTTGGTGGTTTCGATAAAATCTTCACGGGGCCCTCGCAATCCTATCCATCTGGGATGCAAATCCTCTGAGCTGAAATCTTCCGTGATGGTGAAGTTCCCGTTAGGAAAATATTCTCCGCTTTGGGTTTTATTAGTGACTCCCCCCGGCATCTTTAGCTTCGGCTCCATTGGCACCAATCCATTTTCAAAAACAGGAAAGGTGCCAGACCAATCGACTGGAAGGATAAACGTCTCCCGGCCTGTATTTACCTGACCTTCTTCGTTTGGCCGTACGGCCAGAAACACACCGTAATATTTTCCATCAGGGCCAACGACCAAATCTGCATGTCCTGCCCAATCCACCATATTAGGCCGACCTTTCGGGAAGTGTCGCTGCGTCAGGATTGGGTTGCTTGGTGCCGGTGTAAACGGCCCTTTCGGGCTGTCACTGATAAAGATCACCTCGCTATGCCAGCCGCCTGTACCTCCTTCAGCGCACATCAGGTAATACTTTCCGTCTTTTTTATACAGGTGAGGGGCTTCAATCCAAATAGGGTTCTCGGATAGGTCAACTCCGCCATTCACGATAATCTTATCCGTTCCTTCAATCACCTGATCTTTCTCCACATCGTATTCCCATACTTTGATAACTCTGTGTCCGTTGTAAAGCGGCGTACCATCCGGGGCATCATTGTGAACTACATAAGCCTTACCATCGTCATCAAAGAAGATAGACGGGTCAATCCCTCCAAAATTCAAGTCATACGGATCGCTCCATCCCTCTTTCGGGTCTTTGGTTTTTACGACCATGTTGCCCGATCCGGAGACATTGGTGGTGATCATGTAGAAGGTATCATTGTGCTTGTTGTAGGTGATGCCCGGTGCATAGATTCCACGACTGATGCCAGAGGTGCTGACATTCAATTGAGTCGCACGATCCAACACATGCCCAATTTGTGTCCAATTTACCAGGTCTTTTGAATGGAAAATCGGCACGCCCGGAAACATAACAAAAGAGGAAACGACCATATAATAATCGTCTCCCTTGCGAGTGATGGCCGGATCGGGATAGCAGCCTTGCAGGATGGGGTTATAAAACTCATCTTCGGCTAATGGGTGGTCTTTATATACCTTGTCATTTCCCTGATAAATGACATTGGAAAATAGGGGAGCATTTTTACTTTGGCTTATTCCGTTTAAGGAAAAAGCAAGCATCAGAACAAGCAACACAAATTGACTTTTTTCAGACATGATATTAAATTTGAATAGTGTAGTTTTCATTTTCTCTATTCCTCTATTCCTCTATTCGACCAGGTACAATAGAGGATTGCCGTTATGAATATGGTTTCGGTTTTGATAGTATTGACATCGCCAAAAGGTCATTATTTTACTTGTATAAGTGTGGAAGGTACACTTCAAATGTATGAAATATTACCTAACTTTGATGAAAGCTGATATAACTTCTGTCGTTTCCGATATTAACAAAGTACTCGTAATGTATAACAACATATCATACCATCATTTTAAAATGGATTTTCAGTTTAAAATCTCTTTGCTTCTTCTGTGTTTATTCTTCCTGCTCTCTTGTAGCAAGGATGAAACAGGAAAAAAACAAACATCTGAGAGCAGTCTTTTTACCTTGCTGAACAACAATCAAACCAATGTACATTTTCAAAATTCAGTAACTGAAACAGCCGATTTTAATGTTTTACAATACTATTATACTTATAATGGAGGTGGCGTTGCCATTGGTGATGTCAACAACGATGGGCTTCAGGATATTTACTTCACATCCAACCAGCAGTCAAACAAATTATACTTAAATAAAGGAGATTTTGAATTTGAAGATATAACAACCGCAGCCAATGTAGCAGATGCAGAAGGATGGACTACAGGGGTCAATATGATAGATATTAATAATGATGGATGGATGGATATTTACGTATGCAAATCCGCATCGCTAACCAATAATTCACTGCGCAACAATAAACTTTTTGTCAATCAAAAAGACGGGACTTTTAAAGAAGAAGCCCAAAAATGGGGTTTAGCCGATGATGGGTTTTCGGTACAATCTTACTTTTTTGATTATGATAAGGATGGTGATTTAGATATGTATTTAATCAATCACAGAGTCGATTTTCTTAATTCCATTAACCTTCAAGTGATTCTGCAAGACAAAGAATTTTTTCCACAAACATCCGATCATTTGTACAGAAATGATGGTAATAGATTTACTGATGTGACTATTAATAGCGGCTTAATGAATAAAGAATTCAGCCTTAGTGCCTCCATAGGCGACTATAATAACGACGGCTGGTTGGATGTATATGTTGCCAATGACTTTATTACTCCTGATAAACTTTATATAAACAACAAAAACGGCACTTTCTCCAATCAAATAGATACGCGTTTTAAGCACACTTCTTACAGCAGTATGGGGTCTGATATAGCAGATATAAATAACGATTTATTACCGGATTTGCTTGTTTTGGATATGTCGGCCGAAGACCATAGCAGAGGAAAACAAAATATGCCGAGTATGAATACTAGTGGATTTTGGATGATAGTGAACGCTGGGTTTCACTATCAATATATGTCCAATGTACTAAACCTGAACAATGGCAATGGATATTTTAGTGATATAGCGCAATTCTCGGGCATATCCAAATCTGATTGGAGTTGGGCTCCACTTATGGCAGATTTTGACTGCGACGGTTTCAAAGATGTTTTTATCACAAATGGTATAAAACGTGAAATTGCCAATCAGGATTTTGGTGATTTTTTAGACACCAAACAAGATGCGGTCAATAATATGTCTATTGAGCAGGTTTTAGACCAAATGCCTTCGGAAAAACTTCAAAACTATGCCTTTAAAAACAATGGCGATTTATCGTTTACCAAAGTCTCCACAGATTGGGGCTTTGATAAAGCTATCAATTCAAATGGTATTGCTTATGCAGACTTGGATAATGATGGCGATTTAGATTTGGTCATGAACAACCTGGAGGACGAAGCTAGTATCTATCAAAATAATTCAACCAACAATTTTTTAAATATTCAATTAATAGGAACTCAAAACAATATAAACGCTATTGGCGCTCAGGTCAAAGTCATTACGGATAAAGGCAAGCAGAGTCAGGAATTATTCCTATCAAGAGGATATCAATCATCTGTTTCACCAATCTTAAATTTTGGTGTCGGAGATGAAACAAATATAAACCGGGTAGAAGTCATATGGGGTGATGGAAGCGTAAGCGTTGATGAAAACATCAAAGCAAATCAAACACTGACTTTCCGTCATGAAAAATCAAAATCCAGTATTGCGACAACAAAACCTTCTTTTTCAAAAAATTTTGAAAGAATAAATCCTGAAGAATTAGGAATTAGCTACCGTCACCAAGAAAATGATTTCAACGATTTTTCACGTCAAGTTCTTTTGCCTCAAAAACAATCCGAAAAAGGACCAGCCTTTGAATTGGCAGATGTAAACAATGACGGTTTGGATGATTTGTATTTTGGTGGAGCACAAAACCAAGCGGCAGAATTATACCTTCAAAAGCCAGATGGGAAATTTGAAAAAACCAAGCAAGCAGTTTTTGAAAAAGATAAGGCTTACGAAGATATAGGAGCCCATTTTTTCGATGCCGAAAACGATGGCGACCTGGATTTGTACGTGGCCAGTGGCGGTTATGAATTAAAAGAAAACGAAGGCTTGTTACAAGACAGGCTTTATTTAAACGATGGTAATGGATTCTTTGTGAAATCGGACCATCTGCCCGAAATGTTATCTAGTACTAAAGCTGTAAAAACTTTAGATTATGACCAAGATGGCGATTTAGACCTGTTCGTTGCCGGACAGTCGGTACCAGGAAAATACCCCTTACCTTCCAGGTCTTACATCCTACAAAACACCAATGGACAATTTATTGATGCCACTCAAAACGCAGCTCCGGAATTTTTGGAAATGGGCATCATCAATGACTTTATTTTTTCAGACTATGACCAGGATGGCGACCAGGATTTAATAGTCGCAGGAGAATGGATTCCGATTACCCTTTTCGATAATACGGATGGCATTTTTACCAAAAACGAACTAAGTGCTTTTGTAGAAACCAATGGTTGGTGGAACACCATAGCTGAAACTGACTTTGACCAGGATGGGGACTTAGATTATTTTGTTGGAAACTTAGGTGGAAATAACAAATTTCACCCTTCACCTGAAAAGCCCCTGTATGTATATGGTACCAACCTGGGAGATGACGACAATTACGATATGTTTTTGAGTAAAAAGTATCAAGGCAATTTAGTACCTGTTCGTGGTAAGGAATGTTCAACCAATCAAAATCCATTTGTAAGTCAAAAGATTAAATCGTACAAAGAATTTGCAAATGCCACACTAGCTGATATTTATGGGAACGCGGTGCTTGAGAATTCATATCATAGGCAGGTTACAGCCTTCAAATCGATTTATATAGAGAACAAAGGAGGTGGGAATTTTGAAATAAAATACTTGCCAAATTACGCACAATTGGGACCTACTATGTCTTTTGTTTTTACGGATGTTAATCAAGATGGACATATGGATGTTATTGGTGTGGGCGCCATACATGAAGCCGAAGTGGAAACGGTGCGTTATGACTCAAATATTGGTTATGTGCTGTTAGGAGATTCAAAGGGCAATTTTAAACCCTATAAAGATGTAAGTTTTTACAACGATTTAAATGCTAAAAAAATGAATCTGATTAATATTAAAGGGCAAGCTTATTTGATGATAGCAAATAATGACAAGCCTCTAAGTATTTTTAAAATAAATTACTGATGTTACGCATGTAGGCCTATGTGCCGCTGCGCTGCAGCTTTATTTGGCGCCTATTTTTCTGCCTACGGTTGGCACCGTAGGCTAGAACCTGTCACCGCTTCGCGGCTTATAGATTCAGGCTAAATAGCCGCTTTGCGGCGAAAGCTTCATAAGCTCGGGTGTTAACCCGAGCTAAAAAAAAGGGCCCTTCAAAAAGCTGCAGCGCAGCGACACAATGAACATTTTTTTAAACACGCTCGTAGGTTGGGCATTAGACGAGTAGCTTTAAACAGATATATTTATCTAGTAATAAGTATTTTAGAAACCAGATTCACATCAACTCCATTCAAATGAATGAAATAAATCCCGGCGTTCAGCTCTTTTACATCTATTTTAGCATTTAGTGTTTCTAAATCCAACTGCTTTTGAAGCACCATTTGGCCATTAACATTATAAAGACGGATTTCATTAAAAGCAATAGTTGCATCTATGGACAGTTCGGACTGTGCCGGATTAGGAAAAATACGAGCTAATCCTTGCGCACTTATATTTTCGGTACCTACCAGACAATTCGAGGCGGTTTCCCCTAATCCACCAGGCATAGCGCCTACATTGTTTAAATAGAACTTATCCAAATCCGCTCCATCTTCCCGCAAGTTGACGGTAAGCGTATGCTCGCCTGTATCCAAATTAAATACAGTCGCCTCTCCTCCGGCATTGGAATTATGAACATCATCCCAGCCCCAGGCAGCAGAGCCTGTGATGCTATTCCACAGGAACCATGCATCATCATCCATTTTAATCCAGAAGGAATCATCATCCGGTGAGGGGGCACGTACCCTTCCCCATAAAACATATGTGCCGGCTTCTTCAATAGTAAAAACTAATTTGGCGTGGTGAGACACATCAGTAGAAGCCTCCCCCAGATCCTGCACGCCCGGTGTGGCAGTTATGTATTGCCCATTTGAGGCACCGACATCATTATTCAACTGAAATGCAGAGCCGATTACCCCACATTCTAATTCCAACCAAATATGGTTTTGTACCACATTATTATTCAATTGAACGGTGACGGTAATGGTATCTTTATCAATGGCACCATCATCATCGGTTACAGTGAGAATAACCTCATGTTCACCGATTGGCAATTCTACGACTTCGGTCGCACTAAAACTGATTTGTTGGCCATTCATAGCCCAACTGTAATTGACGATTGATCCGTCCGCATCTATGCTGGCCATCCCGTTCAGCATGACTCCTTCCGAGCCATTATTTTCTTCATCAATAATTTCAATGTCGCCCCCCGCATCGGCCATCGGTGTCTGGTTATTCGCATCACCGGCAGCTGATGTTTCGGTAGAAAAGGTCGAAATACTATAGGGTTCAAGCTCCACAGTAAAAGTATTGGCAGATAGGCTGATGTTGCCTTCGTTTAATAGGCTTTTGCTTTCGGAAGTGGTATATTTTGTTAATTCACTCGCCACCGTTTCATTCAGGGAAATCTCAACTTGTTGTGTTGTAGGATTATTGTTAACCACGACCATGACAAAAGAAGTGTCTGTTTTGTAAGCAGTGACACCTAAGTTGTTTGGGCTTTGCACCTCAACTCTTACTGCTCCGGGTCTTATGAATTTGGAATAATGAGACATGACATAACCTCTTTTGGAGATATTACCATCATCGGTGATAAACCCATAAAACCTACGGATATACCACCAGATATATGCATTCCAATTGGCTTCCATACAGCTATTGATTTCACTGCCTACTTCAAGTGCATCTGGCCACAGATTGGCGTTCATGTCGCTGTTTGTATAGTGCTCGGTCATCCATATTTTTTTACCTTTTTCTCTGGCAAGTGGATAATCGGCCAGGCCATTACCATAGATATGGCCACCTACTATTTCAAAATTGGAACTAGCTATAGAATCATTTAATATGGGATCGTAATAAGCACGGTTAAAATTAAAAGATTCAGGTGTAATCACTCTATTGTTAATTCCATGTGCATAGTTTTTCATAAAGTCAAATATTTCCGGAATGGTCCATTGTGTCCAGTTGCCTAAGGTCGGCTCATTTTGAACAGATATAGCATATAATTCAACGCCGTTATCAATCATATAGGAATCAAATGCGTTTAGGTGTTGAACATAAGCATCGTAATTGGAAGGCAGGATTTTATCTTCGGTGGTTACGTTTGGATCAAGTAATTCCGGCGGAGCATCCCAAGGGGTAACAAAAATGATAGCGTCTTTTTCTGAAGCGTGCAAGGCAGTTGGTAATTCTTTTTCCCAATTATTTGGGTTTGGATCAAGATGCATTCTCAAAATACTTAGCCCGATTTCTCCCGGATCATTCCCGAAAGCTTTTTCACGCTGGTCTTCGTTCAAATCTGCAATCCAGACGGGATGGTTCATGCCGCCAAAGCCATCGATGGTTTGAAATTCTGTGGCAAGATTAACCCTTATTGTACTTTGGGTATGTACGGCTGACAAGGCTAAAAGCAAGAATAGGCTGGTAAAAATTAGATTTTTCATTAATTGAATGCTATTAGTATGGTTATTAAAAGCGATTTGTATAGTTGGAAAACTAATAAATTACTAATGTTGATGCCCAGCCATTTTTTTCTTAAATGAAAATTCAGGAAGGTTCAATTTTTGGATTGCTCCTCCTTCGGTAATTTTAATATGCTGGTTAATTTTTACATCGTTGAAAATGGAGATCGGTTTAGTGTTATGTGGCCATTTGATTTTGAGCTTCTTTATCCTGGTCGCTTTTCCTAAACCAATTTCGGCCATTAAACTGTTGCCGCCGAAACTCGCTCCCGAATCAACTGTGTTGTAAATTTTTCTTTCTTTTTGGTTCTCTTCTATGGTAATAATGATCTTGGCTCCAATCGCAGAACGATTACTTTGCTTGCCTTCCAAAACAATATTGATCCAATTGTTTTTATTCCCCATGGGGTTTTCAAAAAGCAAATTTCGGAATACATCCCCTTCCACTGCTCCGCCCATGACCGCGTAAATATCCTGGTCTCCATCCATATCTAAATCCCCGAATCCAATGGCATGCCCTTTTTGAATATGGCCGAAACCACCACTATAGGTAACATCTTCAAAACTATGGCCATTCACATTACGGTACATTTTGTTGGGTACGATAGAGAAAAAATCGGGGTCGCCAGTAGCCAAATAAAAATCCAGGAAGCCATCATTGTCCAAATCACCGAAATTACAGCCCATAGTAGCCACAGGCTCTGTCAAATTGGTTTTTAATGATACTTCTGTAAAGGTGTTGTCGCCATTGTTTTGATACAACAGCGGCCTGAATTCAGACGTTTGGGTCTTGATATTTCTAAGCAGCATTTCTGAGGGGAGTACTTCGGAAGAGGAGTAGCTGGAAACAAAAATATCCTCAAAACCGTCATTATTATAATCAAAAAACCAAGTAGGAAAACTTAATTTTGGATTAGAAACCCCAACCTTTTTATCTGCAACTTTAAACGAAGGCTTACCGGTTTCTTTAGTGGTATTGATATAGAGGGTGTTCAATCCGTCGTAATCGGATAAATAAAAATCGGGATATAAATCATTATTCACATCACCACTGGCCACCCCTTTAAAATAGCCTGGAACAGTTATTCCTGCTTCTTTAGCAATGTTTTTAAAGGTGCCGTCTCCATTATTTAAAAATAACTCGCAAAAACTTTGTTTGGCCTCGGACCACTCATTGGCAATAAACAAATCGAGCCAACCATCCAGGTTAACATCTGCCCAAACTGCCGTTTGTGTCGGGTTTAAGGAATATAAACCTGAAGCTTTGGTCACATCGGAGAATGTACCATCTCCATTATTTCGCATCAAGGAGTTAGGAAGACTTCCATACACAGACAACCAGGCGCCTCTTAAAATCAAAAAATCAAGATGTCCATCATTATCAAAATCGGCATGTCTCAGATTTAGGCCACCCGTTACCCCTTCTAATCCGGCATCATTTGTTCGGTCAATAAAACCGCCCATTTGATCGTTTTCAAAATATCTGATTTGGTCTTCAAAATTCCAAGAGGACGCTATGATATCCAAATATCCATCACCATTAAAATCATCCACACAAGTACCTCCTGATAGTTGATTTACATCCACCCCCAAATTAGCGGCTATATCGGGAAAAGGCTCAATTTTAGTCGAATTGGAAAAGTGCGATTCAGGAATTCTATATTTTATAGGCACTTTTTCAGGATACTGTCCCAACGTCATATGCGCAATGTTCAGTAAATATTGGCATTCCAGGTCATTTGGGTTTAAGGCCAGTAATTCATTAAGGAATTTAATGGATTGCTGAGATCCTTCTTTTAGTATGTGTTGTGCTTTTGGGCTTATGGGAATAATGCAGGATTCGTTGGTATGGTTGGCGATACAATTGTCTTGTTCGGCTTTGCGCATATAGGCAATGGCCAATTGTTTTTTTATATAGTAAAGTAATTCTGATTTTGATTGTACATTTTTACTTTCTATAAGCTGTAATAATTGACTTAATACCGCAATAGATTCCTCCGTTTTACCCGCATTCAATAACTCTAACCCATAAGTGAACAGCAGATTTAATCGCTCATTTCCTCCTGCTGATTGGATCTTTTGCTCTAAAATGGAAACTTTTTTATTATTAAAAACATAGGGAACATTTTCAATATTAAATGCGGATATTCTTTGCTTAATATCCTCAATCATATCCTGGGTAGCATTGTCCTTTTGTCCTTTTTTAGAAATAGCTTCGTCAGTAGAAACAGCCTCTTTGTTTTTACAGGATATCAAACAGAAAAAA
The DNA here is from genome assembly GCA_030430845.1 of Bacteroidia bacterium. GTDB lineage: Bacteria > Bacteroidota > Bacteroidia > Chitinophagales > Saprospiraceae > JANQPA01. Next base: position 24,525 of record JAUIKE010000025.1, on the reverse strand, counting down.
GAGAATAAAACTAAAATGGAAATTTGGAAAATGCTATGTTTTAAAAAAATCATAGGATTGATTTTGTATATGTTTAGTATTGATCAAAACTTCCTTCTTAAGAGCCGAAGCCTATACAAAGATAGGCTGGTTTTTTACGTAAGCACTCCGTTGGGGAAGCCATAGTTTTTTCTTTCACAATCGATTGTTTTTTATTAAAGGATACGAGCAAAATTTGTCCCTACGCCAAAAAGAAATAAAATGAGAACTCGAATATGTCTTGGATTTCAAGGTTTTATTTGGCAATCAACTTATTATTCCAGTATTAATTCTGATCCATCTTCGTAATTCATTGAAAAATAGATTAATATTAAGCGTTCTTAATTTTGGCGGCACTTTTTCAAATCTACTTTTTCATCGGTTAGTTACCATAAAAATGGGATAATCTTCCATTTTAATCAGAAAAAATGAAAGATTATTTTAAAAAAAGCAATCGATTGCGTAAATTTAAAAGAACATTATTACATTTGTATGGATGGTAAATTCCTTACGGAATATCCACAAGAACAACTTAATATTTTGAAAGCCATCTTAATATTTCAGAATTAATCTATTAAATTTTCAACTATGCTGAAAAATCTAAGGCTTATTAGCAAATCATTATTACTTATTGCAATTGTTTTTGTAGTGAGTTGTAATGAGGACGATGTTGCTCCAATGGTAGTTATTAACAGTATTGAATCTGATAATTTTTATCCAGGTGAAGATGTAATATTAACCGGACAGAATTTTAATACTGTTTTGTTTACTTTCCTTGATAGAAATCAGGTTCCTTTTCAATTACAAGGGGAAATGATAATTATTTCGTTACCTGAATCTCAACCAATTGGAACTACAGTACTTACTTTAGTGATGGCCGATGGTTATGTGGAAACTGCCAATATAGAAGTAGTTGCAAGACCATTTCCAATTATTCAAACCATATCGCCTAGTGCTGCACCCGGAGGTGGACAAGTAACACTTACAGGAACATCTTTAGGTGATCTTATTTCAGTAACTATTGGCGGTGTTGAAGCGAGCGTTGTTTCATCTTCATCTACCGAGTTGGTAGTCACTGTGCCAATGGGTCTTACTGAAGGTATCCCAACTGAGTTTATTGTTGCTACCAATGGTGGTGAAGCAAGTCCTTCCTCAGATTTTTATGTTGGTCAAAACTTACTTTCAAACGGCGAATTAGAATTAGGTTCTGGAGATGATTTTGACAATTGGGGAAAATGGAACGGTGGGGACTTAATGACCGCGACAACTGCTGCAGGAGACGCCTATTCTGGTAGATCCTTACGTGCAGTAGGAGACGGTCGAGATGCCTGGCGAACACAATTTGTGAGTGACGAGGTTCCTACAGTAGTAGGGGCAGAATACAAATTGCTGGTATTAATAAAAGGAGATGGAGGAACTCCTGGAGTTGGTGGAAACATTAGATTCTCCACAAACCCGAATGCATTGTATAGTGGCAATTATAACATCACTGGAGAATGGCAACAACTTGAGTGGACAATTACGGCAAATTCACCTTCAACAAGAGCTGTGCTGGACTTAGGTGCTGTAGAAGGGGCTGTATATTTTGTTGATAATATTACATTATTACAAACGGGTACTCCACCACCACCACCAATCAATGTTAATGGTAGCTTTGAAGACTCTGAATTAGGCGCTGCTGATAATATTACTGGTTGGGGAGGCTTAAATGGATCTAATGCCAGCGGTGAGATAACGGATGAAGATAGTCACGATGGAGATAAAAGTGTTAAAATGACCATTAATGCCATAGGTGCCAATCCTTGGGACATTCAGCCAACATCAGTAATGGATGTAGTAGATGGCCAAGAATATACTCTAAGCGTATGGTTTAAGGGAAGAGGAATAAGCAATATCAAAGTGGCTATTGACCAGGGAGGAGATCCGGGTTGGGCAGAATGGGCTGCTCCGGAATCTTCATTTCAGACTAATGAATGGGTAGAAGTTACCTATGATTTTGTTGCCAGCACTACCAATACCAGCAGTGGTAATGCCAGATTTGCTATTAGTATGAGTTATGAAGGAAATGTAGGTGGTGTTATATATATGGATGATTTAGAAGTGAGGATTAAAGAATAAGTGTAGAAATGGGCTGCGGCCGCAGCCCATTTCTACATTTTAGAGGGGCTTGCCTGTATGGGCAAGCCCCTTTAAAATATAATTAGATATAGCTCACAATTGAATTAATTAGTTCTAAATGGGGATGCAGGTAATCCCTCTTTGTTATACAGGTTAGGATTGTCGGGGTTATCTGCCCATGCATAGCGAACATATTTGGGGTTGGGCACTTCAGCACTCGAAACCATTATTTTATCACCTACAATTTGTGCCTCTGCCCAAACAAATTTTTTATCCTCACCTGCAATTTCAAAACTGCTGACTGCTTCGCCGTCATTGGTGGTTAACCCACTACCAATATGTGAAAAGGAAATGATAATTTTATCTTCTTTTACTTCATAAGTTTTATAAAGAGGACCCGAATACACAAGGTTTTCATTATAAGCAATTTTCTGTGCGGCTAAGGCCATGCGTTCTCCTACATCTTTTTTATTATCAGGATGAATATCGTTCCATTCGCCCAAATCAATATTAACAGTCATGGCTGTATTGGGGTCACCTAATGCTTTTAACTGTGACTCCCTAAGTTCAGCCCAATTACTTTCGGTGGGGGAGTAGGTGACATCTCCAAAATTTGGAAGTTGTGCATAAATAAAGGGCAGTTGAGGGGCATTGTACGCCTCTCTCCATCCATTAATGAGTGCGTGCATTAAATCTAAATATTCTTTAGGCCGGCCCGCATTGCTTTCTCCTTGATACCACAATACTCCTTTTACCGGAAGTTGTATATAAGGAGCTACCATACCATTATACAAAGCTGTTGGCTCATTTTGAGGATTGATGGTTCTTTCGCGAGGCTCCTCATTATTATTTCTTGAAAAAGAGGAGAAATCGAAAGGAGGATATACCTCACCCACCTTATATTCCCAATATCCTTTTAGGTCAACGGTATCTTGGTCAGTAAAAATGTAATAGGGTTTGTCCGGCACAAAACCTCCTTTTCCAGATCTATTGGTTACACGTATTACAAAAATATTTTTTCCTTCTTTCAAAATATTTGCCGGTACCTGGTACCTTCTTTGAGGGTATTGGTAGGTAGTGTTTCCTACTTTAATACCATTGATGTATAGTTCATCTGCATCTATAATTCTACCCAAAAAAACTCTTGCCTCTTTTCCTGACATAGATGCCGGTAGTACAATTTCCTTTCTATACCAGACTACTCCATTAAGGTCTTTGGCGCCTTGGTCTTCCCAATAACCTGGAATGTTAATGCTGCGCCAGTTTTTGGGCACAAAATTCACGTCATACCAAGGTTTTTCACCAATCAATCCTTTATCTGTGGTTTTTTGATTTCTTTGGTTGTTTCCAGAAAATGGTCTTCTGGAATGACTTTTTACAAATGCGGTATCTTTATTTTCTTCAATGATTTTCAGTTTATCAGGAAATTCTTTGAACCCAGGTTCATTTATCCAAGATTCAATGGGGGTTCCACCAACACTTGCATTAATCAATCCAATGGGGACCCCATATTTGTCATACAATTTTCGTGCAAAAAAATAGGCAACAGCCGAAAAAGGTCGAACCTGGTCGGACATAGCAAGCTGCCAGGTACCACCGGCTACATCTTTACTCGGCCCATTTAAATCTGTTTTTGTTGGCACTTTGAAATGCCGTATTTCAGGGTAATTAGCATTGGCAATATCATCCGCATAGGTTACGTCGTGAATATTCATTTGGTGAACCATATTGGATTGCCCGGAACAAAGCCATACATCTCCGATTAATATGTCTTTTAACACAACCTCATTTTTGCCGGAAATTTTGATGGTATAAGGGCCGCCTGCCTTCATTTCTGGAAATTCTAGAGTCCACTTACCTGTTGCTGAAGCAATACTCTTTTTTTGCACACCGTTAAAGCTTGCTGTTATCCGTTCATTTGGCGAAGCCCAACCCCAAATGGTGATTTTTTCATTGCGTTGCAAAACCATACCGTCCGCAATTATTTTTGGGAGGGTAATTTGTGATAATCCCGTGGAGATAGAAAAAGGGAATAGAATAACAGCTAATACTAATTTGAAATTTTTCACGACTAGATTTTAATTATCTGAAATAGATTAAGTAATGAAGCACAGTTAACTTTTCAATCTACACCGCCGGTAGAATCGTGTATTGACTGGTAATAATTATATACAGGAACGCAGTATTCAATCTATTTTAGGTGCCGCCCTGAAAGGGCTTTTTACTTATTGCCCGGAGCAACGCTCCGGGTATAAAAGATCCTCCCAAATTCCCGCCCTGTAAGGGCTCTCCAATTAAGCTGCCCCTTCGGGGCGCATGAAGGTAGGAGTTTATACACACTCCGGGCGCCGCCCGGAGTTGGTTTTATATTTGCCTTTCAGGCAAAATATAATGTTTATACCCCCTTCTCCCAGTCTGAAGCCTGGGGTTATTAAAAGATCCTGCCTATGGCAGGTTTATGATCTAAATAGGGTGCAAATTATTTTTAAATTGAACCATTCTCTTTTATCTCTTACCCCTGATTCGGATATAGTATAATTTACCCTGCGACGCGGGGAAAATTATACTATATTTTGCATCGCCCCTTATTTTATCATTGTGCTTTCAGGCGGGCCTAATAGTTTTCCTTTTCTCCCATTATGGCCTCTTTCCTCAGTTCTGATAGGCCGCGCACATTCAATCCCTGACTTTTTGCTTCCGACAAGGTCTTTTCCGCCAAGGATAAATTGTTCGATTGTAGGTAGGCCACTGCCAACCTTTCTACGGATTCAGCGCTATTGTCGATTTGCTTATATCGAGCATAATAAAAAACAGCCCTTTGATAGTTTTCCAATTTCATGCACATATCGCCGGCCATTTGATATCCATACCCCTGTTCAGGATATTCAAAAATTAATGACTGAGCAATTTTTAAGGCTTCTTCATACTTCTTGTCATTATTATACATATTGTACGATAACGACATGGCATCATTCCACCTAATAGCATTATCCTTAATATTTTGAGCCATCTGTAGCTCTGAATAGATACGTCCAAAATTTTCCTTGGTAATAGATTTACCTTTTCTTAATCTATTGCCAAGGTTATATGGCCATGAATTCTTTAACTCATTTATGACCAGCATTCCCTGAATAGAATCGATTAAAGAAACAGGGATATCTTGGATGGCTTCCTCGTAGGGTATATAATTGGTCCAATCGCTTAATAAGTTCAGCTCTTTAATTTTGTTGTAGAAAGCATCGGCCATCAAAAACTGCCCAAATACATTGGGGTGTACATGCTCTGTCATCAATTCGTCACCAATAATACCATGTTCAGAATGATTTTCAAAAATAGCCTTCATATCTACCAAGGATGCGTCATACTCACCCGATAATTCAATAATTGCTTCATTGATTTTTTCTGGTGCTCTAAATCTTAACAAGTCTAACTCTTTTGCAAAATGAAAATATTTTTTAGCGGAGCCTTCATCCTTTTCCAAATAACGGGTTCCGCGCCTATATACTTCTTTGGCATTGTATGGCGCTATTTCGTTTGGATCAGGTAGGGATTCCTGGTTCAAAACCTCTTCCAACTGATTAATATCAGCAATCCCTTCACTAATAAATGGTTCGATATCCCTTTCATTACTCACTACTGTGGAGAGCATTACGGGTATATCGTGTCTATTGTATTTAGATAAGATCTTTTTGAGGTTAGTTTTAAATTGTTTGATACCATCAAGATAGGCTTCAGACTGATATGGAATACGCTGCTTCTCGGCCATCACTTCCATCAAAGTCGTTGTCCGCTCAGAAGGTTTTTGAATAGTAGAACCTAAAATTTTATGGTAAGCATTTTCGCAAAGTTGGAAAAAACGAAATTCCTTGAGCATCAGATAGGATCGTACGATAATCGGATGTGAACCATGAGAAATGGTTGAGCCGACTCCCATAGCACCGTAATATTCATTATGACCGGCGTAAATAATAACTAAGTCCGGCTTTTGTTCAATAATATCATCCACTAAATCAAGAAGGGTATAAGAGTTGACGGCCGTCATGCCTGTATTGACTACTTCAATATTGACATCTGGAAAGGTCAGGGATAACCGGTGCTTTAGCATTCTGGGAAATGAACCACCTCGATAAAACGGAAATCCTACTACTGTCGAGGCGCCTTGCACAAAAACTCTGAAAGTATGATCCGTTTTTTCTTTTAAAAATAAGTCTGTTTGATTGTCGGATCTCAGTTCATCGTCATTAAAATATTTGTCGGCCATTTTTCCGTTCATTATCAGAAAATCCGGCTTGTTTTCAACTTGTATTCGATGGAACAATTGATAATCTTCTCCATAATCAGCCACCCTCAGAATGACCTCTAATATTATTAAGGCAATCAGTGGTAAAGAAATAGCAATCAACTTAAATATGGTATGTCTTCTCATGGCTTGATTATAACTTTTCTAATTAGAGGGTTTAAAGCGGCCCGAACGGGCCGCTTTAAACCCTCTAATGAAATTTGTTTTGTGTCAGATGCAGATGAAAAAAACTGCCTAAAGCTTCTTTGTGGGGAAACTTTAGACAGTTTTATCCAAGCATTAAATTTCAATAATATTTTTATTGATAGCCGGGGTTTTGATAAGCAGCCTTTTCAGCGTCAGACATATCCAAGGCATCAATTTGACCTCGAGGTATCGGTCTCAAATAGTGGTGTGGTTGAATATCCCTGGTCGTCACAGTTGGGTTGTGATCAGATGCAGCGTTACCTCCAATCCGGTATGAACCGGCTAGTTCATTCCACTTTTGCGTACGTACCAAGTCATACCAACGATATCCCTCCCCAAAAAACTCTCTTGACCGCTCGGCCAAAATATAATTAATATCAATATTTTGAGGAGTAGCCGCTACCATAGCTGCGCTGTTATCTTCTATACGTTCTTCTTGCTCGCCATTATCAAACCTCCATTTGCCTGCACGGGCACGTAAAACGTTTACCAAATCGCGGGCACTCATACTTCCAGAGGCTCCCTTAACAGCTGCTTCGGCAGCGACTAAATAAAGCTCTGAAAATTTCGCAATTGGAAATGGACGTGTCAGTGCACCATTAGGAGAACCTAAGCCTCCAGCATTGTCGGTACGGTAGGTTCCTAACTTCCACAGACCAGGATAAAACCTGCGATTTATTTCATTTAGATTGATCACATAGTCAGATCTGCCGGGAATCTCGCCACCGCCAATATTACCACCATTCACGCTATAGTCAACATTGGGATCATAGTCATCCAGAAATGAAACCACTGCATCACCCGGTGCTATTTCCAATCCGTTGGCAGCTGTAAGTGTGGGTGTTGGATCGCCCCCTTTATCCCAATTCCCTCGATAACTTGTTACAAACGTAGCATCATAGCGAGAATCTAATTCTTTTTCTGCAAAAGTTTCTTCAAAAACGTTGATGGTAGGGGCCATACGAGTCCAAGGACGTCCATAGCTCTGTGCAGCCTCCCGTTGTACCGCTGCCACGCCATCCACATTTATTGTGGTATAGTTTGATGTCACCATCCACACTGCTGTGTTCGCACTTCCTCCGGTACTACTCCAGCCCAGATCAGCTCCATTATATATTTGGCTCTCTTCGGTACGGTCAGCGTAAAGCAACATCTCATTGTGACGATCATTGGAAGCGAGATGCACATCATAAAAATACTCTAGCAAAGAATAAGGCCCGGGATTATTAATTCCCTCCATAGCTACGTCATAAGCTTGTTGAAAATAGATTGCGGGGCCATTGCCATCAGGATCGTTTCTTGGAGCCTCAGGGTAGGTCGGAATGTTATTGGGGTTTTCCAACCACCAACCATAAGTTAGATACGCTTTTGACAAAAACAGCCTGGCCACATTCTTAGTCACCGTACCTGTTAACCGAGGTTCATCAGGTAAATCATTGACGGCAATCTCTAAATCTGGAAATATGGCACGTGTATATACTTCTGGAACAGTATTGCGTACAGATCCTCTGTTTGCAGAATTATTAAACTTCAACTCTCCACCGCCTAGATCTAATGGTACGCCACCATAGGTTTGTACCATCAAAAAGTAGTTGAAGGCACGGAAAAATCTTGCTTCCGCGATAAGCGATGGATCCAGATTTACAGCTTCCGCATTTTCAATAATTCCACTGGCTGTATTAATGGCCGGAAAGGCATTGCCCCAGACCTGACCAATTGAGAAACCACTTTCTGAACTTAAATTACCTTCTCCGGCAAGGTCCAGGTCAAAGAAATTATTATCGGCACTCTGAGCAGCAGCATACTCATCGGTACCCGTTTCTCCTAAGTTCAAAAAGTATGCATCACCATAAATGTTTCTGAGGCTTTGGTACAAAAACGTGATTCCTCCTTCCACACCAAGCTCGGTAGTGAAAAAATCCGGAGTAAACACACCACGTGGGTCTTCTACTAAATAATCTTCTTTAGTACAAGAGACTACTAACATTGCTAAAAATAGAAATGTTAGTGCTACTATACTTAATTTAATATTTTTCATTGTACTTAAATTTTTAGAATGATACATTTAATCCAATGAGGAAAGTCCTCGTAGACGGAACATTCGTCCCGATGGTTGGTATACCCCTTGAAATATTCGACGTATTAACTGCTGAATTTTGACGTTGCCCCTGAGCATCAACGCCAGAATTGGTGACTTCAGGATCTAATCCTGATTCGTCATGAAATGGTGAGAACAACACAAAGGGATTCAAAATGGTCCCATAGATACGAAGATTGTTAAGTTTTATCTTACTAAGTATATTGGGCGTAAAATTATAACCCAGGGTTAAAGCCCGAACCTTCAAGTAGGATCCGTTAAAATATCCCAATGTACTGGCATATTTTTGGTTATCTCCACTTTGGATTCCTCCGGGTGCCGGATACTTTGCATCTGTATTTGTCGGCGTCCAATAATCTACATCTACATTATTTCTCCTTCCTGTAAGTAGGTTAAGATACCCGTTAGATGAATACAATGTACTTACAAGTATACCACCACTTCGGAAGGAACCGACCATGGTCAGATCAAAATTCTTGTACGCCAGGCGGGTATTAAACCCTCCCTGGAAATCTGGTGTAGGATCTATAATGACTCTATCATCTGCTCCAATGGCTCTTACCGGAACTCCGTTTTCATCAAAATCACCAGTATAGCTAACCTTTATCATTCCTACATTACCTCCGGGTTCAAAGGCTTGCAGGTTGGCAAAGTCAGGATCCGACTCATTCCAAAGTCCGATGTTTTCATAATCATAGATTACATTAATAGGAGAGCCTACAAACCAGAGCTGCCCGACGTTTCTATCCTCACCCGTTGCCAGAGACAAGATCTCGTTCGTGTTTCTGAATAGATTAATGCCTAGATCCCAGGAGAAACCATTAGGGTTATCTATGATAATTCCATCTAGCGATAATTCAAAACCTTTGTTGGAGGTTTTACCGATATTGCTGGTGACACTACTTACCCCTGATGAACTTGGAAGAGCCAAACCATACAAAATATCATTCGTTTCAGTAGAATAGAGTTCTAGTGTACCACTCAGGCGATAATTAAACAATGAGAATTCAAGCCCGAAGTTGTAGGTCTCAGAAAACTCCCAGCCCAGACTTGGGTTCGGCAATTGATTTACTGAATAACCCGTTGAAAAATCACTTCCAAAGTTATAGTTTACTTGATTTAATCGTCCTTGAGTTGAATATGGAGCTACTGCCTGGTTGGCGGTTTCACCATAACCAGCTCGAATTTTAAGTGCGTTTATCCAATCGACACTTTCCATAAATGCTTCGTTGCCGATATTCCATCCAACGGACACCGCAGGGAATGTAAACCATTTGTTGCCTTCTGCCAATCTTGAAGATCCATCTGATCGCAAAGTGGCAGTAAATAGATATCGGTTGTCGAATTCATACATAATCCTACCCATATAGGAAATGAGTCCTGACACAGAAAATCCGGTACCATAGCTGGTAATATCTTCGGAAAGCGCCGCATCTAAATTATACCACAGTGCCAATTCATTAGGAACATTTTGAACACCTAGTCCGATATTATCAAACTCTGTTCTTTGAGCTGAGTATAATCCGATTACATTCACACGATGTTTTTGAGCGATCGTTCTGTCAAAGATCAGTTGATGTTCAATCACGTGGTCCTTGGTGATGGAACTATTATAGCTGGCCGATGAAGGATTATCTGGGTTAAAAGAAAACACACCTCGTCCAGTAAAGTTTCCATCTCTGCTATTGCGAAAATTCAATCCAACGCTGAGTCGGTATTTCAATCCCTCTATCCAGGGGGCTTTGACCTCTGCGTATAAATTATTGTAAGTACCAAAATCCAATTGCTCATTCACTCTGCCTTCTCCTATTCTTTCAATTTCATTCCTGGTAGGAACCCACAGGTTATCCGCTTCTGTTTGAAGACGAACAGATTCCAGGAAGTTTCCGTTCTCATCATAAGGACTCAAAAGCGGCGAAACATCTATATTTAAACCTGCAATGCTGCTAGTATTATTGAAGTTAGTAACTGAATTAAGTCCAACTCTAATAAAATCTCCTATTTCCTGATCGACTTGTGCTCGTAATGAATATCGCTTAAATGCATCTCCAGGAACTACGGATGTTTCTCTGTAATATCCCAACCCCAGATTATAAGCGTTTTTTTCTCCACCTCCTCGAATACTCAGATCATGTGAGTTTTGCAACCCTGATCCATACAAGAGATCCTGCCAATCTGTATCATTGCCGAGGTCCTCATCACCCCCCAGTCCATAAATGGGCACGCCACCATTGTTCGCTGCAACATCTGCACGCAGTTGTATAGTCTGGGCTGCATTCATCATAGGGTATTTGGCGAAAACTTCTTTTGTAGAAAGATATGCATCATAGGTAATTACAGGCTTTTGTCCTTTTTTGCCAGTTTTAGTAGTAATAAGAATAACACCATTCGCCCCTCTGGAACCATAGATTGCAGTAGCTGATGCATCCTTTAAGATATCAACACTTTCAATGTCATTGGGATTGATATCATTCAGCCCACCGGAAAAAGGAATGCCGTTCAATACGATCAGGGGATCATTGTTTGCAGATAAAGACCGTACACCGCGAATACGAACTTGCGGTGCTGCCCCCGGGCGGGTATTCGTAGTAGAGATGTCAACACCAGCAACACGCCCCTGGAGTGCATCTTGAAAATTACTTGTCTGCACCTGAGTTAATTCTTGTCCTTTAAGAGAAACTACGGAACCCGTCACAGATTCCCTTCTTTGGACACCATATCCAATAACAACTACCTCATCCAATTGTGTTCCTGCTGCAAGGTAGACCGTATAATTTGTGGCATTATTAAGAGCTAACTCCTGACTTGCGTATCCTGTATACGAGATTTCTAATACATCTGATCCATCAGGAACTTCTAATGAGAAAGTTCCATCGATATCTGTAGTCGTACCAGATAACAATCCCTTAATCAGAACATTGGCTCCAATTAAAGGCTCATTGGTGTCTTTATCGTATATGGTTCCTGTGATGGTACGCTGGCTAAAAGCAACCAGCGAAATCAAAAGAAAGCATGTAACGAGAAGAAACCGTAATTCTTGCTTTTTCATTTGACTAAAAATTTAATTAATAAAAAAATAGTTTCTATTTATTTTGATGAGTATAGGCAGTTTACCTCTGGCACCAGCCATACTAATTTAACTCAGTGTTTTCATCCAACATATTGGGTGCAATTATGCACAAACCGCCCTACATCTCTTCTGGCATGAAAAACCCTCTGTTTTATTGTTTTTTGTGTTTTTTTTCAAAATTCTTCTACTTTATTCAAAAGTAAAAATGTTTTGCGATTTTACGCAATCGATTGTGTTTTTCTTTGTAAAATTTTCTTTTGATTAAGTCTCAATTAAGAATTATTCTATCTTAAGCATTCCAATAACTGAAAAGATACCTTGAATTTGAATTCTGTCCTTTGGTTTTTATTGTCGGTTTTTAAGGCGCTTAATAACCGTCATTACTACGGTTTTCCATGCTTTTTGGTAAGAATTTTAAACGAAATAGCAGAGATATTGTCAAATTTTTGCTAACTGACGGCACTGATCAGGCATCAAATCGTTTTTTTTGGAAAAAACCTTCGGATTTTTTCCAAAAATCAATCGATTGCACCTTGTTTATGTATTATCATTTTTTCATGTAAAATCATTGTTTAAACATCTATGTTGGATGGAAAATTGGCAAGCAGGACATGGGAAGCTGGGAGCTATCCTTTGATACCGAGCAATGGAAAGAACAGCAATTGCTTCATTTGTTTTTTCAGCCTGTGCCCCAGATCAGTGGCGACCAAAATGAATGGGACGTCACTACCAGCATGGTGAAAGTACTGGAGGTTGGTCTTAATTACCTAAACTAAAATCAACCTTTCCTTTTTTTATGCCGATAAAACTACCAGAGAGGAAATCAGTTTCCAATCCGGAAATCCTTATTGCAGATGGCAATGAATGGTTCCACGGATTAAATGGATCCTGAAAAACATGATCACTCGGGATAAATCTCCAATTAGCTTGAAGCGGCCGGCCCTCTACTTCAGAAAGGAACCTTGATCTGATTTGAAGCAAATCGAGGGTGGTGACGGTTTTTGAACCATCAATATCTGCTGCAATCATTTGAAAAGGGGAACTGAATGAAGGTAGGCCCAACAAGTGTTGAGCTACTAAAAGAATATCAGAAAGGGAAAGATTAGTGGAGGTGTCTTCCTCCCAACTCGGAATGAGGATATAATTCCCTCCCTTTGGTAATCCTTCAAATATATATTGGCCGCTTGTATCTGAAACTGTCTCCCTGCTTACCGAACCGGAAAGACTAATGTTGACCCCTGCAAGAGGCTGTCCGGTAGGGTCAGTGATGGTACCGCCGATATTAACGGCTTCAATAGCTAAAGCCAAAGCAGTGGGTGTCCTGATTCCTTCCGAAATAATCACTTCTATCCGGCTGGTATCAGAAAGCAACATCCGGCTGATGGTATTTGAGCCATAATCAGCCCAGTACAGCATTTCTGTGTTGGGGTCTATTTGGATAGCGAAAGGGTATTCATTGTCAGAAAAAGATCTCAAAACTTCAATGTGAGAGCCATCTGCATTGGCGCGTTTAATAGCTTGGGGATCTCCATCATTCGACCAGTAGATTTTGTTGTTATAATATAATAGTCTGGCCGGCGTTTCGAGGCTGTCAATGATCACTTCCCTGCCTGAGCCATCCAAATTAGCTCGGTGGATCTTGTCGTTATTGCGGCCTTGATTATAGGACATCCAGTAGATCTTTTGTCCTTCTGGATCTATCGAAATACTAACCGGTTCAGATTCAGGGGTGCTTAAAATCGTATCGGTTTCAAGTCCATCAAAATCAGACTTATAAATAGTTTTGTCTTCAGCACCTACCCAGTAAATCATTTGATCAGTTGGATTCAAATCAAAATCCGTCAGTGCGTTCAATAGGCCAAGAACATTTTCGCGTTCACTACCGTCGGCATTACAGCGTTGGAGGTAATAGCCGATTCCGGGCCGGTAATTGGAGAAGTACAGTTTGTTGTCAAGTATATTCCAATGCATGGAAATACTATTCACCGTATCGGTCGCCAGGGTGTCGATCAGGGTGCCGTTTAGATCAAATGCTTTAATGCTATTGGGCCTTCTATGAAACACAAAGATCTGAGCTTGTGGATATAATTCAAATACAAATGCAATTAGGAGGAAAATACAAAGGGTGGTTCTTTTCATCAGGGTTTAATTTTTAAATTTTGAGTTCCTTTAATATACTAAAATCAGGGATAAGGTAAATGTTAATTTTCACTGCTTCCTCTATTCACTGAATTCAGTGAAAATCTGAAAATGGTCTTATTGGGTGATTTTTGCCAGGCATGCTTGCCCTAATTTTGAAGGTGTTAAGACAAAGAAGTCAGCACTCAAAAGAGGATGTTGTGCCTCCCTACTATTTTCACTAATAAACCAAATGAAATGAATAGACCGCTGTTTTTACTATTGGCCCTATGCCTGTGCCTGGCCCACACTAAGTTAGAAGGAAAATACGAAGACATTAAATGGACTTTTACCGGCACGCAAGTGGAAGAGGAGAACGCTGATTCGCGACCTACGACCTATGTCAAAACCGAGATTCGGCTCCAGGCCGGTAAAGAGAACGTATTTAACTTCAAGGCCGTAAATGATAAGTTACAAGTAAATGCCCTGAAAGTTAGTGGCCAGGCTGCCGGCTGGATAGAGGTCTATGTAAATAATGCGCTCAAAAAACGCCTCCAGTTCAATGCAGAAAGTCGCAATTTGTCCAGGAATTGGTCCATCGAAGGGATAAAAAATAAAAGCATCCGGATCAAGGTCCTCCACAAAGCTGGAAGCCAGGATTTCCATTACAAACTCACTTGTACCGGCCACGAAGAAATCAAAAAGATCGAGCCTAACAAGAGCTGCCCGCGAGGATATACCTCCGGTACTGTCCAGGCAGGCCAGCCAAAGGTTCTGACGATGCAGCCGGTTTGCAACCAAATTGAATTCATCATCCAGCGTACCGGAGGGGGCGCCGCTGCTGAAATTATCATTTATCTCGACAATATCTGGACCTCTAAGATTGAATTTCCTAAGGGCGTCAATACGACACAAAAGAAAAAGCTCTACCCCCTAAATGGCCGAACCATCCGGATGGAGATCACTAACAAAGGCGCTCAGGGATCGACCTTTCAGTACAAAATGCAGAGCATTCAAAGTAATTAATCGAAGTTGCGATGTACATAAGATAAATTTCATTGCAGTTTGTAAAATAGGTTGCGGCGGCTGCCGCAACCTATTTTACAAACTGTAAACAACTTCTTTTTAAACCTTAAAATTTTACCAATGAAAACAATTGTTGCATTATTCTTTTTCAGTGTGTTCGGTTTGTTTAGCCTTCAGGCACAGAAATCAGGTATTCCCTTAAGCAAACTAAAGATCAGCTCAAAATTAAAAGCTGAGATCAACAGTACGCCTGTTGCCACCGCTACTGGGCGGAGAAGCTTTAAAATGAATACCAGAGCGTTGAATTCCAGAATGCCCAACGGTGCCCGGATCATTTCCATGAAGGTCCACTTTACCCGCAACAAGAACAAACCGTTCCTGGCCCGGAAGTACAAAGCAGATAAGGTTACTAAAACAGCTTACCTCCCACTGGTGCGCCGTGGAGACGAAGTGTTTATCGACCTGAGCAGTCCTCACTCCAACACCGATTGTAGTGGTATGCCTTGTGAGGATTGTGTCTCAAATATTATAGGCTCAGGAACGGTCGTTTGTGAGTGCCCCAGCGGAGATACCGGTGACTGCGCAGAAGATATTAGTGATGATGTAGATGAGTTGACGAACATTCTCGAAAAGGTTTTTATCTAAAAATGCTTATTTTAAATCCAGCTTAAGTCTTTTTAAAGAGCTTGTGATAAGAAAAAAACTTGTTTTTTTCTTATCACAAGCTCTTTAAAGAAAATGATTGGACTGCTCCTAACGACTGATCAAACACATTGACATGAAATTACAGCTAACTTTCTTGATCGTACTTTTTACATTTTCCTTATCGGCCCAATCTATTGTATTGGACAGTTTGATCAGTGAGCTGGGAAAAATCGAAAAGGATACGGCCAGGGTAGATGCTTTGATCGACCAGGCCTGGTCGTACAGAAGAACAGATCCGGAAGTAAGTATTGGTTTGCTTCAATATTTGGAAAAATTTGAGCAGGAGCACGATTTCCGTTACCGGGAGGATGTCAAATGGTATTATTTCAGCCTGATCTATAAAGAACAAGCCAATTTTGAAGAAAGCGAAGCCAATATTTTAAAATACATCGACTACCAAGCAGAAAGGAAGGATACCGTAAGAATGGTTTTTGGGAAATATGCCCTCAGCAATCTCTATTATGATTTTAAAATGCTGGATAAAAGTATGAAGGCGGCTCATGAGGTCTTGGACTTAAAAAAAGACCAACGGGATACGGCCATTTTAGTCAATATTAACAGGCGGATCGGTACGATCCTGGCTGAGCTCGAGCAGTTTGAAGAGGCGATGAAGTATCACAAGCGGGCCAAGGAGATCAGCCTGAAAAAAAAGGACTACTATTTGCTGGCGGATGTTTATAACGACATCGGTCTCATCTTTGAACAAACCGGGCCGGTAGATAGTACCTTGTTTTATTACAATAAATACCTTGAACTGGCCCAGGAATATGGGACGGAGCATCAGCAGTTGTATGCCAATTATAATCTGGGAGCTGTGTACAGCGATTTGGAGGAGTACCGGGTTGCTGAGAAATTTTTTCAAAAAAGTATGGAGCTGGCTGAAGTGACCAACAGCCAACTGATGCATAACTTTTCGGTCATTTCTCTGGCTGATATGAAAACAAAAATTGGAAATCCGGACGAGGCTCTGGTTTTAATGAATCAAATGGATACGGAAAGCCAGCCGGCTAATGTCCGTGAAGAAATTTACCAGAAACTGTATGCGGCCCATTATGCGAAGGGTAATTTCAAAGAGGCCGTTGATTATCACCAAAAATACAAAGTAGTGTCGGATACACTCTTAAATCGGGATGTCACCCGACAAATCAGTGAACTCAATATCCAATACGAATCAGACCGAAAAGATCAGGAAATTATTACTCAGCAGCTAGAACTGCGCAATTCCCGCCTGCTTTTGACTGGACTGGGTGGCCTTATCGGAATAGGGGGCTTGTTGTTTTTGCTCTGGAATCGCAAACAACGATACAAAGCCGGGCTGTTAAGGGAAAAATCGAGAAGCCAGGAATTGGAGATTGAAGGCCTTCGCAAGGAAAAACAATTGCTTTCCATGACATCCATCCTTCAGGGCCAGGAAGAAGAACGTCGAAGAATTGCCCGGGATCTGCATGACAACATCGGTTCGATGATGGCTGCTATCAAGTTCAAGATCCTAACCAAAGAAGAGAATACCGATCAACTGGACCAAATGGTGGGACAGGTATCAGAAGAAATCCGCCGGATCAGCCACAACATGACGCCGCTGGCCTTCGGCTTGTCGGGCCTGGAAGGCGCCGTCAATGACCTGGCACAGCATCTGAAAAGGAATCAGTTGGAGGTCGTCAATAAAACCAAAGACCTTCATCTGTTAAAAGATAAGGACCAGGCGATTATGGTCTATCGTCTTTTCCAGGAAATGGCGAACAATACCCTTAAGCATTCCGAAGCTAACAGGGTTTTTATGAGCAGTCGAATGGAAGAGGAGGGCTTATCCATCGAGTTTCGGGATGACGGCAAGGGGCTACCTTCTGAGGTATGGGAAAAAAGTGATAATCTTGGCTTGAAAAATATAAAGTCCAGAGTAGATTACCTGGACGGTTCCATTGAAATGGATAATTCTAATGGAACCGAATTCCATATTCAAATTCCTAAATCGCGGATATGATAAGCGTTTATATTGTTGATGACCATAAGATCCTGGCTCAGGCTTTGCTTGACTTTTTAAACACCAATCCTCTTATTGAATGTGTAGGCATGGAGCATTCGGGAGAAAAGGCCCTGGAAAAAATTCCTCCGTTAAAACCAGATGTGGTGTTAATGGACATTGGCATGCCCGGCATGAACGGGGTCGAGTGCTGTAAAGAATTATTGAAAATCGATGATCAATTGAAGGTGGTCGGCCTTTCTACGCATTTGGAAATCAGCGTGGTCAAAAGCCTGTTTAAAGCCGGTGCAAAAGGTTATGTCTCCAAAGCCGCTGACCTGCGAGAAATACCGGTGGCCATAGAAAAAGTAAGCCAGGGAGAACGTTACATCGGTGAGATCATCCGCCAAGAGTTTATGGCAGAAATGGGGGGAGAACATACCGGAAGAGAAAAGCCCAAAGGCTATATCCCCAACCTGACTCAAAGGGAAAAAGAAGTGCTGGAGCTGATTGCGGAGGAGTGTACGACAGAAGAAATAGGAAAAAAGCTGTTCATCAGTGTGAATACCGTTCAGACCCATCGGAAAAATCTGATCAGTAAGTTTGGCGTCAGGAATTCGGTAGGGCTGGTACTGAAGGCTTTGGAACTAGAACTTTTATAAATAAGGAGAGCGGCCCTCGGCCGCTCTCCTTATTTTACTCATTCCTAATACATTCCTTCGGACTGATATTCGCTGCCCGATAAGCCTGAAAACTAACCGTCAGCCAGGAAATGAGCAATACCAGCAAGCTGGCCAGTGCAAAGAACATCAGGCTCAGGTCGATCCGGTAAGCAAATTCATCCAGCCAGCGGCGGGTCAGGTAATAGGCAAGGGGCAAACCAATGATGATAGAAACCAGTACCAGTTGGGTGAAATTTTTTGTCAACAACATCACGATATTACTCACTGTAGCACCTAATACTTTACGGATGCCGATCTCCTTCTTCTTACGGTCGGCCGTAAAGGCAGCCAGTCCGAACAAGCCCAGGCAAGAGATCAGGATGGCCAGGCCGGCAAAGTAACGGGAAAGGGAGGCTACTCTTTGCTCCGCTTCATATTGTTCGGCATATTCTTCATTCATAAAATAGAAATCGAAGGAAAAACCCGGGTTATAGCTTTCATAGAAACTTCGCAGACTCGCAATCGCTTCTTTGGACTTTCCGGGTTCCATACGTGCCATGATGTTCCAGGAGTTTTCTGAGTTCAGCATAAAAAACAGCGGCCTCATACCTTCCCTCAGCGATTGAAAGTGGAAATCCTTAACTACCCCAATGATTTCCATGTCGTATTGGTCCCACAAACGTATTTTTTTACCGATCGGATCCTTCATGTTCATGATCTCGATGGCCCGTTCGTTAAAGATGATCTTACTGCTGTCGGCTCCATATTGACGAGAGAAAGTACGGCCTTCTTTCATTTCTACACCGATGGTTTCTAAAAGATCATAATCCACCCGGACATTTTCAAAGAGGATGTTATCCTCCGGGTTTTTTCCTTCCCAGTTTAATCCGCTGGTGTTATTCTGACGTCCGACTAAATTGTGGCCGATGGCTGAAATACTTTTTATGCCCGGAAGTTTTTGGGCTTCAGCTATAAAGGTTTCACTTTGTTCCTGCAAGCGGCCTTCCTTTGGAAAATAAATGAGCAGGTCTTTGTCATAGCCAAGGTTCTTATTTTGCACAAACTGGATCTGCTTATAAACAACGATCACGGCTACGATCAATACGATTGAAAGCGTAAATTGAAAAACAACCAAGCCTTTTCTTACCCACAATTCTCCTAATGAAGTTCTCAGTTCACCTTTCAAAACTGCCACGGGTTTAAAGGAAGATAAGTACAGGGCCGGATAACTACCAGCCAGTAAACCGGTGATCAAGGTGATCAGCAGGAAGGCGCCGGCCAGGGAGGGCGTCAATCGCAGGCTGAGTTCTTTTTCCGTCAGCAGATTGAAGGTAGGCAAGAATAGGAAAACCAGGACAACTGCCAGTATTAGAGACAGGAGGGACATCAGGGTCGATTCCTGCAGGAATTGACCGACCAGGCGGTGCTTTTCTGCCCCTAGTGTTTTCTTAACGCCGATTTCTTTGGCACGTCGAGATGCCCTGGCCGTTGATAGATTCATGAAATTGATACAGGCGATCACTAATATGAAAATGGCGATGATCGAGAACAACCGGACATACTCAATACGGCCGCCGACTTGCTTGCCATCCTCGTATCGGCCATACAAATACCGCTCGGAATAAGACTTCAAAAACAGGGTTACATGCGATTCTTCATTTCGCTCCTTGATAAATCCGGCGATTTTGTCGCTTACTTTTTGGGCGTCGGCCCCTTCCACCAGGGTAATGAGGGTAGGAGGGCCGTTGTTGCCCCAACTCAGCAGCCAGTCGTTGTCGTCGTTTTTATAATGCTCGTAATTAAAAACCAGGTCAAACTGTAAGGAAGAATTATCGGGCACGTCCTCAAAGACCCCCGTGACGGTAAAGAGTTCATCATGGTCGCGTTCCAGGCTTTGATTCATAGCTCCCTCTACCGAGCCGAAGAGGTTTTCGGCCGTACTTTTGGAGAGAACCACGTCATTGGGATTTTGAAGTAAATTGTTGACATCGCCTGCCAGGATTTCCCAACTAAAAATTTTGAAGAAGTCATTAACGGCATGCCGTCCGGCGGCTTTGATGTTTTTGTCGCCGACGGTGAGGGTGTAGTTGTTTTCCCAGATCAAAGTGGTGGCATATTCGATTTCGGGAACTTCCTCGACAAGTGTTTCGGCTAGTATTCCCGGGGTAGACTGGGTGGTCATGATGTTGCCGGAATACTGTTGGTGTTCCATTACATAGAAAAGGCGGTCATCATTCTCATGGAATTTGTCCACCTCCATTTCGTCTTTGACCCAAAGGAAGATGATCAAGGCGCAGGCCAGGCCGGTGGACAAGCCGATGAGGTTGATAAAAAAGGAACTTTTGTGTCGCATGAAGTTGCGAAAAGCGATTTTGAGTGCGTGGGTGATCATATGGCAGTCGGTATTTATTTTAAAGACTCAAGAATGATTGAAAGGTTACAAGCCGCTTATTCTTTTGGGATGTTTTAAATACTTATCCTGGTAAAGGATGATTTCGGCCAGTTGATCCCCCTATTGTAAAGGCTAGATGGGCAGGTGAAAAATTAGGTGAATTTTACCTCTTGCAACAATATTGATATTCTTTGCAACAATAACGGAAGCACAAAATTTCAAAAAAGCCCACCTTTGTAATATAAGATTTCAATACAAACCTAAAATAGAAAACACCATGGAAGCCATCATCACTCAAAGCATCGTCCGCACTAAAACCCAAACAGAAAAAAAAGAACAAGCTGCACAAGCATCCCAAACCATTATTACAATTGCCTGCCTGAGTTTTTTCCCTCTGATGTATTTTGTTGGTAAGGCCGTAATGATGTGGATTGGATAAAGATATTTTCCCCCAAATTACCATGTACAAAACAAGGAGGCCGGCTTACCATTAGGGTTTGCCGGCCCTTGTTTTTTTTAAGAATGTCGCGGCAGGTAATTTGTAACAGCCACTTTGTTTTTCAGGGATGTTCTCTATCTTTAAGGAAACTGTGCATTCGCAGCAACGCTAAAGCCTATGAAAACAAGCCAATTTATATTTTTCCTTCTGTGGATGTTGCCTCTTTACCTGCATGCCCAACAGGAACGCATCACCAACTATGACATTGCCATTTCCATTAATACAGATCGCTCCATCGAGGTGACCGAAACCATAGCCGTAGTTGCTGCCGGGCAAACTATCAAAAGAGGGATCGTACGGCGCCTACCCACCTATCAAAAAGGACAAAATGTACGCTATCAACTCCAGGAAGTGCTACGTGACGGTCAGTCGGAGCCCTATCACACATCTTCCGACGGAAGTAACCTGAATGTGTACATTGGTGAAGAGGACGTATACCTCGATCCGGGAAATTATACCTACACCATCCGCTACCTGGCCCTGAACCAGGTGCGTTTCTTCGAGGACTTTGACGAAATATACTGGAATGCCATCGGTACCGACTGGGAATTCCCCATAGATGCTGCCAGCTGTACCGTCGCTCTGGCCGACAGCATGGAATTGTTGCAAACCGCCTGCTATACAGGTGCCTATGGCGAACAAAATCAGGAGTGCACCATGACTTTTGATTCTACTGCCAGAATGGTCACCTTTGACCTGACAACTAATTTATCGGCCTATGAAGGATTCACTATAGCGGTGGGCTTTCAGAAAGGCCTCATCCAGCCGCCTACATTCCTTCAGCGACATATAGCTGTGATCGTGCTGGGGGTGGGCTGTTTGATTTTAATGCTGTATTTTCTCATTACAACCTTCAAATACGGGATCGATCCTCCCAAGCCTTCGGTTTACGCTATTTGGGATCCTCCGGAAAACCGTTCTCCTGCTTCTGTGGGTTATCTTTTAAAGGAAAAATACGACTCAGACTTGCTGACCTCCGCCCTTATTCAATTAGCCGTCAAGGGCTACATTTTTATTGAACAGGATCAAAAGAAGATCCTGATGTTTAACAAGACGGTGTATTCTATCCGTCGTTTGAGGCCTGGCCTGAAGGGCTTGCCTCCGGAAGAAAATGCGCTGATGAGCTATTTATTCAGTGGGGGAGATACCATCGAGATCGACGGCAGCTATGATTCAACGCTTAGAACAGCGGTGGAAAAGTTTAAGAAATCCTTGGAAGGGCAGCACAAGGCTATTATTAAAGAGGGGCGAAACCGAAGGTTTGTGAATATTTCTATCGTGTTGATGATCTTATTTGGCCTTGTTTCATTTATCCTCCTTATTCGCAGTAACGGCCGGTATGGAGGGCAGGGAGAGGCTGAGGTGTTTCTGATTATTTTCTTTTTGGTTCTGGGCACGATATTTTACACGATTGTTTCCCAAATACCACAATTTTTCAGAGGCTTAGCCCGGGCGGTTCTGAGTATGGTGGTTATGTTGTTTCTTGTTTCCTTATTCACCGGGGATAGAAGAATGTTTTCCGATCTTTTTTTAATGCTCAAAGACGGATTGATCAGCCTGCAGTATGCCCTTCTCAGATTGTTTTCGGTTGACTTTTGGGTCATAACCTGGACGACCCTGACCAGCACCTATTTGAACCTGACAGCCTTTTTCTTATTTATGCTTTTTGCTTTTGTTAGCCTTGCAATTTATGCCTACGTCATCAAGAAACCATCCAAATTCAAACAACAACTGCGCTCGGAGCTGGAGGGCTTCAAAATGTACCTGGATATGACTGAAAAGGAGCGCCTGGAACTCCTCAACCCTCCCGAGCGAACTACCGAGCATTTTGAAAAACTGCTTCCCTATGCTTATGCCCTGGATGTGGCCAACAAGTGGTCGGAGCAGTTCAAAGAACAACTGGAGCAAACGGCTTATGAGCCCAAATGGAGTAACTCGCAAGGTATATACTACAACAGCCATAGCTTCGACCGGAGTTTCAGCCGATCATTGTCCTCTTCTTCCACACCGCCTTCTTCTTCCGGCAGTAGCGGCAGTAGTGGCGGCGGTTCGTCAGGTGGTGGCGGCGGCGGCGGTGGCGGCGGCGGCTGGTAAAGAAGCTTGCCATTGCTGGCAAGCTTCCGTAATAATCATGACACAAAATGTGTGTCTTTGAGTTCTTCCAAGCCTTCCTTTATTTCCGGGCTTAAGCTCATGCTGTTTTCGATTTTTTTCACAGAGCTGGGAGGGAACATTTCTCCGGCTTCCAGAGGTAATAAGCCAATATAATGGTCGATCTCCTGATGGGGCCTTATTGTAGCCGAGGAGGAAGGATGCTGAAAAGTAAAAGAATGGCTTCCAAATTCCCCAGTGGTTTTATTCCTGAGCCAAAAGCTTTTTGTAAAACACAGGGTTTCCGGGTAGATCCAGTTTCCTTCCTGAGTCGGAAGAAGCGCGATAGTATGATCGGGCATTAAAAAGTATAAACTGGATAGCCCTGTCATATCGGCCTGGATATTGAAAAGCCGGGTAGCCTGTATCCGGATCCAGGCATTGGAGACCCAGCCTATATGGTCCCAGTGAAGCAGAATCGTACCTCTCGAAAGTTGACAGGCCAGCCTGCGTTTATCCGCTATTGACCTTGACCTTTTTAGGCGAATATATTTTATGCAGGGATCCTCAAAAGGAATGAGCTGTTGTATTTGCCTTGTCCCTTCATCAATGATCAGCAGTTCTTTTGCCGGATAATCCTGCTGTTGAAAAAATTGAATAGCTCTTTGGAATAAAACCGGGTTTTCGGTATTACAAAGGATACAACTGACTTTTTCGTTTGGGCTGATTTCTTTTTTAAATGGAACATAGGGATGCAGCTCTGATAACATTTTTTCAGGGCCCTGGGTAATATTCCAGGCATGCGGTTCCAGATGGGTGCCGAGCTGGAACGACCAGGTGTTGTGCTCGTGTCTGACATATACATGCTGATGCCGGTCGGGCAGTTTTTCAACCTTCATCCCATTTTCTATGATCTGATCAATAAACCGAATGCTTTCGCTGCAAGTAATATCCGGATAAAAAATGCCTTGCTTTAGCACTGATTTCTGATAGGCCAGTGTGCTCCCATTCATATGCCCTTCAAAAATTTTCGCCTCTATTTCTATCTCCGGCATGCCCATATAGCCTGGCGCCACTTCATACTCGTCAAATACAATGACAAGATTGCCACTGTCGTTGATGTAAAAATTCGTTTCTTCGTCAACCCCTTCAGGAATTTGAGTGTCTGGGTCTACAAAATACATGGAGTCTTTAAAATCTATATTCTGTCCAGATAAATTATATTTCCCCGAACAATTATATCCGATCACATTATTAAACAGTTCTTCCTGTGAAATCTGAG
>JAUIKE010000024.1 GCA_030430845.1 Bacteroidia bacterium | reverse complement strand
ATCGGCTTTATCATGAATAAGCCGGTCAAAATGAGTATAGATGAAATAATCGAGGATTTTCCCGAGTTTGAATCAGAAGTCTTGTTCGGTGGCCCTGTTCAAACGGATACCATTCACTATGTACATACACTGGGAGACCTGCTTGACGACAGTATGCATATCACCGATGACCTTTACTGGGGAGGGGATTTTGAAAAATTAAAATTCCTCATTTCTTCTAATATGATCCAGCCCGATCAGATCCGTTTTTTCATCGGATACTCAGGCTGGTCCGAAGGGCAATTGCTGGATGAATTGAATATTGGCTCCTGGGTAGTAGCTGACATGGATGCTGATTACCTCTTTGACTCAGAGCCGGATCTGCTCTGGCAGGAGGTTATGGAAAATAAGGGAAGCACCTTCTCAGTGATTGCGCAGATCCCCGATATGAAGACCTGGAATTAAGAATTAAAATCAAAAAAAAAGGGTTGGCGTTTCGCCAACCCTTTTTTTTTGATTTATGGGCCTTGAAGATCTTTCTTTTCTGAATTTTCCACCTCAGTGACCACTTCTTTCTCAATGGACTTCACTTCCGCTTGCTTCAGCAATTCCAGATATTGGTCTCGAACCTTGAAGAATTCATCCAGGTTTTCTTTAGGAAGCGGTGCAGGAGGTGGAAAGTTCATGTTCAGGTGATTGACCTGACGATCGTTTTTCCAAAACCGAAAGCATACGTGTGGGCCGGTAGCCAAGCCTGTAGAACCTACATATCCAATGACCTGCCCCTGCTTGACATGCGCACCAACGCTTGTTGTTGCAGCAAACTTTTGCATGTGCAGATATTGCGTCGAATAGGTATCGTCATGTTTGATCTTGACATAATTACCATTTCCTTTAGTGTAACCGGCTTTGGTGATCACACCATTGCCGACAGCTAAGATAGGAGTACCATATGGCGCTGCATAATCTGTGCCATAGTGAGGACGTCTTCTTTTCAGTATAGGATGGAATCGGTTAAGGTTGTAATAAGAGGATATTCTAGAGTATTTGACAGGAGACTTCAAAAAGCCGCTTTTCATAGGACGTCCTTCGAGGTCATAATAGCCTGCAATTTCATTATTTTCGTGATCAAAGTAAATGGCATGGTATTCCTGACCATTGGTTTTATAAAGAGCAGCTTTGATCATACCTACTCCGGCCTCTTCACCTTTTATGAATTCCTGATCATATACCAGTTTGAATTCATCGCCTTTTTGGATATGGTGAAAATCAATGGACCACTGTAAGGCATCCTCCATTTTGGAGGCGACCTCATAGCTCATTCCATTTCCGGTAATGGCCGCCCACAGGGAGGATTCTATCATACCCCCTTTTATTTCAGTTTCGTATTCGATTTCATGCTCCACCTTTTTAGCTTCCAGCTTATTCAGGTCGAATACGATGTAATTGTAGACGCTGGGCTCATAAATGAAATAGTCAGCACGCTGGGTACTATCTTTAGCCAGCACCATGTAGTTTTTTCCGACCCTGAAGTTATTCACTTTGAAAACGGATTTGGCGTTTTCTGCCAGCTTCTCAATGGAAGGGTAGTCAATATGGTACCGCTGAAGGATATTACCCAGGAAATCTCCATTTTGGATCTGACCTTCATAAACCTGGAAGGTGTCCACTGCAAAACCATACTTCATAGTGGGCTTTACAATGGGGAAAGCTTGTAATTTGATATCTTCCTCAGATTTGTTGACCGAAGCTCCCATCGAGTCGACGGAATCAGGGAACAAATACAGTGCAGAAATGGTGAGAACGATTGAAATGCCTGCAAACAAAAATAAATACTTAAAACGTTTTAGCCGCTTTACGATCGGTTTTAGCGATTCAATTAGGTCCACGATGGTAAATTTGTGTTAATGTAATTAATAGCCTCTCTTTTATTGTTTAGGTGAAAAAGCGCGAAAGCACAAATATAGAATTCGTGCTCAGACTCACCTAATGCTTTTTGTTAAATTTGGCGCAAGCTACTTGGAATTCGTGGTTTTTGGGAACTTTAGAACGGTTTGTTCATGGGAAGGACGTGTTATATGCCTCCAATATAGTAAAATTCTTTTTTAAAGTGAAAAGATAAAATTTTTGTGTAACAGTGTAACAGTGTAACAGTGTAACAGTGTAACACGGAACTCTAAAAAATTGCCTACCTTTGCTCGCAAAATCAAAAATACGATGTCGGACCGATCAAAATACAGCCAGCGAGGTGTCTCAGCTACCAAGGATGAAGTCCATGAAGCGATTAAAAATCTGGATAAGGGCTTGTTCCCAAGTGCCTTTTGCAAAGTTTTACCGGATTATGTAGCCGGGGATCCCCAATTCTGTAACATTATGCATGCCGACACGGCCGGCACCAAGACCAGCCTGGCCTATATGTACTGGAAAGAAACCGGCGATCTATCCGTTTGGGAAGGGGTAGCACAGGACGCAATGGTCATGAACCTCGATGACATGGCCTGTGTGGGCTGTGTCGATCAAATCATACTTTCTTCTACTATCGGCCGAAATAAGAACCTGATCCCCGGCGATGTGATCAAAACCATCATACAATATACCCAGCAGTTCGTGGAGGACATGGCAGAATGGGGCATACGTATCTACCTGGCAGGTGGAGAAACGGCTGATGTAGGAGACATTGTCCGGACCATCGATGTGGGCTATACCACTTTCGGACGACTGCCTCGCAAAGATGTTTTGGTGAATAATATCCAGGATGGCGACGTGATCGTCGGCCTGGCTTCCTTTGGCCAGGCTTCCTATGAAACTTTTTATAACGGCGGCATGGGAAGCAATGGACTGACCTCTGCCCGGCACGATACCCTGGCCAAAAAATATGCAGCCGCTTATCCGGATAGCTATGATCCAAACACGCCGGCCGAGCTCATATACACCGGTTCGAAATCTTTGACCGAAAAGATGGATGTCGAAGGACAGGAATTGACAGTAGGACAATTGGTCTTATCTCCAACTAGAACTTATCTCCCGGTTTTGAAAAAAATACTGGATCAGGGCAAAGAAGGGATCAATGGTATTATTCACTGCTCAGGAGGAGGACAAACGAAGGTGAGTAAGTTTATTGAGAATTGCCGGGTCATCAAAGATGATCTGTTCGATCTGCCTCCTTTGTTTGAGTTGATCCAAAAGGAATCTCAGACAGACTGGAAGGAAATGTACCAGGTTTTTAACATGGGGCATCGCATGGAGCTTTACTGCTGCCCGGAAAGAGCTGAGGAAATTATTGAAGCTTCCAAGTCTTTTAACATCGATGCAAAAATTGTAGGTAGGGTAGAGGCCATGAAAGGTAAGCAGGTTAGGATTGAAAGTCCATATGGTACTTTTGAGTACGAATAAAGGAAATTAAAATGACCAGAATTTCAAGAAAAGACAAAGCCGCCGCTATTTTAGAAATATTAGAAAATTTATACCCCACAACCCCAATTCCACTGGATCATAAGGATCCCTATACCTTGTTGGTGGCTGTTCTTTTGTCGGCTCAATGCACTGATGAACGAGTCAATAAAGTCACGCCCCATCTTTTTGAGGCGGCCGACAATCCCTTTGATATGGCCGAATTGCCGGTGGAAGATATTAAGTCCATTATTCGCCCTTGCGGCTTGTCTCCACAAAAATCAAAAGCCATTTCTAATCTTTCCAAAATCCTGATCGATCAATACGAAGGAGAGGTGCCTGCTCAGTTTTCCGCTTTGGAGGATCTGCCGGGTGTGGGACACAAAACAGCTTCCGTCGTCATGAGCCAGGCATTTGGTGTGCCGGCCTTTCCCGTGGATACGCACATACATCGCCTGGCATACCGCTGGACGCTCAGCACTGGTAAAAATGTAACTAAAACAGAAAAGGACCTCAAATCACTTTTTCCCAAAGAGAAGTGGAATAAGCTGCACCTGCAAATCATCTACTTTGGTCGGGAATACTGCCCGGCCAGAGGACACAACCCTTACGAATGTCCCATTTGCAGTAAATACGGACGAAAAAGCATGTTTAATGAATTTGATCGTACTCAGAAAGGATAACCCAAGCCAATATTAAAGTTGAAGTCCTTAAGTTTTATACCGGAAAAATCGTACCAATAATCCCATTCTCTGATATTATCCGGATCATCGGGGCTGGGAAACGGACTTCGGATAGGCAGGCCCAGGTCGAGCCTGAAAATGAAGTAGGTAAAATCAAAACGGAAACCAAAACCGGCTCCTAAAGCTATTTGTTTATAAAAAGGATCACCTGCTCCCGGCTGATCCGGGCAGTCCATTTCACTTCTTCTGCTAAAAAGAAACTGAGAGCCACAACGATCGGGATCTCTCTGAAAGGTCCAGACGTTACCTCCATCCAGAAACAAGGCTCCTTTTAAACGCCACAGTAAGTCAAAGCGATATTCGAGATTAAATTCGAGTTTTAAGTCTCCTGTTTGGTAAAAAAGTAACCGATTGTTAGAGTTCACGGTCAGAGAGTCTATGTAACCGCCAGGGCCAAGCCCGCGGGCAGCCCAGGCCCGAATGCTGTTGGGGCCGCCTACAAAAAACTGTTTGACGTAAGGAACATCCGTAGCGTATCCGTAGGGGCGTGCAATGCCGATGTTGAAGCGGGCAGCAAAGGTGCTTTGAGGAGAAATTTGTTTGTAATACCTCAGGTCAAAATCGAATTTGGCGTACTGGGCAAAGTTGACGTTACCCAGTGTAAGGGTATCCTTGCTGGAACGAACGGCATTGTAAATAGCATTTCCGGCAAAGATCTCGGCGCCGGCCACTTCCACACTGGTACCCAGAAAATACGACTCTCCCTTTCGGCTGATCCGGCTTCTTTTTACATAATTAATATCCCGAAAGAGGATACTGACAAAGAGCTGCTCCCCAAAACTCCTTTCAAGAAACGGATTGGACTCCAGGATGCGGTCAAAATCGGGTTGTGTTTCCGGCCTTAGGTAGTCAATGGCCAGGTGGTTGATCAGGTAACGGTCGGTGCTTGATTTTTGAATGTCATATCCAAAAGAGGCATTGAAAAAGTTGTATTGGTAAAAATCCAATAGCAATAAAAAATTATAGCTGGCTCGAAGGCGGGTAGCTGCGTTTTCTTGCATCGTCCGGTAAAACCCATTCCCCACCAGCCGGGAATTTTTTCCCGTTTTGATCCGGTTCATTCGACGCCAAATGCCCAGGTAGTCCAGGAATTTAGGGAAGTAAAGATCCGTCTGCAAATTAAGGTCAATGGTGTTCCAAAAGCGGGCATTGTTAGAGCTTGGATTGACTTCGACCCCGACAGAGAGATTACTGATAAGCAGTTCAGCTCCATTGAACATATTTCGGTTCTTCAGAGACGGACTGATCGAAACCCCTAGTAAATCGGCTGTGGCGGAGGAGGTACTCCGGTTGGTATAATTGAGTTCAAAGTCAATACCAACTTCCAGTTTCGGATTGGAGGTTAGTTCAATTCGAAAATCAAGGATGGACGAATCCTGGGTCGATGGTTCATATTTTATCCGTACAAAACGAAAAACTCCCAGTGCTGATAAGCGCCGATTCGTCTGATTGTAGGCGGACTCCCGGTAAAGCTCTCCTTCTTTCAGATAAACTGCGTTGACGATTGCCTGTGGCCTGACCGGAAAGTTCGTGGTATCTCCGCGAAAATGAATATTGCTAAAGAGGGTATCTGGCAATGTACTTTCATCCAGTGTAGGGTCATATTGAGGAAAAACGCTGATCTTCCCTATTCTGTATTGTGTGTGATGCGACTCGCCTGGCGGGGGCAAAATTTCAAGATACAGGCGGGCTTTTTTGGACACAACATTGGTGTCGGCTTCCAGCGGTGCAATATAATTGGAATAAAAATAAGCGTATCCGTTATTTCGAAGATGTTGTGAGATTCGTTCTTTTTCCAACTCAAAAAGTTCTCCTTCCAAGCCTTCTCCCGGCTTTAAATAGGTTTCCTCACTGACTTGATTGATTAGCTTTTGGACCATGGTATCCTGACTACTAAAAGCGATGGTGTCGATGCGGAATAGCGTGCCCGGGTGGATATAGTAATTAACAAAGGCCTTATGCCTTTTATAATAATGATCGTTGACCACCGAAGCGTTGAAGTAGCCTTTGTATTCGAGATAATACTGCATGGCTTCTGCCGTAGCTGAGGCCAGTTCTTCGTCATAAATAGAAGGCGGTTCTCCCAGGACTCTTTGCTGCCAGCGTTGAAACTTGGATGGGTTTTCCTGTGCTTCGGTTTTGAAATGATACCATTCTCTGGGAACAAATAAGAAGTTGCCGTTAGGGCGTTGTTTGTAAAAGGAAGATAGGTTATACTTTAAGGTTCCTTTGTTTTTAATTTTCTCCTTTCCCTGGAATTTGATGTTATTCTTTTCCAGCAAGTATTCATCCTCGGCTAAAAATTTGCTAGTATTGCAAGAGGTAAGTGCTAATACCGTGCAAAAAAGTAGAAAGGTGTAACATTTGCCTAGATTGATCAACATAAGTGAATTGTGAAAAGATGCTTTCAAATAGCCGGCTTAAATATATCAAATCCCTAACAATTAAGAAATTTCGCCTCAAACATAAATCCTTTATCTGTGAGGGGGACAAAATTGTAAAAGAATTATTGCAAAACCAATCCTTTGCAGTAGAAATAATTTGTGCATTGCCCGACTGGCTGCAAGAAAACCAACCGCTATTAAATCTACCCGCGGATCAGTTGGTTCAACTCAATGAGCGTGAATTGAAAAAAATTTCCAGCCTTAAAACGCCTAATCAGGTGCTGGCAGTAGTCAAAATGCCGGATTTTAAGCAAGATGCCGACATTCCCTCTGCTCTTTGCCTGTTCCTGGATGATATTCGCGATCCCGGCAATATGGGTACGATCCTTCGCATTGCCGATTGGTTTGGCTTGCCTTATGTCTTTGCTTCTCCCAATAGCGTCGATTTTTATAACCCCAAGGTGATCCAGTCTTCCATGGGCGCCTTCCTAAGAGTCCGTTCTGTTCAAGGCGAACTCAAAGAGATCATGGATCGCTTTCCCGAAAAAAAGGTGTATGGTGCAGATATGAATGGAAAAAATATCTTTACCCATCCTTTAGATGCATCAGGCCTGATCGTGATTGGAAATGAGGGGCAGGGTATTTCCGAGTCCAATGCCCCCTTAGTTCAAGAGTGGATTTCCATCCCATCACGGGGAGGAGCAGAGTCCTTGAATGCAGCGGTAGCTACCGGAATAATTTGTGCTTGCTTTAGGAATTTATAAGGAGAATTATAACGGATGTTACGCGCTTTTGAAAAAATGCTCCATGTGTCGCTGCGCCCAGACGGGCCGTCTGGCTGCAGCTTTTTTGGGGGGCAATTTTCTGCCTACGGTTGGCACCGTAGGCTAGAAGCTGTCACCGCTCCGCGGTTGATATTTCTTTATCTGAAAGCCGCTTTGTGGCGAAAGCTTCTGAAGCTCGGGTGTCAACCCGAGCATAAAAAAAGCACCCTTCAAAAAGCTGCAGCCATACGGGCCGTCTGGGCGCAGCGATACTTATGCTTCACTGCGTAAGGTCAGTTATAACAACTTCTTCAATTCATTTTCAATCATAGCAGCGCCTCTAACGCCCACAGCCGCGATCTTACCCTCTCTGTCGATCATAAATGCCTTAGGGATACCGCTGACTCCGTACATGGCCGCTACTTCGGTGTCCCACTTTCTTAGTTCACTGACATGGTAATCCCATTTTAGATTATCCTGTGCAATGGCATTTTCCCACTTTTTCTTTTCATTAACGAGGTACTGGTCGATTTGATTGGCTCCCAAACGGGCCTTGGTACGTTCATCGAGCCCATCCAACGAAACACTGAATACCGTAAAGCCCTGATCTTTGTATCTGTCATATACTTTAACCACATTCGGGTTTTCTCTTCGACAAGGTCCGCACCAGCTCGCCCAGAAGTCTAGCAACACCACCTGTCCTTTCAGGTCTGAAAGGGCCATTTTCGTTCCATCTGGATTAGGCAATTCAATATCCGGAGCCGGCATGCCAACTTTAATCATTTCATTAGCCTGCATCCTGGCAATTTGGATTTCCAATCGGTTCAGCAGGTTTTTGTATTCCAAGGTAGATGGGTCATTAGGATAAGAAGCTTCGAGTTTTTGCAAAGCTGATTGTTGATAGGGAATTGCATCCATACTCGCACCCATTTGATAGGTGATCAGGGCACTGGAGAAAGGATTAGAAGTTGTGTCTATATAGTTGACCAATTCATTTACGCCGTACTGTCTGTTGTTCAGCGCCTTCACCATATCCAGGTAGCTATTGGTATTTGCAGAGCCTGACACCTGATGGCTCATATTGGCCAGATCCGCTAGAGAACCGGAAATATGGATTCGTTTTTCACTGCCGTCCAGGATCAAATAGGCCCTTGAGGCACCTACGCGGATGTTGTAAATACCGGGTTCCAAACCATCCGGGAAAGGAAAGCTGAAAGATCCGTTAGAAGAGATATCCGCCTTCTGAATAACAGAATTAGCCTTGTTCAGGGTAACTTTGTCCAGGAAAACCTGAAGATTGGAAGCACCGTCAATTTTTCCTTCAATCTGGACGCCCTTAATATCGGGCTGACAACTCCATACGCTTAAGCTTAGGATCATTAAGGAGAGTAAAAAAAAGCCGTTCTTCATCATTACACGATTTTTATTTTTATTAAAAACCTTCGTCTTTGACGATGGTTATGCATGTTGGCTGCGCCAGTATTTTTGACACAAAAAGTTGTTTTTAACTAAAATTAATTGTATATTTATGCTGTTAACAATTTAAATGGATCTGCTGAAAACCAAAGCAGATGTAAATTATAATTGTTGTCCAAATGAAGCAAAAATAGCTATCATTGAATAATCTGCCGGGATAGCAGATTACGGACGTGGAGTGATAGTCAGCCACCTAACTTTCTAGGTACAAATTGCGATGAAGCGTCTAAAGTTCAAGGTTTATGTTGGGCCTTTGGCCCATGCGTTCCTTGAAGCCACCTCCTTTGGGGGTGGTAGTTCACTATTGATATGTTCTTAGTTTGCTTAGCTGCAAAGATATTAAGGACAATCTAGACTTAATGTGATCTAGTTGTAGTTTAAGAAAAAAATAATATTTAACAGAACCATTGAATGCTGCTTGGTCCGCATCCAATGGTTCTGAAATACAAAAAAATAAAATTCAGCCTTATTTGTCAAGCTTTTCAGGCAGGGCCTTTTCATGGACTGATTTCCACTCGGAAATCAAACCAAAATCTTGATTGTCAATGATTACCCTGCGGCCGATTACTTCACCTAGCTTCGAAAATGAAACGTTATGGGAGTTGAGATAGTTGACTAATTCGTCCTCATTGTCAAGCGAAACCGTCACAATAATCCGGCCCTGGCTCTCGCCGAAGAGATAGGCATCTTTCCGGAAATTGTTGTCCGTCTCTATATCGAACCCTAATCCTCTGGGAATGGCCGCTTCCAGTAAACCTGCCAGGAGGCCGCCTTCTGAAATATCATGAGCGGACAGGATCAGTTTCTTGCGGATGATGATCTTCAGATTATACAAATTATGATACTCTTCATCCAATTCGAATTTTGGAACCGGAGACTCTTTAAGCCCGTGGATCAAACGAAGGTATACTGAGCTGGCAAAGTCGTTGTAAGGCGTTCCCAGCATATATATTTGATGTCCAGCTTCTTTAAACTCCGGGCTCATTAAGTTGTCTACATCATCCACGAGGCCCATCATGCCAATGATAGGCGTTGGTAAAAAAGGAGCATCTGCATCCTTTCGTTGTTCAGTTTTACAAAAGTGCACGTCTCCGCCGCTTACGGGAATCTCAAATTTGCGACAAGCATCTCCAATACCTTTAATAGCATTTACAAATTGCCAGTATTCACCCGCCTCTTCGGGATCTCCGAAATGTAGTGCATAGGTCAGGGCTTTAATATCTCCTCCGGAGCAGGTAATATTTCGTGCCGCTTCGCAGACTGCGATCATAGCGCCTATGTAAGGGTCAGCGAATACATAGTACGGATTACAATCGGTGCTGAGCGCCAGGGCCTTCCGGCTGTTTTTAATACGTAAAACGGCCGCATCAGATGAATAGCTGCTCAGTGTATTGTTACCAAGTGAAGAATCGTACTGCTCGTAGATCCATTTTCTGGAAATGACATTCGCAGAACTCCAGATCTTTTTCGCCACTTCCAGATAGTTGTTAGGTTTGGGCGTTCTGTTTGGATTGTATTTTTTTACCTTTTTGAGGTAGTCCGGTTTTTCATAAGCCTGTTGTTTATTAAGCGTATTACTTTCCAGAATGAGCGAGGATGGGCTTAATTCTGCGATTTTTTCCTTCTGGAAGAAAATCTCCATTTTATCCGTATCCGATAATTCTCCAATACGAAGACAGCTAACATCCTTATTTTGGAAAATGTCGAATAATTCAGATTCCTTATCTTTTTTACCAACCAGAAGTACACATTGCCTGCATCCAGACCATAGAATGCCTGAGGATAATTCCATGTCCAATCCATCCAGGTTGAGCCGAATGCCCGTTTTAGTCTTCCAGGCCAATTGGGCAGCGAGACTTCCCAGGCCACCGATTGGAGCGACCTGAATAGCCAGGAGTAATTGATTCTGGATAGCTTCCAGTATCGCATTCAGCAAGCTGCGATCTGATACGGGATCAGGCAAAGCGGCTGAATGTTTAGTCGGTCCGGCCAGGAATATAGGTTGTGCCGGCCAATTTTCATCAATGGATGGAAGATCGGCTGTACGGACTAAGCCAAAGGACAAAATATCAAAAACATGATTGTGTTGGTATTCGGCGTCAAAGTAAACTTCCCCACCCACACTGGGAATACCAAAAGCATTGTTGTAGGAACTTATTTGTTTTACGACGGACTCCAATAGCTCTTTATTCTCTTCTTCTTCCAGATTCCCAATGCGTATAGAGTTAAGAGAAGCCATCGGGGCTGTACAGAACTGGGCAAAAGGAAGATAAGAGGAGGCGAGATTCTCCAAAAAACCTGGTCGACCATTTAAGTCAGGATTAATATCGGATAAAGTGGAAAAATGCATGGCTCCGGCCAGGCCCTCTCCGAAATCGATCAGCTTTAGGTCATGAATCTCCTTTCCCGGCAATACAGTGGGGCCCTCAGCCGGTAAGGTCTTTAACCAATGCAGTGCGTTTTTGGATGAGTTCCGTTCGGACCACATAAGTGCATAGATCTGCAGCTCTATCAGGTTTGGTGTCCTCCCTAATTGTTCTTTTATGGTCTCAAATTCGTCTTCAGTCAGGCCTAATTGGATAGCCAGCTGATTGGTTACTTGAGGTTCATTGACTTGCATTATTTGATTCTATGATTCTGTGATACTTTGATACTATGCTTTTGGTATGATTGATAATCGGTGCTTAGCATCACACGAATTATTTCATCCCTTTCACAATAATAAGGAAAAAATTGTTTCGGTATAGCGGAAGAGAAAATCTTATTGAATTAGATAATTGATCCAGAAGAATAAAACCAGGTAAATCCACAATCCGTCCAGGAAGTGCCAATAAATAGTTAAAAGCCTTAGCTTGAGCCTCTTTTCGGGGTCTGAAAAGTAGACCAATACACTCACCGGTTCTTTCATCTGCTTATGGGCTTTCCATAAAAACATCCCCAAGAAGGGCAAACCGGCTATGACGTGCAAGAAATGAAGGCCGGAAATCAGATAGAGGTAGCCGGCTGAGTTATCAGTGTAAATAAATATTTCCTGTTGGAATAGGGCTCGCCATCCGAAAAACTGAGCGATCATAAAAATAATGGATAAAAAGATGGTGGCGACAAGAGCGTTTTGATATTGCTTGGTGTTGTCTTTTTTATAGGATCGTTTGGCCCAGGCCATCGTTGCGCTACTTCCGAGCAAGATAAGAGTGTTGAACAAAAAGATGATGGGCAGTTTGATGGGAGGAAGCTGACTTTGAACGCGTGTATAAATAAAGGCAGCTGAAAAAGCCAGGAACAAGGCCGTGATGCTCATCAATACCAAAATCAACAAAACATTATACGGATGAAATGCGAAGGACTCGTACTCCTCATAAATCGGATGAGTACCTCCGGTTCGCTTTGTATTTTCTGACTTGTTCGGCATAAGTCTTAATTATCTTTTGCTTCAGCACGGCATCGCCGGCTGCAATATTTCACTTCTTCCCAAACCCGCTCCCACTTTTTTCTCCAGCTAAAAGGGCGTCCACAATGAACACATACCTTTTGTGGAAGATCCTTTTTCTTTTTTTGTTTGGGCAAAATTGTATTTTTTTACAGAAATATAAAAAAGATGAGGTTTTTTTGACATTTTCAGCTGCTAAACAATTGTTGGACTCAGGAAGTTTTGAGATAATAAAAAAATAATATTTAGATTGGGAGATGGCAAGAAGATACAAACAATGAAGTTTTGAAAATTATTCCCTCCACGGCGGGCGGGAATAATTTTCAAAACTTCATTGTATTAGGTCTAACACCCGCCTACCAATCTAAAGAAACTCTTTTTTGATGAAAAAATGTCCTAAATGCGGAACCCCCTTACCTGAAGACGCCCGTTTCTGTGTGAATTGCGGAGCCCGGCAGCGCATTCCGGAGCGAGCCGCTCCAAGAGCGGATGCCTTGAACTTTAATGGCGACCTGACGGCCCAGCTTCGGGAACGGTTCTTTAAGGCCCTGCGTGTCCGTATCGAGGAAGAGCATAATTCACAGCAGTATCAGACCTATTCCGAGCGCTTGTATGAGTCGGGCTTCCGGGATGCGGTCCAGGCCCGTACCCAGCAGTTGGCCAATGAACTGAAGGGCTTGTGGGAAAACGACGACATTCGCCAGCACGAAGCCCTGGCTCTCATGCAGGACGTTTTTGATGAATTACTGGATTTTTTCCTGATCCATTTTTGTAAGGACATCAATGCTGTCATGCTGCCGGAGACTATTCTTCAATATCAGGGTGTCAAATGGCAGGATGTGAATCTGCTCCAAATGATTTTGGACTATCTGGCTCTGTACGAAGAAAAGGAGACTTTCTACACGGATTTCCTGCTGATGCCGGTGGATAAATTAAAAAATGCGGGGCAGTCCTTCCTTTTCCCGGATACCAAAAAAGAAAAGATCCTGCTGATTTGCGATCAAAGCTTACTGGGGTCTTGTAAGGAAGGTTTTGCATTTACCGAGCATGCCCTGTACTGGAAGGCGCCTCTTGAAAAACCAAGAGAAGTCCGCTTCGATATGCTGGATGAACTCCGCCGCCACAAGGACTGGATCATCATCAATGGTTATTTTTTCAGCGCCAATAAGGCGATTAACCTGAGAATGCTGAAGTTGTTGAAGAAGATTCGGTTGATGCAGCGGAAGTTGTTTTGAGAGGAGAAATTATATTTTTTTTATGGTTATTTTTAAGAGCAAAACCCCGTTTTGCTCTTAAAAATAACCATATGAGACTATTAATACGTTACTTTTCCTTCCTCCCTTCGTTATGTGAATAAAAAATAATGAAAAACCCCATTTACCTTCTATTTGTTTTGTTGAGCTGTTACACGCTTAATGCTCAAGTCATTATAACTGGTGCCGTTGAAAATTATGACAAAGATTTCTTCCTTCTGAAGGCTGAGACACCTCTTAAGTTATCCTCATTCAGCGATAGCTTGTTTCTGCAGAAAGGATCTTTTTCAATCAAGTTACCAGCCCAATCCCCAACGCATACTCAAATTTTAACCGGTCTGACGAGTGTTTTTGCGGAACCGGGTGACAGTATCCATCTAGACTTGACTTTTATGAATTCAGAAAATGGCCGACAAAAGATATCCTGCCGATTCAGTGGAGAAAATGCTGCAGGCCATCAAATATTATTCGATTTTCGAGTTACGCCTGAATACTATTATTTGGAGGATATGTATGGCCTGCTGGAAAATAAAAAAGACCCGGCCGTTTGGTATGAAAAAATAAGGGAGCGGATTGAATTCTATGTGAATCCACTTGGAGACGCCTTTTCTTCAGGGCAAATAGACCGTCCTTTTTATCAGGCAGCTTCAGAATTGATCCAGGTTATTTTATTGCAAGATGTTTTTCGGCAATTAGAGGAAGATATTGATTCAACGGATCCGGAGCAGTTATCTCTTTCAGATAAAAGAAAGCTAGCAGAGCAGCTTTTTCAGGAATATCCGCCATTTCGGAAGCACGGCTATTTTTTCGACCGGCAGCATTCTTATGCCAATAAATATTTTTCCTTCTTGGAGGCAGGAAGAGAAGAAGAAGGACGTCTTTTTTCCTACCATCAACCCATCAGACAAGTGGGTAGCCTTAGCTGCAAGCTTCCCTTATCCTATCTTTATTTTGAAGAAAAAAATCAAACTGATCTCGCTGAATTTTTTTTGGCAAGAAACCTATTCACCTCTTATCAGATTTTTTCTAAAAATCCGGAGTTGTTCGAAGCAGACTTTGAATGCTATAAAGCCCTTTTCCCAGGAAGTAAATATATAAGGACTCTTGAGGCTGCTAAAATTAGAAAATAAAATGCTCAATCAAAATTTTTGGCCTTATGCAAATTTGGTGACAGTTCTTGCCGAGGTTTTCGCATAGCTATTGTAAGCAACCCAGAAGTGAGCCCAAAGGGCATTCCATTATAATTAAGCTACAGATTGGTATTAAGATTTCCCTCCACAACCTTTTGCTTCCATGCGAACGTCTTGGGTTGCGGAGAGAAAACTAAGGCTTAGAACTGTCCAAATTGGCATACAGCCTTGATTTTTTGGTACTTTTTCATCAAGGAAAAAGTACAAGAAATTATAATTCAATGGAAAAGAAGGGGCCGCTTTTGGTCCCTTCTTTCAATTCTTTTTCTTCTTCTTAAACGGATTCCACTTATCTAAAGCCTGTTTGATACTATCTACGGAAGTAGTATCCTTTGGGATACCCAACAGCTCCTTGGCTTTATCTTCCACCTTTTTACTCAAAGAATCCTTCGCCGCCTCCACTTTTTCACTCACCACTGTTTTGGCACTATCCACCGCCTTTTCGGCTTGTTCCTTCACTTCCTGTTTGCCTTCTTCCACTTTTTTCTCCAATACTTCTCCTACCTTGACAGCAGTCGTATCTGTTTGGGCCACCAGGGCGCCGTCTTCATTGCTCAGGCCAAGAACCTTTACACCGATATCCGGATTCTTCAAAGCGCCCTTCACCGAAATGCCCAGGTTAATGAACGGGGCCTGTTCTACCTTGATGCCAAGTTTTTGGGCCTGCTTTTCTAAAACCGATAAGCCTTCATTAGCCAGCGAACCGAGCTCACTTTCGTCCAACATGGCCCGTGGGACTTTGGCACTGATGGTGTAATCCATATTCTGATCCAGACTGTGCTTCCCGGCAACCGTCATCTTGATATCTTCAATAGTCACATCAAAAGGCTTGACTTCCATAAAGCCGTTTTTCATTTCAAAGAAGTTGCGGGTATCCTCTAATTTTACAGCTTTCTGGAACTCCTCGATCTTAAGCAAACTGCCGATCTTTTGCAGTGGAGCCAGTCCTTTGATCACCCCCTCAAGCGTCTCAAATACACCTTGCGCATTCAGGGAAGAAAAAACCGGGTACATGTTTTTACCCAATTGCCCGTCCAGGATCAGACTGGTATTGTATTTACCTTCAATGAACTCCGCAATAGGATTAAGCTGACGGAAGGTGTTGGCTGATTTGAAACTCTCTACGAAGTCGAGTCGCTTCAGATCGTACTTCATGCTAAAATAAGGTTTGTCTTTCTCCTGGGTGTTGTATTGCCCACTCAACAGGATATCTCCACCCAACGCTTTGGCAGCCATGTTTTCCAGTACCGCAGCCTGTTCAATTATATCGAGTTGGCCAACCAGGTTTTTGAAACTGATATCGGCATATTTTACTTCCTTCACATCCGTTTGAATGACCATGTCGATGCGCGGAGGGATGCTAGGCGTTTCAAATTCTTCCGGTGGTCCTGACTCCGAAGGACTCACAGGGGGCGCTTGTTCCTCTGCGGAATACAAAGAATTGATATTGATGAAGTCAGAGGTCAGGTTGATGGTACCGCCCAGGGTTCCCTCCTCATACAGGTAGTCAAACATATTTTCTATGGTACCGGAAGCGGTAAAGTCACTGTCCTTTATTTTTGTAAACGCATTTTGTACACTGATCAGGTTCGGCCTGACCCGGGCTTTGGCCTGCGTTTCCACCAAATTATAAATACTGTATTGGATATTATCTGCTTGTAAATCTACATTGAAATCAAACCGATCAAAGGGTCGTTCCTGCTGAACAAGCTGTGTGGTGTCTTCAAAGTCAATGCTGGTCACAGAAGAGGCGGGAGCTTCTACGGGATACCATTCATCCGCATTGATGAAGTTAGAGGCCAGGTTGAAAGTTCCTGTCATGGTTTTTTCCGGACTGAAAAAGGCCAGAATGTTATTGATTGTTCCGCTTCCCCGCAGGTCAGACTCACCGGCACGGGCCTTAATCTGTTGGATAGTGGCTGTTTGGGGAGAAAAAGCAACATCTGCTCTTTCCACAGCAATGGCCGGATATCCGTATGCATCAAGAGGGTATTGCACATTATTGGCTTTCAAGGTACCCGCCAGTTTTAAGTCTTCGTATCGTTCTTGCTCAATGGTAGACATGCGGGCCGCCAACGACATATCCATGTCGATCACGCCTCCCATGTCGTCCTCGAGGTATCCGGGGAAGGCTTTTTTGACGTCAGCCAAGTCAATTTTTCCTTTTAAAGAAGATTCAAAATCAGGGTCGGAAATCGGTTTTTGCAAATACAGTGAAGCGAGGAAGGGACTGCCATCCAGGTTCCAGCTAATGCTTGGCGCTTCGACCCGGATGTCATCCAGGTCACTGCTGGGGCTATTGACGGACACCTCTGCTTTGATGTTTTGTACAGGAAGTGGCAAGCCGGGGTATTTTACATAACCGTCATTGATATTTAGCCTGACGTTAAAAGGAGGATAGGCTGAATTATCAAATTTATAAGTGCCGTTGGAAAAAGCTTCGAGCACGAAATTTCCGTCCGATTGTACCTGATCAAAGTCCTGGGTATAGGCATTGGGTATGAGAGAAAGCAGGTTTTTAAACTCATTCTCCGGCGCGCTAAGGTTCATGTTGAGTTGCAAACCTTCCTCGATCATCTGAACAAAACCATCCAGTTTGATCAGCAGAGCGTTGACAGCCAGGGTGTTGTCTTTAATAGCGTATAAGTTTTTGCTTTGGTCAATACCGAGCGTGGTCGTCCAGTCTACCTGAGCGTCTTTTAAATAGGCCATGCCGTCATAAATAAGAGACAGGGCACCTACCTTGGTAACAGCATCCAAGTCAAAAATATTGGTGTCGAAGGCACCGGAACCGCTGTGTTGTAATTGATCGATGAGTAATTTCAGATTGGAAGACCGATCTTCGTAGATCAATTTTCCCTCATTGATCTCGTAGCTGTTTAGTTGAAATTTATAAACGGAGGCTTCGGCAGATGTAGTTGTTGAAGTACTATCGGCTGAAGCTTTCGCGATGTTGTAGTTTGCCAGCCCATTCTTGAGCACCAGCACCTGAATTTCGGGCTGATCGATGTGGACAGATTTTACAGCGATGGGCTTACTGCGTTGCAGAACAGAGAGTACATCCAGCTGGAGGTCGATCGAGCCGATTTTTGCCAGTGGGAGGCCCTCAAATTCATTAATGCCTTCGATAGAAAGACTGTCCATCTTGAAGCTTAAATTGGGGAAGGACCGTAAAAGAGATAGCTGAACA
The DNA here is from genome assembly GCA_030430845.1 of Bacteroidia bacterium. Taxonomy (GTDB): domain Bacteria; phylum Bacteroidota; class Bacteroidia; order Chitinophagales; family Saprospiraceae; genus JANQPA01. Next base: position 48,408 of record JAUIKE010000024.1, on the reverse strand, counting down.
TCTCCAAAGTCTAATTGGGCGTTCAGATTATCGTTGGCAGCATCTTTGACGATGGCAATGAGCTCATCCTTAAAGATCATCGGCAGAATGGCAGCAGAGCCAACTACCAGTATGGCCAGTATAGCGAGAAAGATGAATATTCTTTTGATAAGTTTCATTTGTGGATTTTAATATGTAGAAGGTAGAACGTAGAAGGATTTACTTCAAATGTGATCCTGTAAATGAAACAACCGAATTTATCCGAACGTTTGACCCGGTACATGTTTTTTTGAAGAATATCAGGCCGAATAAAAGTCTTTCTACCTGCTAACTTCTACTTTCTACATTTTTATTTTTACTTTCAATCTGATTTTTAGGATAAGTGCAGTATGTAGCACTTATATGTCACCAATTTTGACGAAAAATAAAGATAAAGTTTCTTAAAACCGGAAAAATATGTCGGCTCAGCCTCAAGATACTTTTGTACTGATTGATAACCAGGAAGATTTAGAGCAATTCAGAGTAGAGAACAAAAACATTGATTGGTTAGCCTTCGATACCGAATTTGTTGGCGAAAAACGATTTCATACCCGGATTTGTCTGATCCAGGTTGCAACCGAAAATGGCCATTACCTGATCGACCCCTTTGAGATCTCTTCAATGGATGCCCTGATGGCATTTATAACTGACCCCAACATTATTAAGGTCACACATGCCGGAGAGAACGATTATCGACTTTTTTATGCCAATTACAATGTGGTTCCGGTCAACACATTTGACACTCAGATTGCAGCGGGCTTTTTGGGATACAAATATCCCATTTCTTTCCAAAAGTTGGTGCAGGCAGAACTCGATGTTTTTCTGAAAAAAGGTTATGCCGTAGCCGACTGGGAGGCACGCCCGATCGCTCAAAAACAACTTCGGTATGCACTGAATGATATCCTGTATTTGTTTGACTTGTGGCAACAACAGGCTAGTCACCTGAAGAAACTTGGCAGGGAGAATTGGGCCAAAGAAGAGTTCGCAGAGCTGGAAAAGGAAGAATATTATCAAAAGGATCCCAACAAAGAGGCGCTCAATAACAATTTAATGAGGGCCTTGCGAACCAAAGAGCAACTCTTTTTATTACGGCTTTTTAAATGGCGGCACGACCAGGCCAGGGCAAAGGATTATTCCAAAGAAATGATCCTGCCCAGTAAATTGTTCAGTCAGATCGTTCGCTCCATCTCTGCAGGCCCGGAAGCCCTTAAGAAAAACAGAAGAATCCCTGATAAAATCAGCAGAAACTTTGGGGAGGCTTTTCAAAAAATGTATCTCAGTGATCCCACTCCTGAAGAAAGACAGGTCCTAAAGCGCATTTCTTCCAAGGAAATCAGTGACCCTAAACAGGAAATTCTAGTGGAAATGTTGTACCTGGTACTTAAATACCATTGCATCGATAATGACGTGTCGCCCAACCTGGTCATGTCTAAATCTTTACTGAAAAATATCCTGAATAATAACAACCTGAGCGACTCACTTCTCGGCAACGGATGGCGGAGAGAACTACTCGGAGAGGATTTCGCTACCTGGATGCGTAATATGGACCGTCTGCAACTTAAACTGGAATCAGGGAAAATCTCTTTTGCGATTGCCGATTGAATATGCGGTACCCCTCACAAAAAATAATATATCACTGTTACTCTTAAAAAATGAGATCAGATCCCAATGTCCTTCTGTCCGTTCAAAATTTGACTGTTCAATTTCAGTCGGATTCCCATAAGTCTACCGCCGTAGATGGGATCAGTTTTGAGGTTCGGGAAGGAGAAATACTGGGTATTGTGGGAGAGTCAGGTTCCGGAAAGTCCGTTACTGCGCTTTCCATCAATCAATTGATCAGGAGCATACCAAACGCTCGGCAAAGCGGCGCTATATTATTCCGTAGTGACTCAGAGCTTGATCTGACTGATTTGGATGAACGAAGTTTGCAGGGCATTCGAGGCCGGTCCATCAGTATGATATTCCAGGAGCCTATGAGTTCCTTGAATCCCGTTCTTAAGTGTGGCCGACAGATAGAAGAGGTCTTGGAAATTCATCAGAACTTAGGCAAAAGAGCGCGGAAGGAGCAAGTACTGAAATTGCTGCAGGATGTACAGATCCAGGAACCCGAAAGGATCTATCAGGCTTATCCGAACGAGATTTCAGGTGGCCAGAAGCAAAGGGTGATGATCGCCATGGCGATGGCCTGCGAGCCAAAGCTCTTGATCGCCGATGAACCAACCACCGCCTTGGATGTCACCATTCAAAGGGCCATCGTTGATCTGATGAAGGACCTTCAGCAGCGAACGGGCACTTCTATTATTTTTATTTCCCATGATCTGAATCTGGTAGCCGAAATTGCAGATAGGGTGGTGGTCATGCAAGGAGGCAAAATTGTGGAACAAAACGGAACGGAACAAATTTTTAACCACCCTTCCGATCCTTATACCATGGGCCTTTTGGCCAGCCGACCTCCTTTGGATGTGCAATTGAAGAGACTGCCTCTGATGGAGGATTTTGAAAAAGCCCATAACAAAATAGAATTTCAGAAGATTTGGAAAGAGCTTAAAGAGGAACGGCCATCCGGGAACGAAAAAAATAAAATAAGTTTATTAAAGGTGGAAGACCTGAAAGTTTGGTTTTCCTTAAAGAAAAACTGGCTTGATTTTTCCCCTACCTACGTCAAAGCTGTTGATGGAGTCCGTTTTTCCTTAAAAAAAGGGGAAATCCTTGGATTAGTGGGCGAATCGGGCTCCGGTAAGTCCACCCTGGCCCGTGCCTTGATCAGATTGGTGGAGCCAAGTTCCGGCCAGGTATTTTTTGATAATTTGGATGTCCTTCAGTTAAATAACAGGGAATTAAAAAAATTGAGAAGGCGTATCCAGATCATTTTTCAAGACCCTTATGCGTCTTTGAACCCCCGGATGAGCATTGGCCAGGCTATTATGGAACCACTTTGGGTGCATAAGCATATAAAAACTAGCAAGGAAGGAGAGCAGGAGGTCAATCGTTTGCTAGAACTGGTGGGCTTATCCCCAGAATACTTCAATCGCTTTCCAAATGAGTTCTCAGGCGGTCAGCGCCAACGCATCGGAATTGCCCGAGCCCTGGCTGCCAGGCCGGATATGCTGATCTGTGATGAAAGTGTTGCTTCCCTAGATGTGTCCATCCAGGCCCAAATCCTGAACTTGCTGAAAGATCTTAGAGAAAGCCAGCATTTATCTATATTATTTATTTCCCATGACTTGGCGGTCATTAAATTTCTCAGTGATCGTATGCTGGTTATGAAAAACGGGATAATAGTAGAACAGGGAGATGCTGAATATATTTATAAAAATGCGCAGGATCCGTACACCAAAAGATTAATTGAAGCCATCCCTAAAGGTAGAAAACATAAGCTCTAGAAGGGGTTGTGTAAAAAGTCCTTCGGCCTTTTCACACAACCAATAATATTCTTTTGGCAGGTCGTTTTAAGAAATAAACAAAGTTTTTTTCTTAAAACGACCTGCCAAATAAAATTTAATGGGGTGGGTAAAAACGAGGAACGAGTTTTTACACAACCCCATCCAGATTTAAAAAACTTTGCAGTTTTTTGTAAGATTTTGAAAAAAAAACATACTAACATTGCAACCTTTTGAGAGGTATCGTCGTCTCTTAGGTGAATTTTTTATCTAAAAAATGCTTCGAGTAGTCGAATTTTTAAGCAATGTTCATACAAATTGTTTAAATTGGGTGTTACTTTAAGCTTGTTAAAACGTCCGTTCTGATGAAAAGGTCAAAAACCCATATAATTCTCTTTGTTATTGTAGTGGTTGCAAGCCTGGCCTCTTATATTTTCTTAAATAATGCTCAGCCCAACCAGGCGAGCAGCGATGCCATGGAGCAAACCGACATTGACGAGGATTTCGAACAGGGGGAAACTAAGATGATCCTTCCTGATGTCGAAATGGTCAAAAAAGTGCTGGAAACCGGTAAGCGCTTATTACCCGCTTCTTAATCTTAATTAGTAGATTAAAAGAAGTGATGCCCAACTTGTTTCCAGCATCACTCAACTACTTCAAATTACTTCTGAATACTCTTTTCTCTTTCTTCCTTTTTTTTCCAATATCTTAACAAACCCGTTACACTCATCCATACCGGATTGGCATGGTCGTATTTTGTCAAATGCAAACCTGTAACTCCGGCCGCCTCTAATTGTCCTTTGACATATTGCTGGAATAAAGGAACCAATTCTGCATAGGGCGTCTGATTTTTGTAATGCGGATACATCCAAGCTGCCCAGTCTGTCAGTACTTTTTCTAACTCAAGCCAGTGGTCCTCTACTTTACTAATTTCTCCAAAATGACTGAGATATACTTTTTTAAGAGATAAGGATTGTAACAAGCTGATTGAGGCCTTCCAGTCTTCTATATTAATATCGGGTGGGGGACAGGGCGGCACAACAGGGCCCGTACCAATCTTAACTCCCGCGACATCTCCGGCGATCAATTCATCTCCTATTTGCCAGGCTATATGATGAACCGCATGACCAGGGGTGTACCAGGCCTGAATATTGGTGTCGCCGAAAGTCAGAACTTCTTCATGCGCTACTATTCGCAGTTTATCTTCAGGGATCCCTTTGATATCCGACCACAAGCGATCCATCTCTTCCTTGTAAATTCTTCGGGCCGATTCAACCAGCTTGCTGGGATCGTGCATGTGTTTGTAGCCAAAAGGATGGAGGTAGACCGTAGCGCCCAATTCAGCCATTGCCCAGGCAGCTCCGGCATGATCCAAATGAATGTGGGTGATCAGCACATGCTTGATGTCGCTTAAGGAGTATCCCAGGTCTTCTACACCTTTTTTTAAGTATGGAAAGGTCGAATAGGGGCCTGTTTCAATCAAAACCGGCCCTGCCGAGGTGGGAATTAAATAGGCGGCAATCGTCTCGGGGCTTCCCAGGAAGTTTAGATCTATAACATTAATCATTTAATGAAATATTTTACTCAGTTATAATTTTCTTTCAAATTTTTTAGTGCAAAATTAAAAAGAGAGGTTTAAAAATGAAGGACGAGTTTTTAAGCCTCGCTTTTTAATTTACTCAAACTCATACCCATTCAAAAAATCTACCACCTTCATCCTTTTTCTTCCCTGCAATTGCAATTCATGTACCTGTACGAATCCATCCTGAGTACTGATTTTGAGTTCTTTTTTATTGTCTGAAACATATTGGCCAGGCTCCAGCTCGTGTTTTTCAATGATCTTGGTCGTTTTCAGGATTTTTAAGGTTTTGTTGTCCAGAATAGTCCAGGCAGCAGGGTAGGGGCTCAGTCCCCGAATAAAGTCATGCACTTTTTGAGTAGGCTGATCGAAACTAATTTCGCAGGTGTCATGGAATATTTTGGGCGCTTTGGAGGCCAGGCTGTCATCCTGTTTTTGCAATTCATAGTCGTTGCTTTCGATGGCCTGAACGGTTTTTAAAACGACCTGGGCCCCCAACTCCATCATACGGTCGTGGACATCCCCGGCCGTATCATTTTCGTGAATGGGTAATTTTTCCTGGAAAATCATATCGCCGGTATCGATTTCGTGTTTGAGGAAAAAAGAAGTGACGCCGGTTTCTTTTTCGCCATTGATCACCGCCCAGTTGATGGGGGCGGCACCGCGGTATTTAGGCAGCAAGGAGCCGTGCAGGTTGAAGGTGCCGAATTCAGGCATGTTCCAAACTATTTCCGGGAGCATCCGGAAGGCTACCACTACCTGTAAGTTGGCATTTAAGCTCCTAAGCTCTTCAACAAATTCAGGCGCTTTCAGGTTCTTTGGCTGTAGTACCCGGATGCCATGCTCAACGGCATATTTTTTGACGGCGGACTCAATCAGCTGTTTTTTGCCCCGACCACCGTATTTATCAGTGGCAGTGATGACGCCAACAACTTCATAAGCGTTTCGGACTAAGATATCAAGGGAGGGAACTGCAAAGTCTGGGGTTCCCATAAACACTATTCTTAAGTTCATGAATAAAATTTAATTTTTAAGGGGAGTGATAGCGCCCTCTTAAATGATTGATTGTGATTTGCCAAGCAGATTCGCCATTTTATACAACAACCTCGCCCCTACATTGCCATCCCATTCGTGCGGCTTGCCGGCCACTTCACAAAGGTCGAAGCCTATAATGCGATGGCCTTTCTCTACTACTTGCTGCAATAAATAAACCGCTTCCTCAAACTGCAGGCCACCAGGCACCGGCGTTCCGGTATGGGGGCACAGGAAAGGCTGCAATCCGTCAATATCGAAGCTGATATACACATTTTCGCCTAAACCGTCAAGGATCTCATCGCAAATATGCTGAAAAGAAGTACCGGAAAATTGCGCCGCTTTGAGCTGATGATCAAAATACACCTCAATGCGATCCTTTTGCTTTTCAATTAGCTGAATCTCTTCCTCACAATAATCGCGAATGCCGACTTGCACCAGTTTTTCCACCGAAGGAATGGATAAAGCATTATAAAAAATAGAAGCATGTGAGTATCGAAAGCCTTCGTAGGCCTTTCGCAGGTCCATATGCGCATCGATCTGTAAAATGGAATAAGTGGAATATCGTTCCCCAAGCGCTTGCAGATAGCCCAGGGGAGTACTGTGATCACCACCTACCAGCCCAACAAATTTTCCTTTGTTCATCAAATCCAGAGATGTCTGGCGGACCCAATTGACCATTTCCTCACAGGCTTGGTTGATGCGATCCAGGATCTCCTGCATGAGGGGGTAATCGCCTACTGCTTCTCCCTTTTCCAGGAAATCGATGCAATGTTTTGCTTCTTCGCGAGCTTGGTGACTCTTTTTTATCAGGTCCGTTGAAGGAGAACGCATGTAGAGTCCCATTTTCCAGGCATTGTCGACAAAAGGATCATACAGATCGAGCTGGCTACTGGCCTCCAGAATGTTTTCCGGCCCGCCCGCCGTGCCGTCCGCATAAGAAACGGTGACATCCCAGGGGACAGGTAGAAGGACCACCTCGGCTTCTTCCTCGTCGAAAGGCAAACCAATGAAGTGATCATTTTTTAGCCCGATTCCGCTTGGATCGAAGCTTTTTATTTTTTCGGATTTGGACATAAATCTTCCTAAGCTTTAGTATTTAAAATGACCTGCTAGTGCGGGTAGAAGTAACCATACATCTGATAGGCAAACAAAAGGACACCTGCAATAATCAGATAATAGTTAGCTGCTTTGTAAAATGCTTTATAACTTTTTTGGGATTGCCACCTGGTAATAATAAACACAATGGGGATCAAAGCCAGGACCTGGCCTAGTTCCACGCCAACATTGAAACTGATAATCTTTAACAAGAATTGTTCGGCTCCCAGGTCAAATGATTGGAGCCGGGTTGATAAGCCAAATCCATGGATCAGGCCAAATACAAAGACCATCAGGAGTAAGTTTGGAGAAGATTTTTTAAATAATTTCTCAAAACCCCCTAAGTTTTCAAAGCCCTTGTACAGGACACTCAAAGCGATGACAGCATCAACCAAATGCTCATCGGCCCGGATACCCAGATAAGTTGCACTGATCAGGGTGATACAGTGTCCTATGGTGAATACCGTAATGAATCGAACAATATCTCTAAAACCGCTGAGATAGAAGATGACGCCGGCCAGAAAAAGCAAATGATCATATCCGGTGACCATATGTTTGGCGCCCACATAAATATATGCCGGCAAGCCTCCTCCGCTGAGGATTTCCTGATCCGCATCACTCACTCCATGAGCCAGTAGCAAAACCGGAAATAGTAGCAAAGGAAGGATTGTAAGAAATTTAATAGCTTGTTTCATCTAAGATTTTCGATTAAACCATAAAAATAAAATTCCAACCAGTAGCAAACTCCCCACCCAATATACATAAGTAGGGATTCCGAACCGGTCTTCATCGTCGTGGCTGTGCTCACTCACCTCATGTTCATGACTGTGTCCCTGACCCACTTCAAAAGTTAAGGTGGCCCAGTTGGATTCATGTGTCAGTCCGGTTTCTTCCGAATGGGTCATATAAATAGTGCGTAGATACCAAACTCCCTGATGAGTGAGGTTAACGATTAGCTTCCCTTCGGCATTGGTGCGAATGGGGGTCAGCTCATCGTGCTGATGGTCGCTTGTTTCATTATCGTGACTATGATCAGAAATTGCCTCATCGGTATGCTGATGATCGTGATCACCCGAGCTTCCCTTCGAACCGATGTAAACGATTTGGTTGGCCAAAGGGGCGCCCTGCCAAAGCAGTTGAACCTCCAGGCCGTGGCCGGGATGTAAGTCGTAGGGGTTACTCAAGGGGACGAATTCAATGGGATATCCCAGTACAGTTTGCCAGTCCTGAGTCAATTGCTCACCGACCTGGAAGATGGTTTTGACGTGCTTGGAATATTTTTCTACGGCATCCTGATCAAGCGTATGGTTATCTTGCCGCCACTTCAGCATATCCCATACGCCATCATGTTCGAGGTAGCTATTAAAGTCAGCAGCGCTCAATTCAATATTTTGCGGACGAGTAGATACACCGGCCACCCAGGTACCGGATTCGCCGGTTGTGAAATTCAAAACGGTCAGCATATTCTCCTCTTGCCACTGGTTTGTATCCACATGGAGTCGCTGCCCGTGGCCTACCAGGCTTACATCGGTCATGCGGCTGCGATCAATCGTGTTTTCGCTACGGTCGAAGGTGCCGTTGAATAGCTTGATAGCAGCAGCTGAATGGGGTTGTAAAAAATAGGTGTCCATTTTGAGGTACATGTCATGACTGCAAAATAGCAGGAATGCGACCAAAATGTAGAACAGTTTTTTCATGGCGATGGTATTTATAATTTTTTATCCACATACTTCACAGAACCGAATAATCGTATGGCAACAAATATAAAAAAATCAGCTTGGCGGAAAATCTTCGGAACAACTTCATTGTAAAAAGAACAAGGTTTTTCCGAAAAAAAACGCTTGAGCAATATTCTGATTGCAGAACCAAGATCAGATTACTACATTTGTCCTTATTTCAACCCTATCAAATTTTCAAAGCATGTCTAAAGTATTGATCATAGGCGCTGGTGGAGTAGGAAGAGTCGTGGCTTTTAAGTGCGCCCAAAATCCTGAAGTGTTCTCTGAAATTATGCTGGCCAGCCGGACAAAATCCAAATGTGATGATATCATGAAGGATGTAGCCAAAGCGACTGGCCACCAGCATCTGTCAACTGCCGCAGTAGATGCTGAAAATGTACCACAATTGGTAGAGCTCATCCGGTCTTTCGGCCCGGAAATGGTCATCCACGTGGCCCTGCCTTATCAGGATCTGACCATCATGGATGCTTGCCTGGAAACCGGGGTCCATTACCTGGATACTGCCAACTATGAGCCCAAGGACGAGGCCAAGTTCGAATACAGCTGGCAGTGGGCCTATCAGGATCGCTTCAAGGAGAAAGGACTGATGGCAGTACTAGGTTGTGGCTTTGATCCGGGTGTAACAAGCATCTTTACCGCCCGTGCTGCCAAACACCATTTTGACGAGATCCATTACCTGGATATCGTCGATTGCAATGCCGGTGATCATGGAAAAGCTTTTGCCACCAATTTTAATCCTGAGATTAATATTCGTGAGGTGACACAGAAAGGGAAGTATTACCAGAACGGACAATGGATTGAAACGGAACCGCATGCCATTTCCAAAATGGTCAATTATCCGAATATCGGCCCCAAAAATTCTTTTCTGATCTATCACGAAGAATTGGAATCTCTGGTTAAAAACTTCCCGACATTGAAACGGGCCCGTTTCTGGATGACCTTCGGGGAAGAATATCTAACCCACCTGCGGGTGATCCAAAATATTGGAATGGCGGGCATCGAGCCGGTTAATTTCAAGGGGGTAGATATTGTCCCGCTTGAATTTCTGAAGGCCGTTTTACCCGATCCCGGCGAGCTGGGAGAAAATTATAAAGGAGAAACTTCCATCGGCTGCCGTATTCGCGGCATCAAGAACGGGGAAGAAAAGACCTACTACATCTGGAACAACTGTAGCCACGAGGCTGCCTATAAAGAAACCGGCGCACAAGGAGTTTCCTATACTACCGGTGTTCCCGCCACACTGGGCGCCATGATGATGCTGACCGGTAAATGGACAGGAGCCGGCGTCTTTAACGTAGAAGAACTCGATCCGGATCCTTTCCTCGAAAAGCTCGGCCCGATGGGCTTGCCCTGGGAGGAAGAATCGAATGTTGATATTGAATTTGAGGTGTAATTATCATTTAAGGGAGGGGTTGTGTAAACTCGTTCCTCGATTTTGCGCACCCCATTAAATTTTATTTAGGAGGTCGTTTTAAGAAAAAAACAAAGTTTTTTTCTTAAAACGACCTCCTAAAAGAATATTATTGGTTGTGTGAAAAGGCCGAAGGACTTTTTACACAACCCCTCCCTTAATTCCAGAAGTTATGAGTATAAACTATTCCAAAGTTCCATCTCCCGCATTTGTATTGGAGGAAGAACGCCTTGTCCGAAACCTGAAATTGATCGCTGGTGTCCAAGAAAAAACCGGTATTTCCATCATATTGGCATTAAAAGGCTTTGCCATGTGGCGAACCTTCCCATTAGTCGCCCAATACCTGAAAGGCGCCACAGCTAGTTCTTTGCATGAGGCCCGTTTGATCTTTGAGGAAATGGGCAAAAAAGCCCATACCTATTCGCCGGCTTACCTGCCTGACGATTTCGAGGAATTAATGCGATATAGCAGTCACATTACCTTTAATTCCCTGCAGCAGTACGAAACCTTCAAAGATCGGGTGCAGCAAGCCGGTATTTCGCCCGGCCTGCGTGTCAATCCGGAATACTCCGATGTGGAGGTGGCTTTGTACAATCCGGCCAATCCTCAATCGCGGTTGGGTACGCTGGTGGAGGATTTGGAAAATGGCCTGCCGGAAGGGATCGAAGGCCTGCATTTTCACGTGCTCTGCGAGTCCACTTCCGAAGCTTTGGAGAAAACACTGGAAGCTTTTGAGGAGCGCTTTGGCCGGTTTTTGCCCTCATTAAAATGGGTGAACTTCGGCGGAGGCCACCTGATGACCCGCAAAGGATATGATGTGGAGCATCTGATAAAAGTGCTGAAAAAATTCAAACAACAATACCCTCAGCTGGAAGTCATTATGGAGCCGGGTAGTGCCATCGCCTGGGACACCGGCGAATTGGTCGCGACCGTTCTGGACATCGTTCATCGACGCGGTTTAACAACGGCCATCTTAGACGTTTCCTTTACCGCTCATATGCCGGATACCCTGGAAATGCCTTATCGGCCAAAAATTCTGGGAGCCACCGACCCACAAGAAGGCAAGCCGACCTACCGGATGGGAGGTGTCAGCTGCCTGGCCGGTGACTTTATGGATGCCTATTCCTTCGAGGAGGAGCTGAAAATTGGGGATCAACTGGTTTTTTGGGACATGATCCACTATACCATGGTCAAGACTACCACCTTCAACGGGGTTCAGCACCCGGCCATTTGTATCTGGAAACAAAATAATGAATTGGAAGTGGTGAAAACATTTGAATACGAAGACTTTAAGAACCGTCTTTCCTGATGACTTGCCAGGAGGCTTTTCGAGATTTGAAAGAGGCCTTGCTTCCAAAGTACGGAGAAGGGGAAGCTCGCAGTATTGCTCGTATTGTATTTGAGGATGTTTTCCGCTTTTTTCAAGCGGCTGATCGGTCCATGGAGTCCGAAGAATTGGAGACATTCGAAAAAATTAAAAGCCGCCTTCTCAGTGGTGAGCCGGTTCAATATGTGCTGGGTTTAGCCGATTTTTACGGCTTCAAATTTATGGTTAATCCCCATGTGCTCATTCCTCGCCAGGAGACTGAAGAACTGGTCTACTGGATTCATCAAACCGTCAAGAATGAATGTCCGGGCAAGAAGCTAGACTTGCTGGACATTGGTACGGGTACCGGCTGCATTCCGATCACACTGGGTAAAATAAATCCCCTTCTGTCCGTTTCGGCGCTGGATGTTTCTGAGAAAGCATTGGAGGTTGCGAAAGAGAATGCCAGGCGATTGGATATACCTGTCCAGTTCTATCATATAAACATTCTGGATGAAACGCTTTGGCCGCAGCTACCCGTTTTTGACCTGATCGTAAGTAACCCACCATACATACCGGAAGAAGAAACGCCGCTCATGGATACACATGTCATTGAGCATGAGCCTCGATTAGCCCTTTTTGTGGAAGATGAGGATCCACTTCTTTTTTATAAAAAAATCACTCTTTTTTCCCAAAAGCACTTAAAAAAAGGGGGCTATCTGTTTTTCGAAACCAATGCTTTTAATGCCGCCCAGGTATTAGATTTTATGGAAAAAAACGGTTTTGCGAACCTCAGCATTGAAAAAGACTTAAATGGAAAGGATCGGATGATCAGAGGAAAGTTGTTATAGAATAGGAGTTATATGAGTCAGGAGGTAGAAGAGAGACCAAATTGGAGAGACGGTATAAAAAGGTTTTCTCCAGTATTCCGCCAAAACCCTCGAAAATTCTCACTTTTTGAATTTTTTCGAGCTTCGGTAACTCTTTTAAAAGGAAAAGCCAGGAATGTTTTCGACAACGATTCCGACAACTCACTCATTTTAATGAACCTAATCCATTGTTTTTTAGTAGTCTTGAGGGAAGGGGGAGAGTCTGGATGGGACCATAATCCAATAAATTGAACAACTCCTCAATTAAAAAGATCTATAATAATTAGAATTGAAATTAGCTTGTTTTGTCTTGTGCAAAATGAAGTAATACTCCCCATGGGTCCCAAGCATAAGTTACAATAGCATGTGGTTCTTCTTTGGGAGGTTTAACTCTAGCATATTTATAGTTTGAATTCTCTAGAATCTCACTTATATGCTCATACCACTCCTGGGCACTATCAACTGTAATGTGAGATGGTTTAATAAATACGGACACAAAAATAAGGTAAATTTGTGTTCAGATGAAAAAGCAAAATTATCCAAAAAAACGTCGCCGTTATGATGCGACCTTTAAACAAAACGCCCTTCAAATGATAGCCGACGGTCGAAGTGTACGATCTGTTTCGGAGGCATTGGGGGTGAGCGAAGCCCTGCTGTACCGTTGGAGAAGGAAAGCAGCAGTTGATAAAAAAGAGGACAAGGATAGAGACAAAACAGAAGAAATAAGACAGCTGAAAAAGCGTCTGGCGGAAGTTGAAATGGAACGGGATATTTTAAAAAAGCCTTAAGCATTTTCAGCCGGCAGACCTAGTGAGGGTTTACAAACTGATCGAGCAATTAAGTAGCGACTATCCGGTTAAACATCTTTGTCGGGTACTGGAAGTGAGCCGGAGTGCTTATTATTCTTTTTATGCCGGAATAAGTTACCAAACCAGTAGGGAGGAAGAACTTTTACTAAAAGAAGTAAAAACGATTTTTGAAAGGCATCTTAAGCGATATGGAGCCCGTAGAATTTGGTCTGAGCTCAAGGATCGCAACTTTGAGGTAGGTCTGAATAAAGTAAGACGACTGATGAGGGTACAAAATCTGAAGGCTATTCAGCCCAAAAGTTTTGTGCCCAGAACGACTCAGAGCCATCCAAATCTACGCAGAAGCCCGAATCTACTACTGGATCTGCCACCTCCAGATGCGCCCAGCCAGGTCATTGTGGGGGACATCACTTATTTGCCGAGTACGCTGGATGGATATGACGAGTGGCTGTATTTAGCCACCTGCATGGATTTATTCAGTCGAAAAATAGTGGGTTGGCAAGTGGATGAGCATATGGATGAATCATTAGTCATCCGGGCTATGAAACAGGTCATCCGGAATCGGCAACCCAGTCCAGGTTTGATCGTGCATTCTGATGGTGGCGGTCAATATGGCTCTATCAACTTTCGGGCTTTACTGGCTCAGCACCAGTTTAGACAAAGCATGCCCCGAAAAGATGACCACTACGATAATGCCTTTGCTGAATCACTATTTTCAAGGTTCAAGGCAGAGCTGCTCAACGGTGATGTTTTTTATGGCTTAGAAAATGCAAAAAGGAGAATTTTTGAATATATCGAAGGGTATTACAATACGATCAGAAAACATTCCTCACTGAACTACCTCAGTCCAGTTCAATTTGAGGACCGCTACTGGATGGAATTTTGGAAAGTCAATCAAGCTTGAGTTTTACTTTTGAGACCAGAGAAGAAAATTATTTTGAAAAATTGTCTTAAAAAAATGTCCGGCTAAATTGAACCACGCCATTTCAGGAATGCTTCTTCCAATCTAATTTGTGTATTAATACTCACCATAGAAAGTGAAATAATAAGCAAGGTGAACGCATTTGGAATTATTAAAAACAGCCCTACATTGGCAATCATAATAACAAGAAAAATAGGGTTTCTTGAAATGGGAAATAAGCCGTCTGTAACCAGTTCAGTTTTATTTTTCTTATCAATTCCAATCCGCCAAGAGTTCGCCATTTGAGATTGAGCTACCCAGACTAAAATAAGAGATAACATCAATAATCCCCATCCGACATATTGCAAATAGTTATATTCCAAATTCCAAAATGGCAACAGGTATTGATGCCATTCGTTTTTAAAAGCATAAATAAATACAACTACTAATTCCACTAAGGAAATGAATAAAAACACCTTTCCATTATAACCATGTGCATCATCCAATTTGCTAAAGGTCAGTGGATTTACTCCTGTTTTTTTCCAAAGCAGATACGACCGTAAAAAGAAAACGAAAAAGAAATAAACAATTAGAAAAATGAATAAATACCTTTGCATGCTCAATATTTTTTCTCTAAAATTAATTTGGTCTCCAATGCAATGAAATTGCAAAGTCACGCTTGGCAGTTTTTACAAGTTCCTTTCATTATCATACTTATGTTAATAAGTGTATATCCTTCAGGAAGCTCAACTGAAGGGATGGAAACATTTTCCAAGCAAATAATTTGACTACAATTAACACAATGAAAATGTGGGTGTTGGTCAATGTGATAAGAAGGAGAACAACGCTCCTTACACAGGGCATATTTCACTTCACTGGTACCATTATCAATGCTATGAATGATGCCGTTTTCCTCAAATGTTTTTAGTGTTCTGTATATAGTTATTCTATCGGATTTTGGAAAAACTTTCTCCAATTCCTGCAAACCGAATGTCTTTTGATTTCGTAAAAAATATCCCAATAAAAGTTGGCGCGTGGGAGTGATACGAATAACCTTTTTTTCTAAAATTTTATCAATTTCTTTCATTTCGCTAATTTTAAAATTCTTAGTGCACCCCTCAATACAAATCCGAAAACGATCCCTCCAACGATCAGGTCGGGCCATTTGTTTTCTAACCAGAAAACAAGTGCCCCAGCCAGGATCACCCCTCCATTCACTATGATATCATTAGAGGTAAAAATTGCGCTAGCTTGCATGTGAGCTTCTTTACTCTTGGCCTTATTGATCAGCCAAAGAGAAACCAAATTACCCGCAAGCGCCAGAACAGAAACGATGATCATCCATTGAAACAAGGGCGTTTCACTTTCGCTGAAAAACCTGCGTAGTACTTCAAAAAACCCGAGCAAAGCCAGTCCCATCTGAAAGTAGCCACTAACCTTCGCTACTTTTTTCTTCCGAGAAATAGCTGCTCCTACAGCAAAAAGACTTAGTCCGTAAACGATGGAATCGGCCAGCATATCCAGAGAATCGGCTACCAAACCCATGGACCGAGATATCCAGCCAGTGGTCAATTCAATCACAAAAAAACTAAAATTAATACCCAGAACCCACCATAATATTTTCCGTTGTTGCGTATCATCAACCTCCATGGGCAATTCAGCCTCAGTAGTACCTTGTAGTTGGTCATTGAGGTTGAGTTCACTGATGGCAGCATGAATGGGTTGTACATCATCCTGGTGAAAAACTTCCAATTTACGGGATGGGATATCAAACTCCAGATGCTTCACCTGGGGAAAGGATTCCAGTTTGATGCGGATCATTTGCTCCTCGGAAGGGCAATCCATTTTACTGATCGTGAAAATACTTTTTTTCAATGTTTGCTACTTTTTATAAGCTAATAATCTCAACGCATTAAATACCACTAGTAATGTAGAACCTTCGTGGATGAGCACTGCAATACCGATGTTGGTAAATCCGAAAATGGTAGCAGGTATCAGTAAAGCAACTATCCCAAGGCTTACCCAAAGGTTTTGTTTGATAATACCTTTAGACTTTCTGCTTAATCCGATAGCAAAGGGCAAGGTCTCCAGTTTATCAGCCATCAGAGCAATGTCGGCTGTTTCCAGTGCTACATCGCTTCCGGCTGCTCCCATAGCGATACCTACCGTACTATTGGCCATGGCCGGGGCATCGTTCACGCCGTCGCCCACCATTGCTACCTTCGATTCCTTTTCCCTTAGCTCTTTGATGGCCTCCACTTTTTCCTCGGGCAACAAACTACCCCAAGCATCTGTAAGACCAATCTCTTTAGCCACTGCGTCGGCTACCTGCTGATTGTCACCGGTGAGCATGATCATGTGTTTTATGCCGATCTTTTTCAATTGCTCCAGGGTATTTTTCGCCTCAGCCCTCGGGGTGTCCATCAGGGCCAGAATACCAATATAAGTGTCATTTTGCCGGATCAGCATCGTTGTATTTCCCTCGGACTCTAAGGACTTTACCTTATTCTCTATTTCTGCAGGCGGCTTTTTACTATCCAAAGATTCAAACAAGTCCAGATTGCCAATATAAATATTGTCTTCACCCAACGTGGCTTTGATCCCCTTACCTAGCACTACCTCCAGATTTTCAGCCTGCGGTATATCGGCATCCTTAAGACGCTCTTTTCCATCGCGCACGACCGCTTTAGCTAAAGGATGGTCACTGAGATTTTCTACCGCTACAGCCGTTTTTAATACTTCTTCTTCCCCTTTATCGCCCAGGACAATCACTTCGGTAAGTTTGGGTTTCCCTTCGGTTAAGGTTCCTGTTTTGTCAAAGGCCACAGCAGTTAGTTCGCCCAGATCTTCCAACGGTCGTCCACCCTTAATCAGCACCCCACCTTTGGCCGCCCGGGCTACTCCACTCAGCACAGCACTAGGGGTGGAAATGGCCAGGGCACAAGGGCTGGCCGCTACCAATACTGCCATGGCTCGGTAAAAGCTTTCGCTAAAGGCTTCGTCCACCACCAGGAAGGCAAAATTAAGTACTAATACAAGAAGCAGGACGGACGGCACAAAGTATTTTTCAAACTTATCCGTAAAGCGTTGAGTCGGCGATTTTTGGGTTTGTGCTTCATTCACCAGCTTCACCAGCCGTGATAAGGTAGAGTCTTTGGCTTCTTTGATCACCTTTATTTCCAGGGTGTTGTTGCCATTGATCGTGCCTGAAAACACCCGGTTTTCATCCCTGATTTCACTATTATCTGACCAGTCCCGGTCGGGATCATTTACCGGCACCTTGTCCACCGGCACACTCTCTCCCGTAATAGGTGCCTGATTTACACTGCTTTTACCGTTAACCACCATACCGTCCGCCGATATCTTGCTGTTTGGTTTTACCAGAATAATGTCACCGATATTCAATTGCTCAATGCCGACTTCTTCGATCTTGCCATTCTTCTTCAGTAAGGCAGTTTTAGGAGCCAAGGCTGCTAAGGCTGCAATTGATTTTCGAGCTTTATTCATTGCATAATGCTCCAGGGCATGCCCTAAGCTGAAAAGGAACAGCAGCAAGGCTCCTTCAGCCCATTCTCCCAGGAAGGCCGCACCTATAGCAGCCACCAGCATGAGAAAGTCAATTTCGAAACCGCCTCTAGCAACCGTTTCGATAGCTTCCTTGGCTGTATAAAATCCACCGAAGAAATACGCACCGATATATAAGGCCAAGCTTACCCAAAACGGCACGACTTCTGCATAAGAAAGCGCGAAACCTATCCCCAGCAAAATCCCACAGATAATGGAAAAGATCAATTCTGTATTTTTTCCAAAAATCCCTCCATGAGTGTGCTCATGTAATTCTTCCTCTTCATGTGCATGGTCATGATCACGTTCTTTTTCACCAGTTCGTTTTTCTTTTCGCACACTCTCAGCTACCTCTATTTTTTGAAGAAACCGCTCGGCGCTTACTTTGGTATCCGGTATATCCAACCCTTCCTTTCGCAAAGCCTGGAGCAATACAGTTTCATTGGCTTGGCTTGTATCAAACTCAAGTCGCACCATGCCGGAAGCCGAGACTGCGGCCTCCAGGATGCCATCCAATCTTTGCAATTTTCGCTCAATATTCCGGGCATGATGCGTGTGACGGATACCGCTCACTTCAATGAGTTTATGGCCGATCTTTTCAGTGATCTCTGCACCCGTTTGTCTGGCAAGGATGCGAACGCGATCTAGTGAAATAAGTTCGGGATCATAATGAAAACAAAGCTGAGGTACACTATTGTCCGTTTTCTCGGACAGATGTACTTTTTCCAGGCCTTTGGCTTCCCGCAGACGGTTGATCAGAATATCAACGCATTGATCCTTTTCGTCCGGCACTTCTGGCAGAATGAGTGGTATTTTGATTTGCAGTTTTTTCATTTTTATATTTTCAGGTTACTTCCATTAAATCGGAAATTGTTTCAATAGCAATAACAGGCTGAGTAGTCCAGATGTGCTACTGGTCTCAGTGACTATGTTCCGCTTCTCCTTTTTTCAATTCAGCGAGTAGATAATAGGCATTATTGAGGGCGAATTGAGTATCTTCCGGGATCTCTTGCACCAAACGAACACTAACCCAATTATCTTGAGTAGTTCCCGGAATTACTTCCACTGGAGTAAACACCCACTCCTCTATATCACTCCCGGATTCTTTAGTAGCCAGAAATGCCAGGTACCGGTCTCCCTCACTCACCACCGCCGCTTCGGGAAGAGCATCGGTAGTGATGCTATCAGTCAGGATCTGTCCTTTGATGTACATCCCCGGAAGAAGCTTACCAGTCTTATTCTCAATCTCGGCGTGTACATGTAAAGCCTTCGGGTCCTGCTCAAATTTCTTACCCACAGAGTAGATCTTGGCAAAAAGCTCCTCACCGGGTAGAGTGGCCACTTGGAACCGCACCTGCTGCCCTTCCTCGATCTTATAGATATCCTTTTCAAAAACCATTAAGTCGGCGTGGATATGATCAATATTTATAATTTCAAACAAATCCCTATCGGGTTGTACATACTGACCGGTTTTCACCTCTACCTTGGTGATCGTTCCACTGATGGGGCTGATCACCGGCATTTGTTGATAAAAGCTTCCTTCCCGAATTTGATCGGGATTTAATCCGAGCTGTTGCAACTGCATGGACCGGCTTTTTACCTGCGCTTGTGCCGCCCGGAAATCTGCCTGCGTTTGCTGAAAAGCTTTACCCGATCCGACCTCCTCTTCGTAGAGCCGCTTTTGCCGTTGGTATTCCTGCTCCAGGAAGTGCAAACTGTTGAAAGCTTCCAGGTAATCACTCTGGATACGGGTCAGGTCGGGATGGGACAGGTAGGCTAAAACCTGCCCTTTTCTGACATCATCTCCTTCTATGACTTTAATAGTAGTGATATTTGCGCCAATGATCGCCGTTACCGTGGCCTCATTTTGGGGCGGCACTTCCAACTCTCCATTGGCCTCCACTACGGCAGAAATGTTCCGGCGGGGAAGTTTGCCGGTCACCATTTGCAAAGCATTGAACTGATCCTGAGAAAAATGCACACCTTCTTCCTGATGGTGGTCATCTTCACTTCCGTGCGCTTGATTTTCCATTTCTTCCATATGATTAGCTTCCTCCCCCGGATTCGTCCCACTACAGGCAGTAAGAAAAACCAAGAAAGCGATCAGTCCAAATGAATTTTTTATGATATGGTACATTTTATGATTTTTACTGATTTGACGAATTAAGATA
The DNA here is from genome assembly GCA_030430845.1 of Bacteroidia bacterium. Taxonomy (GTDB): domain Bacteria; phylum Bacteroidota; class Bacteroidia; order Chitinophagales; family Saprospiraceae; genus JANQPA01. The sequence goes on along the minus strand of JAUIKE010000024.1, from coordinate 28,531 downwards.
ATATTGCAGCTTAGCCTTAGCCTCCAGAAACCGGCCCAAAGCTTCCTGCGCGTTTACTTCCACCTGCACACTGGCCTGAAGGTTCTGGATAAAGCTTACATAGTCAATGGCCCCTTCGCGATAGGCCAGCATACTTCCCTCTAACTGTTCTCTCGACAGGGGAAGCGCCTCCTGTTGATAAAACCGCCAGGAAGCAGACCATTTCCGGTATTGCTGCTGAAGCGCCCGGTATTCCGCATTTAATTCAAGGCGATCCTGCCGGTAATCCTGCACTGCAATTTGGGTTTGTACCTCAGCGGCCTGTATTCTGGCTTTCTCCGGCTGAGCGAACAAAGGAATACTGACACCAAGTTGAAACTGATGAAAAGGAAATTGTCCACCGATACTTTGCAGCCCGTATTGTGCATTCAAGCGGGGCTTGAGCGCTGCTTCCGCCACTTCCCTCTCTGCTTCCGCGACCCGGATGCGCTGATTCGCTAAGCTTAAGGCCGGATGATTATCCAGGCTATCCACGAGTGGGACCGGCTCCACCCAGTCGGGTGAGGATATCATGGACACCGTGTAAATGGTATCGCCGGCCAGCCACAGGTTTAATCGCTGCAATTCGGTGGCGTAGTCATAGGCCGATTGTTCCAACAGTAAGGTGATTTGCTTGACCTGATTGGCAGCGGCCAGAAAAGCCAGCCGGGAGGTTTCTTCGACTTCGTATTTCACCCGGGCGGCACGTTGAAAATCCTGATATATGGAATCAAGCCGGCTATACAGTAACCATTTGTTTCTGGCAACATAGGTAGCAAAGTAGGCCTCCTGCACCTTTTGTCGAATGGCCGTTTCACTGAGATCTACTGCCGCTTCGGCCAGCATCACCCTTTGTTGTTGCATAGCCCGCTTTGGGGCGATCCCAAATACATCAATATTTTGTTGCTGGGCCCCGATGATAGTATATACCCCACTACTGCCATTACCGAATTCTTCAGCACCGGTAAAGATTTGCGTATTACCCAGATCATAAGCGGTCTTTTCCAGTGCTTGCTGACGGGTGACTTCCAGTCGGGCAGCCTGTAATTTTGGATAATTTACAAGTGCTTGTTGCGTTGCCTCTTCCAGTGAAATGCTAGGGAAGGTGTCGGCAATCTGAGCCGTGCTGTTGACCGGCAACAAGGCCGTCAGTCCGACCATGAGCAGTAGCGTTGTTACTACTTTACGCGCGCCACTGAAACCTAAACTGTGAGTTTCCGTCCAGCGGTACAAAATGGGTAATACGAACAGGGTAAGCATTGTAGAAGTGATCAATCCGCCGATCACCACGGTAGCCAGCGGGCGTTGCACTTCAGCTCCGGCGGAAGCAGATAAAGCCATCGGCAGAAACCCTAGTATATCGGTCAATGCAGTCAATAAGATTGGGCGAATTCTTCGACGTGCTCCGGTTTTGATCCGATCTTCCAGGTCCGTCATCCCTTCTTCCTTAAGCTCGTTCCAACCGCTGATTAGCACCAGGCCGTTCAGTACAGCCACCCCGAAGAGCACGATGAAACCCACTCCGGCCGAAATACTGAAGGGCATATCCCGTAGCCAAAGGGAGAATACCCCACCAATGGCCGCGAGTGGTATGGCCATGTAGATCATCATACTCTGCCTGAAGGAGCGCAGTGCAAAAAATATGAGCAAAAAGATCAAGGCTAAGGCAATCGGTACGACTACCTGTAGGCGCTGAGTAGCCCTTTCCAGATTCTCAAAGGCGCCGCCGTAGCGGATATAGTAGCCGGGGGGTAATTGCAGTTGAGCATCCAGTTTTTGCCGAATCTCCTCCACCAACGTTTTGACATCCCGACCGCGGACGTTAACCCCTACGTAAGTCCTGCGATTGGTATTATCCCGGCTGATCTGCATCGGACCGGGTTCGTAACTGATATCGGCCAATTCTTTGAGCGGGACCTGTGAGCCGGATGGGGTGTTGATATAAAGATTTTTCAGATCGTTGATATTGGTTCTGTGCACGGAATCCAGACGAACGACCAGATCATACCTTTTTTCTCCTTCAAAGATCACTCCGGCCTTAGCCCCGGCAAATGCGCCTTCGATCACATTATTGATGTCATTGACATTCAAACCATACTGGGCCAATTTCTCCCGGTCGTGGTTGACCGTCATCTGCGGTAATCCGGTAGTCGCTTCCACTTTCATATCCCCTACTCCGGGTACGGTAGCGATAATCCGGCCCATTTCTTCGGCTTTCTCGGCCAGTAGTTGCAGATCTTCTCCGTAGAGCTTGACGGCTATATCTTCGCGTACGCCGGTCAGCAGCTCATTAAATCGCATCTCAATGGGCTGGGTAAACTCGTAATTGACCCCAGGCACTACATTGAGCTTTTCTTTCATTTTGATAATGAGTTCTTCTTTGGTCTCGGCCGAAACCCATTCGTCTTTAGGTTTCAGTAAAACAAAACAGTCTCCGATATCCATCGGCATCGGATCGGTGGGTACATCAGCTACTCCGAAACGAGTCATGGCGTGTTCTATTTCCGGGAAATTTTCGAGCAGGATGCGTTCGATCTTGGTGGCTGTTTCGATACTCTCTGAAAGGGCGCTGCCCGGTTTCAGAATAATGTGAAAGGCGATATCCCCTTCATCCAGTTGCGGTATAAATTCTCCTCCCATGCGGCTAAAGGCAAAAACGGAGAGTACAAATAGGGCAAGGGCTGAAGTGAGAATAATGATCGTCCGTTTTAACACTCCTGCCAAAACTGTTTCGTATTTATCTTCGATCCAGAGGACGATCCGATCTCCCCACGTGCGCCGTTCGGCCTTTCCTACGCGAATGAACAAGGCTGAGATCATCGGCACATAAGTTAGGCAAAGGATCATCGCGCCAAGCATGGCAAACATGAAGGTCAAGGCCATCGGCTGGAACATTTTTCCTTCTACGCCCTCCAAAAACAGAATAGGCAAAAACACGATCAGAATGATCAACTGACCGAAAAAGGCAGCATTCATCATTTTACTGGCTGAACTACGCGCTACTTCATCTCGCGCTTCTGCATCCATCTTATTACCTTGTTGCAAGCGTTGCACCATGAAGAATACGGTCCCTTCTACGATGATCACGGCACCGTCTACGATAATACCAAAATCGATAGCACCCAGGCTCATCAGGTTGGCCCATACGTCAAAGGCATTCATCAGGATGAATGCGAAGAGTAGCGATAACGGAATGGTAGAGGCCACAATAAGCCCGCCTCGCCAGTTGCCCAACAGGAAAACCAGGACAAATATTACAATGAGCGCGCCTTCCAGTAAGTTGGTAGATACGGTACTCGTTGTTTCAGCAATCAGTGTGCTGCGATCCAGGAAAGGTGCTATCGTTACACCTTCCGGCAGGGAGGTCTGGATCTGGGCGACCCGCTCTTTTACATCGCTAATTACCTCATTGGAATTAGCCCCTTTCAGCATCAGGATCATACCACCCACAGCTTCTCCTTTGCCATCTTTGGTAAAGGCTCCGTAGCGGACCGCCGTCCCAAACTTTACTTTGGCTACATCTGCGATACGGATGGGGATATTACCCACCGTTTTGACTACGATGTTTTCGATATCCTGGATACTACGGGCCAGGCCTTCTCCCCGAATAAAGTTTGCCTGGTGGTTTTTTTCGATATACGCTCCACCGGTATTTTGATTGTTGCGCTCCAGCGCATCAAAAATATCGGTAATAGTTAGGTCTATCGCCCGCAATTCGTCGGGATCGACAGCCACTTCATACTGTTTGAGTTTTCCGCCGAAAGCATTGACTTCCACCACTCCCGGTACCATGGACATCTGCCTGCGTACGATCCAATCCTGGATGCTGCGCAGTTCCATGGCGGAATACCTGTCGGAGTAGGCTTCCTCCACTTCAAGGGTATATTGGTAGATCTCACCCAGGCCGGTTGAGATAGGCCCCATGAAGAATTCTCCAAAGCCGGCAGGGATCTCTTCCTTAACCATCGCCAATTTTTCGTTGACTAGTTGTCGCGGCAGATAAGTGTCCATATAGTCTTCAAAAACGATAGTTACTACGGAGAGTCCGAAGCGGGAAACAGATCGGATCTCCAAAACTCCCGGCAAGTTGGCCATCGCCACCTCTACCGGATAGGTAATAAATTGTTCGATGTCTTCGGTACCCAGGTTTGGCGCTTGCGTAATCACCTGAACCTGATTGTTGGTGATATCCGGGACGGCGTCGATGGGTACTTTGGTCATGCTCCAGATGCCCACACCAATGAGAGCAAAAGTGAACAGACCAATGATTAGCTTATTCTTGACAGAAAAAGCAATAATTTGATCAATCATGTGAAATGTAAATGCTTTTGCAGCCGAATGCAGCAGCTAATAAAGAGGTGCCGAACTTTGATGGTGATCATCCTTCATAGGTTTGAAGGATTTACGACCAATGGATCTATTGAATAGATTTACATCTTGTTCAATGTACTTTGTCTTAGCACACTGTCTCTTTGGGAGCTACAGCATCCAACTTCAGGTTAAACCATACTAAAGAAATGGGCAGGGTCATAACCCTGCAAACAGGTTAACCCATTGATTTTGGCGGCTGCCAGATGTCATTTAGAGAAGTGAGATCCTTAAGTGAGGATTCTAGAGAGGAAGGATCGGAAAAGGAAATGGTCGCAGGAGAAATATCCAAATTAATTTTAGTCGGCGTGCGAACCGTGATTTGGCAACAACTACAGGTGCAAAGAGGGGAACAATGATCTGAGTAATCATTTTTGTGATCATGATCACCACTTTGATGTATCTCTAGGCCAACGGTACTTTCTATATCAAACACACACCAGCCTGCTTCATCTGCACAAGGAAGTACAGCTAAAGCCAGAAAGTATAAGCTCAATATAGTAGTAGTCCATTTCATTTGGCGCAAAAGTAATAATAAAAAGAATGCAATGCAATTGCATGTAGTTTAGTTATCAAATGTGGGTATTCAAATCTACTAAATCTAATGAATTAAGTCATAACTACTCACTTCACAGTTTGGTCACCTTCAAATGTTGTCATTGAAAACAGAAAGAACTTTTGCGCAAAAAGAAATAGTATGATTTCATAGAAGGGAAACCCTTTTGGTCATAGGAGATTCAATACCCTCCAAGGAGCTTACATCAATATTTTATAACTCCTGCCCAAAATTATGTAAAGTCTTGCTCCTTAATTATTTGTACCTTTGCAAAAAGGTCTAAATTGATTTACAAAATAGGACATATTTTTCTTGCATTGCTCATTTCAATCAGTTCTACTGGTTTTGTGCTTAAAATGCACTACTGCCAGAATGAGCTAAAAAGTATGGCAATTTTCTTTGAGGCAGAAGTTTGTCATAAAGAAAAAGCAATGGCCAGTTGTTCTATGCATAGTGTTGAAAACTACAATAAAAAGGAGTCAAAAGGCTGTTGTGACGACGAAACGAAATATATAAAGTCTGAAACAGATCAATACATTCCCGGCAGCGAAGTCGAAATCAATTTAAATCCAGTTCTTTTAAGTGGTTTATTTGTCAAACGCCATAATGAACTGCCTTCTATAGATACTCCTTCCCCTCAGTACCTTAACTACAAACCTCCGCTGATTGTCTGTGACTTACCAATAAGATTGCAGAGATTCCTTTGCTAGCCATTCCTTTTCAGTTTTCACCACTCAATGCAGATGGCATTGCAGTGGCTTAGTGTGTTTGTGCACTTATCCTCTTTCTCAAATCTTCACGGTTATCCTTTTCACTTTTGCTCTTAGAGCCTGGCGGGATTTCGGTCTAGAAAGAAGGTTTACAATTGACAAATAAAATAAGTTAATCATGAAACACCACCATCATAAACCCAACAATTCACACACCCAGCATAGTCATGGAGGGCAACATCATGAGCATCACAAGATGATGATCGAAGATTTTAAAAAACGATTTTGGATTTCACTAATACTTACCGTCCCAGTCCTGCTGTTATCACCTATGATCCAGCAATGGCTTGGTCTGAACTGGCAATTCATTGGTGACAAATATATACTGTTTACCTTATCCAGTATTATATTTTTCTATGGTGGTTATCCATTTTTAAAAGGGCTAATCGATGAGTTAAAAGAAAAGACCCCAGGTATGATGACCTTGATCGCCATTGCGATCACTGTAGCCTACGCTTACAGTACCGCTGTTGTTTTCGGGCTGAAAGGAAAGACGTTCTTCTGGGAATTGGCTACGCTTATTGTTGTAATGCTTCTTGGCCATTGGATCGAAATGAAATCAGTCCTGGGTGCATCTAGAGCACTTGAAAAGCTAATGGCGCTCATGCCCGATGAAGCCCATTTGGTTCACGATGATCATATCATGGACGTGAAAGTCAGTGAGCTGAAGAAAGAGGATATCATCCTGACAAAGCCGGGAGAAAAGATTCCCGCTGACGGAATTATCATCGAGGGAGAGAGCAATCTAAACGAGAGTATGCTTACCGGCGAAAGCAAACCTGTGAGTAAAAGTAAAGGGGATACTGTTATCGGCGGGGCAATTAATGGTAACGGTTCGTTAAAAGTCAAAGTACAGGGCACTGGAGAAGATACCTATTTATCAAAGGTCATCACGATGGTTCGAGAAGCTCAAGGGCGAAAATCCAAAACCCAAAAACTGGCAGATCGTGCTGCATTTTGGCTAACGATTGTAGCACTGGCGGTGGGCTTTGGAACCTTAACAGTTTGGCTCATATTAGGAAAAGATTTTGCATTCGCACTAGAGCGAATGGTAACTGTAATGGTTATATCTTGTCCTCATGCCCTGGGCTTGGCTATTCCGTTAGTTACCGCTATTTCTACTTCTGTTTCGGCACAAAATGGATTATTGATCCGTAATCGTACCGCCTTTGAAAATGCTCGTAAAATCTCTACACTTGTCTTCGATAAAACAGGCACGCTGACAACCGGAGAATTTGGCGTCAATCGTTTTGAAAGTCTTCAAGATGGGTTGGAAGATAAAGAGTTATTGCGCATAGCAAGTGCTTTAGAAGCCAATTCTGAGCATCCAATTGCCGAAGGAATTATGGAAAAGACCAAAGAACTTGGTATTAAAGTGCCCAAAGCGGAAGGATTTATAGCTATTACCGGCAAAGGCGTGGAAGCAAATGTGGAAGGAAAATCTGTTAAAGTAGTTAGTCCTGGTTATTTAGCGGAAAATGATATACCCATTCCAGGAGCCGCTCAAAATGATGGAAGTGAAACCATCGTCTTCATATTGATAGAAAATGAACTAGCTGGATTTATATCTCTTGCTGATCAAATTAGGCCCGAAAGTGCCTCTGCTATTCAAACTCTTTATAAAAATGATATCAAGACCGTTATGCTTACTGGCGATAATAAAGCTGTAGCTGAAAAAGTAAGTAAAACCTTAAATATGGATGACTTCTATGCGGAAGTATTGCCAGATCAAAAATTAAAGAAGATCAAAGAGTTACAAGATCAGAATCAATTTGTTGCAATGACTGGTGACGGCATTAACGATGCTCCTGCCCTGGCTCAAGCAGATGTAGGAATTGCTGTGGGAAGCGGAACTGATGTAGCTGCAGAGACTGCCGATATCATCCTCGTGAATAGTAATCCCAAAGACATTACCAATTTAATCCTCTTTGGGAAAGCAACTTACCGAAAAATGATTCAAAATTTAATCTGGGCTACTGCTTACAATGTCATTGCGATCCCTCTTGCCGCAGGTGTTTTGTATAGTTGGGGCATTATGATTTCACCAGCAATCGGTGCTGCCTTAATGAGTCTTAGTACTGTGATTGTGGCTATTAATGCACAGCTTTTAAAGAAAGAATTAATCTAAATTTTTACCATAAAAATCAATCTAAAATGAACCGAATAATTTTTCTGTTTTTAATCTCATTTTTGTTTCTGGGAATTAGTTGCAATCAAGGACAAGACAAACAAGCAACTGGAGATGGTGAGCATCATGAACATCTTTCTCAAAACGATCCAGAAGAAACAACTGACAAGAAACCACTAAGTCCAAGAACTAACGCGATGGCCAATATTGGAGATGTGCATGTACATATCGATTATTCATCTCCAAGTGTTCGGGGACGAACAATTTGGGGCGGGCTCGTAGCCTACGATCAAGTCTGGGTAACTGGTGCACATAAAGCTACCTCCATAAACTTCAATAAAGATGTTAAGATAAATGGGAAGACCATCCCTGCCGGGACCTACGGTTTTTTCACCATACCGGGTAAGGAGGAATGGACGGTCATTCTAAACAAAAATCATGAACAACATCTGGATGATGATTACAATGAAGCAGAAGATGTAGTTCGCTTTCAGGTACTACCTGAACAATTACCCGAAATAGCAGAAGCACTCACCTACGAGGTGAAACCTACTGAAGGAAACAAGGGCACTATTTCGGTAATGTGGGAACACAAGAAAGTGTCATTTGAAGTAGAGGTTCTTTAACAATATTGTTTATGAAAAAGACCGCGATATATATTAAAAACATGGTATGCAATCGTTGCATTCGAGTAGTGAAAGAGGATTTGGAAAAATTGGGAATTGGCGTCGAATCCATAGAATTGGGAAAAGCAGAGCTCAATGGTGAATTATCGGAGGTGGAATTTATGCAGGTAGAAAAAGTATTACTGTCAAGTGGTTTTGAACTGATAAATGATCGACAGCGGCAGATTATTGAGCAGGTAAAGACAATAATTATTGAGCACGTTCACCATGACAAAAATAAGCCTGCATCCACCAACTTCTCTGATTTTTTGGAGCAGCAGGTTGGCATTAATTACTATAGCTTAAGTAGACTTTTCTCTTCGATTGAAGGAATTACCATTGAAAAATTCATCATTCTTCAGAAGCTTGAACGAGTAAAAGAGTTGTTGATTTATGATGAACTTAGCCTTGGAGAAATTGCCTTTGGTTTAGGCTATAGTAGTGCTGCTCATTTATCTGGCCAGTTTAAGCAGGTTACAGGCTTGACGCCTACAGCCTTCAAAAAAATGACCGGATCAAAAAGAAATTCTTTGGATCAAATTCAGGACACAAAATGATATAACAAAAACCCAATATCCTGTAAAGGAAAGGGACATAATTCCTGTTTCTTTGTATAAAAAGAATTATGACACATTCGTATAAAATCACCGGAATGACCTGTAATGGTTGTGTCAGTAGCGTTTCATCTATATTGAAAAAAATCGATGGAATAAAAGATGTGAATATTGATTTATCAACAGGCATGGCATCTGTTTCCATGGAAAAACATATCGATACTGAAACCATGCAGCAAAAGTTATTGGAAAAGGGAAACTATGTCCTTACAGATATAGAAAGTGGGGTGACCAATTCCGTTGAGGCATCGACAGAAATTCCTCAAGATGATTCTGCCTCGGATTACAAGAGGTTGTACCCATTGTTCTTGGTGTTTTTCTACCTGATTGGAGGAGTACTTCTAAGCCAGGTAATTGCAGGAAGTTGGAATACCATGAAAGCAATGCAATATTTTATGGGAGGTTTTTTCGTGGTGTTTTCCTTTTTCAAATTGCTGGACTTAAAAGGATTTGCCTATTCTTTTTCTACCTACGATCCTATTGCCGGAAAATGGCTTGGGTATGGATATATTTATCCTTTTATTGAGCTAGCTTTGGGTATTGCCTATTTTATGGGAATAAACTTAGTAATTACCAATTCCATTTCCTTAATTATAGTATCGATTGGGGCATTAGGGGTAGCCAAGACTTTACTGGACAAAAAGCGCATTCAATGTGCCTGCCTGGGTACAGTTTTTAATTTACCTATGACTAAGGTGACTTTAACGGAAAACTCAATTATGATTCTGATGGCAACAATAATGATATTCCTATTGATTTAGTGTTTTTAAAATTTTACTTCAAACAAAAACAGGCCGAACACAAAACATCCAACCTATTTTTTTCTTAACTTCAAATTTCGACAACTCAAATGACAACTCAGGCATTTTCCTGTTTTTAAACACTTGTTTTTCAGTTAGTTACCGAAGCAAATGTGGTCCCACTTGGACTACATTTTTACAATGTCGGGTCATCATACTTTAGTCTGATGCTCTCAACTTTTCAGCGTAAACGACGAAAACCGGATACCCTAAGGTGGTGCAGTCCATTTTTGAGGCACCCATGTTTTCCAAGTAAAAGCCTGAAGCTATTGATTAGATTCCATGTTTTTCTGAGGGATGAAGGCCAAACTAATCGCAGGCGTAAATCCTAAAAACTGATGATGAGAGGCGCTTAGATCCACAACAAGGTGCTGTTTTTCCAAATGATACCCCATACCAAAACTCCATTTTTCCGGCGCCGTCTGAACACCCGCCCTTAATGCGATAGGGGCGGCAAGCTGATACTCAAAACCGGCCCTGACCTGAACCGGATAATCGATGTCTTTACTTATTTCAGCGGCGAAAGTAGCCTTATCAGAAGATTTATACGAAAAACCTAACCGGAGTACAGTAGGTAAAAACTCCCCTTCGATCACTTCTATTCTGGCCGGATTAAATACATGGGCGCCTACCGCTAAACCATCGGTGATTTCATAGCGTAAGCCCAGTTCCACCGCAGCTGTCCATTTACTGCCATATTCCTCTATACGGGTATTGTGCACGACGAATTGAGCTCCGATAGACAAATTATCGAATAAGTTGCGCGCATAAGTCAGCCCGAGCCTTTGCTCATTGTACAGATCAAATCCAAAATATTGCAAACTTAAGCCGAAAGTTCCTCCTCCGGTAGGCAGTGCAACTCCCGCAGCCACCGATTGCAGATCCGAGATGGCAAAGCGTTGCTCTGCAGCGATCAAGGCAGAAAAGGAAGTCAAACCTGCCAGGCCGGCCTGGTTGTTCAATAAAGCCCCCACATCCTCCATAGAGACGCCCGTGTTGCCCATGGCAATGCTCCTGGCTCCGTAAGTGGACGGTAAACCGTTTTGACTCCATCCAAATTGAAGGGTACTACAAAGAAAAAGGGGTAAAAGAAAACTGACTTTCATATGCAGACTTATTATGATCTAAAGTAAGCACAAAAAACTTTTTTGGAGGAATTTCTGTATTATTTAATCATTTGGGTTTTGGGTTTTGGGGGAATCCTGAACCCAAAACTTAAAACCCCGAACTATGAACTATCAATCAAATTAACTACCTTTGCGCCGCCATGAAAAAAGTTCAATTTATAGACTTAGGGCTTATCGATTACCAGCAAGCGTGGGACTACCAAACCGGAAAACATAAAGAATTGGTAGACCGTAAAATGCGCAACCGTGACCTCGCCAAAAAAGGCCTGGAGGAGGAAGCTCAACGGCATTACCTGATCTTTTGCGAACATCCGCCGGTTTATACCCTGGGAAAAAGCGGCAGCACCGATCATCTCTTATTGAATGAGGAGCAGTTGAAGGAAGAGGGATTCCAGTTTTATAAAATCAACAGGGGAGGAGACATCACTTATCACGGCCCGGGGCAAATCGTTGGCTATCCCATCTTTGACCTGGAATGTTTTTTTACAGATGTGCATAAATATGTGCGATACCTGGAAGAAGCTGTGATCCGGACTTTGGACCACTACGGGCTGGAAGGAATTCGCGTGAAAGGATACACCGGCGTTTGGCTGGATTCAGAAGGCTGGCTGCCCAAGCGAAAGATCTGCGCCATCGGGGTGCACCTCAGCCGGTGGGTAACGATGCATGGCTTTGCCTTCAACATCAATACCCAAATTGATCATTTTAACAACATCATTCCTTGTGGGATCGATGATAAAGATAAAGCTGTCACTTCCCTCCAAAAAGAAATCGGTCGGGAAGTGGACATGGAAGAAGTAAAAACCATATTGAAACAACAATTTGCTGAACTGTTCGATTTTGATTGGACAGTGAGTGAAGTAAGTACCTGATGTATGAAAAAAGATATTCCGCAACTGAAGGTAGAAGATATTGCCATTGCGATCGTCCCACGTGAAGAGGAGCCAATAGAGGAGGATTTATGGGATAGTTACATCGTCAACCTGAAGGAAGCACCCATCAGCAGTGTCCTGGTCAATTCAAAAGGCTACGGCAAATTAGAGGGTGAAAAAGTCAGGACGACCGTCCTTCGCCATTTTTTTGAAGAGATCGGCCCGCAAAGCTGCGTCCAGATCGAACCGATCCAGTCAAAGTTGTTTGACCTGACCAATGAGTACTGGGTCAGCTTTATGTTCGACGATTATATGTTTGATAAAAAATATGTGTTCGTCAAAGGCAGCATCGATGAAATGCATTTTACCAATATTCCTTTTATTAATAAGAAAGGCGTAATGATCAAGTAAAACAATAGAAAAGCGGCCGGTAGCGGCCGCTTTTCTATTAAAAAATAGCTATGACACCCAAAAAAGTATCCGAATCTAAATCCGTCATGACCGAAATGGTCATGCCCAACGATACCAACCCGATGGGCAACCTGATGGGCGGTAATCTGCTCCGCTGGATGGACATCATCAGCGGCATCTGTGCCGGCAAGCATTGCGTGGCTAATGTCGTGACCGCTTCAGTAGACCACGTTTCCTTCACCGGGCCCATTCACGTCGGGGAGATCGTAACCCTCGAAGCAACGGTAACCCGCGCATTCCGTACCTCTGTGGAAGTGTTTGTAGAAGTATTTGCAGCTGATATCAAAGGATTGAATACCCGCAAATGTAATCATGCCTATTACACTTTTGTCGCCCTCGATGATGAAGAGAAAAAACCAATCCCGGTTCCGCCGGTGCTGCCGCTAACCGAAATTGAACAAGTGCGATACGATGCCGCTCCACGACGCCGGGAAGTTCGTCTGGTGCTCAGTGGCAGGATGAAGCCTGAACAGGCAAAGGGATTGAAGGAATACTTTTTACAGCATAACTAACAAGATTAAAGTAAAAAAGGGCGGAAGCCCTTTTTTACTTTAATCTCCCTCTTGTTTCACTGGGAATGCCGGCAAAGATCAACAACTTCAATTCGTCCGGAGTGATATTTACATCATTGGAATAGCCGGTGCGCAGATCGGTCAGCGTTTTATTATCGTCATAAATCCGGATCACTTTTTTAGTGAAATGGACTTGATTGCTTTTATGCTTGCGAATGATCTTCATCTCAATAGGCAAGGGATTTTGATGGGCTATGTAAAAAAGATGTATACCTGCCTCACCTTGTAATAAGTCAAATACCGAATAGCCTTCTACGGTAATCCATTTTTCTTTATAGTGGAACTTAATGTTGAGATCCAGCATCTTAAACAAGGCGATGTAGTTTTTCATCAAAAAGTCAATTTCCCAATCGCCCATGTGCGTGATACAGGAACGAAAGCGTAGTTCTACCAACTCACTATTTTCTTCCATTACGCCTTCGGCAAAAAGCTTGAGTAGCTGTACACTCAAATAATTGTCTACAAACTCGGTTTTGAAACTGTCAAACTGAGAGGCCGCAAAGTAATAGCCTTCGCTGATCTCTCGCAGGGCCTCTTCCTGGAACAGACGATCCTTCACGTTTTCCCTCCACCCTTTGGTACCTGGATCTCTTTTCGCCGTGAGATATCCTCTTTTCAACCGCAATGGGATAGCGGGGCCTTCCTTGAAATAATTATCCCGAAAACCGAGCATGACGGTCGTGATCTTTTCCTTGGTTTCGTCCAACTTGGTTTTGAAATGATAATACTGCCAGTTTAAATCGCCCGTATTGTCCTTTTCTCCAATAACGATCACATTATTCGAAGAATTCGAGCGGGCATCCTCTACCTGGGCGATTCGGTGATCAAGCCGGGTCAGCTGGTTGAGCAGGTCCTTATAAAATCTTTTGCCTTGCTTTAATTCAGGCAAATCCGGAATGATCTCTTCTTCCAGAGGAGCCACAAAATCAAGCGTGGTGATAGAAGGCTTCAAATGATCATCCTCCAAATGGATGTCCATAATCACCGGCTGATCATTGGCTGTGGCGATGAGCTGCTCGGCCGACAAGGCGGTCAGATCTTTTTCGATCTGTCGCTTGAGGGCCCTGCCGCCCATGCGGGCATCAAAGCCTCGTTTGGCTACCCATTCGAGGGCCGATTTGCTGATGTTTAAAATAGTGGTTCGGCGTACAAAGCCGTCCCGGCTCAGTAATTCCTTGATCTGCATCTGTGCAATGCCCAAAATATGATCCAACTGAAGGGGCTTGAATATGACAATCTTGTCGATCCGGTTGATGAATTCCGGGCGAAAATAGTTATCGACTGCCTTGCGGTAAATGGCGGATGGGTCCTGTGTGTCGCGCCCATACCCTAAAAAAGAAGCTACTTTCTGAGCCCCCAGATTGGACGTCATGATGATGATCGTATTGGTAAAATCGACGGTCCTACCCAGGCTATCCGTCAGTCGGCCATCGTCCAGGACCTGTAACAACAAGTCGTACACCTTTGGGTGGGCCTTCTCGATTTCATCCAGCAGCAATATACCGAAGGGTTGATAGCGAACTTTGCCTGTCAATAATCCTTCCGGCTGGAAATAATCTCCAATGAGTCGCTGTACGGCATATTCATCAATGAATTCGTTCATGTCAAAGCGGATCAGCTGCGACTGATCGCCGGACAGGAATTCGCTGAGCACCTTGGCTGCCTGGGTTTTTCCCACTCCGGTAGGTCCGATAAACAGGAAAGAGCTGACCGGTTTGCTGCGATCTGCTAGCTTGCCTTTTATAATGTGTACGACATCCGCCAAAGACTCGGCGGCCTCCTCCTGACCGACCAACTGCCGGCTGATCTTGTTTTTGATCTCCTCTGCCGAAAGCGTTTGGGTAGAATCAAAAATGCGCTCTTCCAGCCCGCTGAATGCCTTAAACTCTTCCCGGACTTCCGGAGCATCTATTTTTTGATGGCGATACTTAACGGCCAGTCGCTGGAGCACTTTCATGATGGAGCCAGGCAGGGCGCTATTGTTCAGATAGTTCCGGTGGATCGTAAACAATTGGTTGATGGCCTGTACACTGATCATGGTGTCATTCTCGATCTCCAGGTACTTGCGCTGTTTGAGAATGATACGGGCTGCCAGATCCAGCTTAGGTTCATTCAGTCGGATGACCTGGAAGAGATCTGCAAAGCGGCGGTCCTGCTCCTGAATGACCTTCCATTCTTCCGGACTGGATATGATGACGACCTGGAGTTCTCTTTTTTCCAAATAGGGTTTGAGTACATCTCCGAGGGTCATATTGTTCTGGGCGGACTTACCGATGCGGAGCAGCGCCACCGGATTGTCTACCATCATGATATCAGAAATACTGATCTCCGGCATCGGCTTTTTGATGTAGTCGATGATGGCCTCAAAGCGTTTTTGCCACATTCCTACGATGCTCATTCCTGCGATCACCCGGGTGGGATCCAGGTGCCAGAGTTTTTGATTGCGCTTGGAATTACCGTAATGATTGCTGAGGTATCGGTAAACCACTTCATGCATCAGGGTATGACGACCGACGCCTTCCGGGCCAACAATGGCCAGAGGCGTATGATTTTTTTGATAAACCACCTGGTAGACCTTATCGACTACCTGATCGAGGTAGAAAGCGCGGCGCAATTCGGATGGGTAAAACTCATTCAGGTCATATCCAACCTTATCCAGTTCGGTCCGGCCGTCAAACTCGTTGCCTTCGAACATGAGTGCGAAGAACCAGTTGTCGTCCTTTTGCTGAAACTTAAAACCGGATTCGCTGATGTTCAAGTTGGTTTTGAGTTCTGTGACGAACTCTTTTTTATCGCTCTGGTAATGTTCGATCTCGAAATTTTCTTTTTGAGCCGCCTTTTCCTCCTTCAACAGCCTGAGTATCACTTTTCGAACCTGTTCTTCCAGATTAACCTGGCCATGTTCATCGGTTTCGGGGATGAACATAAATTGCTTGATATTCGGAAGATAGACTATCGGGATATTTTTAACCTTAAAGTAAACGACTCCGAAATTGCCCCGGATAAAGGTTTTCCCGAGGTTTAGATCAAGCATGAACTGCTGATATTGAATGGTAGGGTTGAACATGTACCACTGCAGGTATTCGGCATTGTGCTGGGTGAGGACATATCCGCGAAAATAGTGTTTAATTTCGCTTTGGAGTTTACTCAGCGCCGACTTGAAGCGCTGATGGCTGACCATGGGGTGAGTCATGAACAAGGGGCGCAGGTGATAATGAGGTTTTTCATCAATATCAATAGATTGTACAAGTACTGGAATTTTTATGTTGACCTGGCCCATTTGCTAGTTTATGCGTTAGAGCCGGATAATTTACGCAGTTTTGGCAGCATGGACAAGAATATGACTTAATATTGCGAAACTTGGGTAAATGCCTAAAATTAGCAATTCTTGATTTTGTTGAATGATTTTGCCTTTTCCATATAAAAATATTAAACATAAGTTACGGCTCTGTGTTGAGGAAATATGATCAGATAGGGCATATGAATTCACTTTTCAGTAAATTCATCTGTCTCAAAAACACTTTTCTTAAACAAACCTTTATTCCCAATTATGAAGCGAATTTACCTTTTATTGGTGGCCGTTTTCCTTACTGTCGGAGCAATGGCACAAACCGCCAGGGTGCAGGTGATCCACAATTCACCCACACCAGGCACTGATTCAGGCCCTACGGTAGATATTTATGTGAATGGGCAGCTATTGGAAGAACTCACTGGGGTGCCTTTTCGGGCAGCGACACCTTTTTTGGAAGTAGCCGCCGGAGTGGACATTACTGTGGCGGTGGCTGTCAACCCAAGCAATGATGTGAATGATGCGGTTGCCACTTTCAATTTAGGACAATTGACAGAAGGAGAGACATACACTGTGATGGCACACGGTATTGTTGGAAATACAACGACGCCCTTCGCTTTGGCTGTGGATGGGAACGCCAGAGAATCTTCAGATCTTTCTGGGAATGTGGAATTTTCTGTTTTTCATGGGGTTACAGATGCACCTCCTATTGACATTGAACTGGGAAGTCTCGGAAAGGTGATCTTTAACTTAGCTTATCCCACTTTTACAAGTACTTATTTTTCGGTTGCTCCGGACAATTATCGGGTTAATTTGACTCCTGCCGGCGAATCGGATATTATAGCTTCTTTTGAAGCGAATCTTGGAAGTTTGGCTGATCAGTCTGCGGTGGTATTTGCTTCCGGTTTATTGGAAGGAACACCAGCTTTTGGTTTATTTGCAGCTTTGGCAGACGGAACAGTCGTCGAATTTCCTGTGGCAGCCATTCCTCCTGCTCTGGTTATCAACGAGATTGATTATGACCAGCCAGGTGCCGACGCGGCTGAATTTATTGAAATCCTGAACGTAGGCGATGAAGCCGTTAATTTGAGTGGAGTGGAATTATCCCTTTATAACGGAGGAAATGATCAAATATATTCAACCACTAAACTGAATGATGTAGAACTAAAGGCTGGAGAATACTATGTGGTTTGTTATGGCAATAATACAGCTGAATATTGTAATCAGACTGTTTCTGCTTCTGTACAAAATGGCGGCCCGGATGGTGTTCAGCTATTGTTTGATGGAGAAGTAATTGATGCTGTAAGTTATGAGGGGACCATCGACGGATTAGCAGAAGGTACTGGAACAACCGCTGCCGATAACAATACAGAGGAAGAGGTAAGTTTGAGCAGATCGCCCAATGGAGTGGATACCGATAATAACGATGATGATTTCATCCTGGCTTGTTTCAGCCCAGGAGCGCAGAATAACAACTCCAGAAGCTGTTCGGCTGTAACGGACAGCGCTATGGTTCAGATCATACACAACTCACCCGCTCCGACGGTTGATATTTATGCCAACGGAGATATTTTGGCGGATGATTTTGAATTCCGGGATGCGACTCCTTTTGTAAGTGTACCAGCTGGGATCGATATTGATATAGCCGTAGCGGGGGCCAATAGCACCTCTGCGGCAGATGCGATCGCTAACTTTACAGTAAATTTTACGGCGAATGAGACTTATATCGTCGTAGCTACAGGCATTGTAGGGGACGCAGATACGCCTTTTGATCTGGCTGTTTATGATATGGGAAGGAAGGAAGGAAGTTCACCCGGCAATGTAGATTTATTAATTTATCATGGGGCCCCTGATGCTCCGTCAGTGGATGTGCGCACTTCTCAGGCCGTGGTCGTAAATGATCTGGCCTATAAACAATTCGAAGATTATTTATCTATACCTGCCGGTGATTATTTTCTAGACATTACGCCCGGAGATGATAATACTTCTTTAGTAGGTACTTACCATGCAGGCCTAAGTGAACTAGGAGGTGAAGCGCTGACTGTTTTTGCTTCAGGCTTATTAGCGGGAGATCCCGAATTCGGATTGTGGGTAGCCGACGCCAATGGAAACACCTTTGGTCTGGAAAGGGTTTATCTGGATACGGCTAATGTACAGATCATCCACAATTCTCCAACAACAACGGTTGATATTTATGCCAATGGGGAATTAGTTCTTCCTGATTTTGAATATGGTTCTGCCACACCCTATATGAGGTTGCCGGCAGGGCTCGAATATGAAATAGCAGTGGCTGCAGCGCCCAGTATTTCTGCGGCAGATGCAGTAGCTACCTTCAATGTAACATTTGAAGAGAAATCTTATGCTATTGTAGCTAATGGTGTTCCCGGTGATGCCAATGATCCATTCATGCTGGAAATCTTTGATCAAGCCAGAACCTCTGCGGTCAGTGGAGGAGAAATTGATGTGCTGGCCTTCCATGGCTCTGCAAGTTCCCCGGCCGTGGATATTGCTGCTAAAGATGTAGCGACTTTGTTTACGAATTTGTCATACACCGATTTTTCTGATTATGTTTCTGTTCCTTCCGGCGCTTATACCCTAGAAGTTAAACCAAGCGGCACAGAAGATGTGGTCGCCTCCTTTGAAGCAGACCTTAGTCCTCTAGCTGGACAATCGGTCACGGTTATTGCACGAGGCGATCTGGCAGGAGGAGATATTCCATTTGGCTTGTTAGCTGTTTTGGCAGATGGTTCAACAATGCTGATTCCTGAAACGCCAAGCGCGAAGGTACAGTTGATCCATAATTCACCGTCTCCTACGGTAGATGTATATGCGAATGGTGAGCTTCTGCTGGATGACTTTACTTTCCGTACGGCAGAACCCTTCCAGAAATTTCCAGCCGGAGTGGACATAGAAATTGCCATTGCACCGGATACGTCTACTTCAGCAGCCTCTGCGATCTATCGTGATACGGTGATGTTCGAAGATGGAAAGGAGTACACCGTCATTGCAGGCGGTGCGGTAGGTAACGGACTGAGGCCTTTCCGCTTGTTCGTGTCGGATATGGCCCGGTCAATGGCGAGCGATCTATCAAAAGTAGATTTTAATATATTCCACGGTTCGCCGGATGCTCCTGGCATTGATGTAGATGTTCGCGGGCTTGGCAATTTGGTAAGTAACTTTGAGTTTGGAGATCTGACCGAATATTTCAGTGTGGACCCTGATGTATATTATGTAGATGTACGCCCTGCCGGTTCGCCGGATATTTTAGCTACGCTAGCCCTGGATGTAAGCGAGCTGGGTGGACAGTCCGTCACCATTATGGCATCGGGCTACTTCTTGTCGACGCCCCAGCTTGCGATACTGGCTGTATTAGCTGATGGAACGGTAATTCCATTACAAACGGCAGCAGTAGCGAATGTTCAGCTGATCCACAATTCACCTTCACCGACCGTGGATGTCTATGCAAACGGAGCGCTTCTGATCGACGATTTTGCCTTCCGCACGGCAGAAGCCTTTCAGTTCCTTCCGGCCGGAGTAGAGATCGAAATTGCGATTGCGCCGGATACGTCTACTTCAGCAGCTTCTGCGATTTATAGAGACACAGTAATGTTTGAAAATGGAAAAGAGTATACGGTTATTGCCGGTGGGGTAGTAGGAGATGCCCTTAGGCCCTTTCAGTTGTTTGCATCGGACATGGCCAGGTCGCAGGCCGAAGATGCCGGCCAGGTAGACTTCAACATATTCCACGGTTCACCGGATGCTCCTGGTATTGATGTGGATGTTCGCGGATTGGGCAATTTGGTGAGTAACTTTGAGTTCGGGGATCTGACGGAATATTTCAGTGTGGACCCTGACGTATATTATGTAGATGTACGCCCTGCCGGTTCGCCGGATATTTTGGCTACGCTGGCCCTGGATGTAAGCGAGCTGGACGGACAATCAGCGACGATTATGGCATCGGGCTACTTCTTGTCGACGCCTCAGCTTGCGATACTGGCTGTATTAGCTGATGGAACGGTGATTCCATTACAAACGGCAGCAGTAGCGAATGTCCAGCTGATCCACAATTCACCTTCACCGACCGTGGATGTCTATGCAAATGGAGCGCTTTTGGTTGATGATTTTGCTTTCCGTACGGCAGAAGCCTTCCAGTTCTTACCTGCTGGAGTGGACATAGAAATTGCGATTGCACCGGATACGTCTACTTCAGCGGCCTCAGCGATTTATCGTGATACGGTGATGTTTGAAAATGGAAAAGAGTATACGGTCATTGCCGGCGGGGTAGTAGGTAATGGACTCAGACCCTTCCAGTTATTCGTGTCGGATATGGCCCGGTCACAGTCTGAAGATGCTGAGCAGGTAGACTTCAACATATTCCACGGTTCGCCGGATGCTCCCGGCATTGATGTGGATGTTCGCGGATTAGGCAATTTGGCGAGTAACTTTGAGTTCGGGGATCTGACGGAATATTTCAGTGTGGCCCCTGACATATATTATATAGATGTACGCCCTGCCGGTTCGCCGGATATTTTGGCTACGCTGGCCCTGGATGTAAGCGAGCTGGACGGACAATCAGCGACGATTATGGCATCGGGTTACTTCTTGTCGACGCCCCAGCTGGCAATACTGGTGGTTTTAGCCGACGGGACGGTAATTCCATTACAAACAGCAGCAGTTGCAAGTGTTCAGGTCATTCATAACGCAATCGGGGCGGATACGGTAGATATTTATGCGGGCGACGAGCTGTTAATCGACGATTTTGCTTTCCGTACAGCAACTCCATTTGACTTCCTGCCGGCAGGAGTTGACATTAGATTGGGGGTTGCACCAGGGAACTCAACCTCTGTAGCAGATACGATAACCGGCTTTAATATCCAGCTGGAAGACAACGGCACCTATGTGGTAATTGCCAAGGGTATATTAGGAGATGAAAATACGCCATTTGGTTTGGCAATCAATGATATGGGGCAAACAGAAGCTGCCTCTGGATCCGGTGTAGATCTGCTGTTGTATCATGGATCGCCGGATGCACCGGAAGTAGATGTTTTGACAGGAGGTAGTGTGATTTATGACAACATTGCCTACGACGAGTTCTCTAATGGTTATTTACCGGTACCGGCTGCCCAATATGTTTTAGATGTTACGCCATCTGATGACAATGGCCAGGTAGTAGCTTCCTATACGGCTAATATCAACGGTTTGAATGGAGGCGCCGCTGTAATATTTGCTTCCGGTTTATTTAGCGGAGGAGAACCGGCTTTTGCGATCTGGGTAGCTTTACCGGATGGAATGACCTTCCCATTACCTTTGGCTACCAGCACCAATGAGTTAGAAAGGATCGTGGAGGAGTTCACAATGGCGCCGAATCCGGCCTATGATCAGACAACACTGACTTTTGGCCTGACCGAGTCAACCGACTTAAACATGGCAGTATTCGGCCTGAACGGGCAATTATTCAAAACGCTTGATCTGGGAACCCTTCCGAAAGGCCGGCATACACAAAAAATTGAGCTGAATGATTTACCTTCAGGGCAATATGTGATCAGCCTGGTTTCACTACGGGGAATCCTAACTAAAAAGTTGATCGTCCTGGATTAACGAATAATAATTAGTAGAGATATTTTTATTATTTTGAGGTGTATCATCATAAATGGTGATACACCTTTTTTTTATTTAAAAAAACTTTTACATATTGGGATCGTAAAAAGAACTAAAAAGAGGCTTGATGTCGGAAGGTTATTTGGTACCGGAT
Organism: Bacteroidia bacterium; assembly: GCA_030430845.1. Lineage (GTDB taxonomy): Bacteria > Bacteroidota > Bacteroidia > Chitinophagales > Saprospiraceae > JANQPA01. Next base: position 6,529 of record JAUIKE010000024.1, on the reverse strand, counting down.
TCGAAGAAGTATAAATTTAGAGAGTTAAAAGTCTATGCTTCAACAGAGTGGCTTGCTGATAATAAGAAAAAATATCGGCAGGTGTTTGATAGATACGAGACGACGTATATCTATGCGGAGTTGTCATTTTACAATAAAAAGTTTGATGAGGAAGATTGGGAAATAGAGGTAGAGTTGAAATGCTTTTCCTTGAAAAAAGGGAAAAAAGAGATTTGTTCCTTACCCTTAAAAAAGAAGGTTAGCAAATACGATAACATTGTGTTCATCCGAGAAGGCTGGGGAAATAAAAATGAAGGAGCCTTCTGGAAAAAAGGCACCTACTATTGGGAAGCCTGGATCGAAGGCGAAAAGGTGGCTACCAAGTATTTTTATATTGAAGATGGTAATAAGGATGTAATCGGTGATGAGAATGCTTACCTGGAAGTAGTGTCTCTAAGTCTCTACGAAGGCCCCTATGATGATGTCATCGAAGATGAACGGATCTACTATAAGCAATTTAGTAGTGAGGAATCCAGATACATCTATGTAGAGATAACCCTTCGAAACCTATTGCCTAGTAAATCCTGGTACTGCGAACTTTTCACCAAGTTTTATAATGATGCCCGCGAATTGAAAGGGCAGGTGGTTCGTTTACAACGGATAGAAAAAAAGGATGAGATTATTAAAATAACTGCCGGTTGGGGCTCTAATGTTAAGGGCTCCTGGCGTGAAGATCGGTATACCGCCGAGATTGTTTTCATGGATCGTCTCCTGGCTGTGGTGCCATTCGAAATAGGAGATGAATTCATGGAGGGCATTGCCGGAGTTATTCTTCCTGACCGTCAGTCGCCCATCGTTCTGACTCCGGATGATGACTTTGACCAGAGCTTCGAGGATGTCATGAAAAAACTGGATGCCCTCATCGGCCTGACAGAAATCAAAAAACAAGTCCGGGATCACGCCAAGTATATCCAGTTCCTTCAGCTTAGAAGAGAAAAAGGCTTCGAAGAAAAAGAAGATATCAACGTTCATTCTGTATTCATCGGGAACCCTGGTACAGGTAAGACCACCGTGGCTACCATGATGGGGAAGCTGTACAAAAAAATGGGCTTGCTCACCAAAGGGCATGTGCATGAAGTGGATAGGGTGGACCTGGTAGGGGAATACATCGGCCAAACGGCTCCTAAAGTTAAAGAGGCTATTGAAAAAGCCCGGGGAGGTGTACTCTTCATCGACGAAGCTTATGCCTTAGCCCGATCAAATGATGACAGCAAAGACTTCGGCCGTGAAGTGATCGAAATCCTCGTCAAAGAAATGTCGAACGGACCGGGTGATCTGGTAGTCATCGTAGCCGGTTATCCAAGGGAGATGAAGCATTTTCTGGACTCCAACCCTGGCTTGAAGTCGCGCTTTAAGCTGTATTACGAATTTCCGGATTATCTGCCGCAGGAATTATCCAGGATCGCTGATTATGCCTGCGAGCAAAAAGAAGTGAAGCTGACCGTTGCAGCCCGTCAGGAAATAGATGAGATCATCGTCGATGCCTTTCGTTCCCGCGATCGTTCTTTTGGGAATGCCCGCTTCGTTTTTGACCTGATCGAAAAGTGCAAGATCAATCTCGGCCTGCGGATTATGTCTGAAGAAAATCCAAAAGGCTTCGAGAAAGACTTCTTATCGGTCGTAGAGATTGAAGATGTCAACAAACTGGCCATAAAACCTAAGAAAGGCCTTCCGAATATCCCGATAGATGAAGACTTGTTGGAAGAGTCGATCAATGAACTGAACCGCCTCATCGGTATGAGCAAGATCAAGGCGCAAATCCACGAATTGGTCCGCCTCGTTCGCTTTTACAGAGAAACCAGCAAAGATGTACTGAATAACTTCTTTTTGCACACGGTTTTCATCGGAAACCCCGGTACCGGAAAAACAACCGTTGCCCGGATTTTGACCAAAATATACAAAGCACTGGGGGTATTGGAAAGAGGTCACATGATAGAAACGGACCGACAGGGATTAGTAGCTGGTTATGTGGGACAAACGGCGATTAAAACCAGTAAGAAGATTGATGAAGCTCTGGGTGGTGTTCTGTTTATTGATGAGGCCTACGCTTTGTCCAAACATTCGGCCGGCGGCCATGGCGATTTCGGGGATGAATCTATCCAAACCTTGTTGAAGCGAATGGAAGATCAACGCGGCCAGTTCTTCGTTTTTGTGGCCGGTTATCCTGATAATATGGAAGGCTTTATGAAGGCCAACCCAGGCTTGAGTTCCCGATTCGACAAGGTCCTTAAGTTTGAGGATTACACTCCGGATGAGCTTAGCAGAATAGCGCTGCTGATGCTCTCAGAACGGAACATCATTCCAACTCCGGAGGCGGAAGAGCACCTCAAGGCTTACCTGACCTTCATCCATGATTACAGGGATAAGTATTTTGGTAATGCGCGTACCGTCAGGAATATCATTACCGAGGCAGTGAAGCAGCAAAATCTGCGCATCGCAGCACTTCCTAAAAAAGAACGCAAGGAAGTTCCACACAACATTCTGACCTTCGAAGATGTGGCCAACTTCAAATTGGATAAGAGCGACTTCCTGTTCAATAAGAAGACCATTGGGTTTAAAAGACAAACCGGCTCCAATAGATAAGAAAAGAGGCCGTTAGGCATCTTTTCTTATCTAAAAAAACCAAACCTCCAGGGCTTCAACCTAGCCGGTACAATCTTAAAGTCCAGTTTTTCTCGAATGCCCGGATCAAAAAACAAAATACCAAAGTCAAATAAGTCTATGGCCACACTTACTTTAGGGTGTTCTTTGATCTCCTGCCAGGCCTGTTGCATTTCTTCCGACCAATAGATATCTGCTATGACCAGGATACTTTTTGGATGAAAAAAAGGCAGTAATTGGTTGAAATACCGGATGGTGCTGCCTTTGCGATGATCTCCATCCAGGTATACAAGATCCAGTTGAGGTTGTTCCTTAAGTAAAAGAGTCAGTGCCTGATCAAAGGTATCTTGTATAAGAGAGATATTCTGTATGCGAAGATGATAAATGGTTTCGGCGGCCCGTTCGGCAATTTCCGGGCTCCCTTCCACGGTGATCACTTGCTGACGACTGTCGGCTAATGCCAGGTATAGCGTCGAAATCCCTAAAGACGTACCCAATTCCAGGATTAATTTTGGATGATAAACGTGGGCCATACGGAATAGATATTTTCCTAGCCGCTTATTAATAGCTCCATGTCGGGCGATGTTTCCGACCGTACGGGAAGTGGAGCGGGCAACCTTTGAGCCTGCTCCGTGATCTTTTATTTGCAGGATTCTTTTGTCCTTGCGCAATTGAAGGCGAAGCCAGCGGATCAGAGAAAAAGCATAATATTCCCGCTTGTCCTCAACGACCTTCTCAATGAAAGTTGAAACAAATGGCGAATCAATATCGTACTTTGTCTTGGCTTGGCGGTAGAAGCCCAGGTAGCGAAGAAATAACCGGATTTGGATGAAAAGAGGCGAAAACTGCATATCCTTTAAGAATGATAACTTTGACTGGGGTCAATTTTACGATCTATTTAACGTTTTCTTTTAAAATAAGTGACACTTTTTTGTGTTTAAAAAAATATTAATGGGATTATTACACACGCTTGATAATGGAAAAGGTAGTTCTCCCATTATTTTAACTCAAAACAATTTCATAAAAGCGAATCAAGGAAATGATTAAAAAAGCATTTTTTATTCTTAGCCTCACTCTTTTTGCAGGCACTTTTATATTTGGACAATCAGCCCCCCCGAAAGATTGGTTTCACCTGGATAAGTCGGACAACAAGTACCAGGGCATTTCTTCCAAAAAACTTTATAAGGATATCATTAAAGGCAGAGTCGGCCAGCGTGTAATCGTGGCTGTTATCGACAGCGGCGTGGACTACGAGCATGAGGACCTGGATGATGTCATGTGGGTCAATGAAGACGAAATTCCAGGCAATAAAAAGGACGATGATAACAATGGATACATCGATGATATCCATGGCTGGAACTACCTTGGCAATGCGAGTGGTGAAAACACGGCCCACGCCAAAACCGAGTTGATGCGCCTTTATTTAAAGTATAGTGAAAAATTTAAGGACGTAGACGAATCAAAATTGTCAAAAACCGAAAAAGAGCAGTATCAACAGTACCTGTCCTTTGGAGAGACCATCGAGCAAAAGAAGGCAGAAGCTGCCGAAAACGCCTTTTTGTATAAAACCATTGGCCGGGCTGCTGAAAGACTGGGACAAACCATCGGCAAAGAAAACATCACTGAAGAAGATCTTAAAAGCTTTAAATCTGATAATCCTTTGCTTTCTCAGGTAGCTCTGATGTTGGTAGATATTATGAAGGATATGGGTGGAAGCTTCGAGGAAATCAAGGATGGCCTTATTGAAGGAGCGGAAAGCTTTGAAAATACCCTGGCTTACTATTACAATCCGGAATTCAACCCAAGAACGGTGATCGGTGACGATCCTGAGAATTACGACCAGAAAGGCTATGGCAATGGAGATGTAAGAGGTCCCAAATCTGACCATGGTACCCATGTAGCCGGCATTATTGCCGCCGAAAGAGATAATGGATTGGGGATTGAAGGTGTTGCGAACAACGTTCGTATCATGTCTCTAAGAGTAGTACCTGACGGAGATGAGCGCGATAAAGATGTGGCCCTGGCCATCCGATATGCGGTAGATAATGGCGCCCAGGTGATCAACATGAGCTTTGGTAAGGATTATTCTCCTGGAAAATTGGCTGTGGATGAAGCCGTGAAATATGCTTTAAAAAATGATGTTTTACTGGTACATGCTTCTGGTAACGATAATAAGGAGATCTATACCGACAACAATTTCCCTAATGACGAATTCCTCAAAAAAGGCTTATTCGGCCCCCGGTATGCCGATAACTGGATTGAGGTAGGCGCCATTAGCTGGAAATCCGGTGAAGACCTAGTAGCGAACTTCTCCAATTACAGCCCCGAGCACGTTGATATTTTTGCTCCTGGAGTAGCTATTTATTCTGCACATCCAAATAATGAATACAAAAACCAGCAGGGTACGAGTATGGCCGGGCCGGTTGTGGCAGGGGTAGCGGCCATGATCCGGTCATATTACCCGGATCTGACTGCTAAGCAGGTAAAAGAAGTACTGATGCAGTCGGCTGTAGTACAAAACGTATTGGTGAAACGCCCTGGCGCAGAGGAAGGCGAGCAACTGGTTCCCTTCAGAAGATTGAGTGTGTCCGGAGGGGTGGTAAATGCTATAAAAGCCTTTGAAGTGGCTCAGTCGATGAAAGGAAAAAACAAAAAGAAAGCCAATTTGAGAAAAGAGATTTGGGATACCCCTAAACCTTAAAGTAAAAAAGCTGTGGGCAACTGCCCACAGCTTTTTTACTTTATAAAGATCTTTTTTATTACTTCACTTCCCAGCTCATCATTCAGGATCTTCCTGATTTTATCCTTCCCATAAGAAAGTTCTTGCTTCAGAGAAGCCGAGTTCAGATCGATGAACAGTTTATCTTTCACCAATTTAACTTGAGCCGTATGACGGGCAATGCTCGGCCCCATAGCTCTTTCCCACAGATGCTCGATCTTGGTTTGGTTCAGGCCACCTTTTAGCCGGTAATATTCGACCATGGCTTTAAGCGCTTCCTTAATGGTCGTTTGGTTTTGATTTTCTGAAAATTTGGATCTCATAATATTTAAGCCTCTGCGGTTCCGTTCTTAATGGTATATTTTTTATAATTCAAGTTGAAATCATTTAATATAGAGACAATCCGGTCAGGATCGGTGTCAGTGATAAAAACCTGACCGAAATCATGTTGCTGAATATACTCCAACAAATTTTCAACTCTGGATCGATCCAATTTATCAAAAATATCATCCAGTAACAATAAGGGCAATTCCTTTTTTTCTTCCTTCAAAAGATTATATTGGGCAAGCTTAAGGGCCAGTACAAAAGTTTTTAGTTGTCCCTGTGAGGCAAATCGTTTTAAAGGCAGCTCTTCCAGCCGGAATCTCAGATCGTCTTTATGTATGCCGACGGTTGTGCGGGCAAGGTGCCGGTCTTTGTCTTCGGCCGCTACCAATTGATCGATCAGTGATCCATCATGTAAAGACGACTGGTATTCACAGGTGACCGACTCATTCTCCGAAGAAAGTTTAGAAACAACTTTAACCAGGATTTCATTAAAACGATCTGTAAAACTTTTGCGTTGCTGAAAAAGATACTGGGCGGGCTCTTTCATTTGTTCGTTGTACACCCGAATAAGGCTGGAATTGAACGTTTGCGCTTCCGCAAACTGTTTGAGCATGGTATTACGTTGTTTCAGAATTCGATTATAGGTGATCAGTTGCTGTAAATACTGCCGGTTGATTTGAGAAAGGGTGTTATCCAGGAATTTTCGGCGTACTTCGCTGCCTTCCTTGACAATGTCGGTATCATCGGGAGCGATGTACACGACCGGAATGAGTCCGAGGTGCTCCGATATGCGTTCGTAAGGAACATCATTCCGTTCTAAAACCTTTCTTTTGCGAGGAATGA
>JAUIKE010000248.1 GCA_030430845.1 Bacteroidia bacterium | reverse complement strand
TGACCAGATAGGCAATTATATTTCCGGCAATGAGCACATTCATTCCTGCTGTTCTCCCAAACCTAACCGGAATCGACATCTTATTATGGGCGAGGTCATCTTCATAGTCAAAAATGTTGCTGATCAGCCCCACATTCATAGTGAATATTCCCGGAGCGATCGAAATCAATACCGGCTCCATGCTTATTTGTCCGGTGACCACATAAAAAGTGCCGAAAATGATCATCGGTCCAAAGGCTAGAAAAATTACGATCTCCCCAAGTCCATGGTAGTTCAACCTGAAAGGAGGCGCTGTATAAAAAAAGAGAATAAAAGCACCCCCAATAGTGAGATACAAAACCGGCCAGCCAACCGTAACCAATAAATAAACACCGATAATAGCCGCTATCAGCGTGCAAAGAACCGCCGCCGTCAATACCTGTCGAATACTGATCTGGCCTATAAAGAGTGGATTGTCCGTAAATTTATGGTCCTTACTGCCTACATTGCCCGTCCGGTAATCATAAAAATCGTCAAACAGATCAGCAGCAGCATGCGCCAATAACACTCCCAGCAATACCAATACCAAAAACCACCCATTGAACTGACTGTTCTGATAGGCAATTACACCGCCCAACAACACCGGTAGTACACTCATAATCAAAAACGGGCCGCGTACCGCTTTAAACCAGATGATGGTCCACTCTTTTATTTTGGTCATTTCTCTGTTTTTTATTTTAATATCATATAAAACCGAAAAGTTGTTTTTTGTTCATGGTTCATCCAATACCCCACATCTAACAACCAACAATCATTTCCGAACACCCTGTCCGATATCGGACACTTTCCGAATAGTTGCCTTTGTGTAAAATGCTGGCTGACAGTTTTTTATAAACTGGCACGCCCTTTGGATAAGTAAAGGTAAAAAAAGTACTAAAATGGACAGGCCCGTTGCAGCAAATATCAGGAGGGGACGCGTAGTCAAACGAGTGATCTGGATAATTGGCATACTGATGGTATTGGTTACGGCCATTGTGATCCTGCGCAATAGTTTGAAAACTTCCATTTCCCGCGATCGCCTCCGTCTGGCCGTGGCTGAAGAAGGTAATATCGAAAGCACACTTACTGCATCAGGAGAGATCATCCCCGCCTTTGAGCAGGTATTGACGTGTCCGATTCAGGCAAATATTGAAGAAGTTTTAGTGAATGTTGGAGAAGAAATCCAAGCTGGACAGGCAGTTTTGGCCTTGGAAAAAGCAGCCACTCTATTGGCTTATGACCGGAAGAAAGATCAGATGGAGCTTAGAAAAAATAATATTCGCAAGCTTAACATTCAACTCAAGCAAAACCTGGATGATCTCATAGTACAAGACTCCATCAAGGCTATCCGGATAAAAAGCCTGAAAAACGAACGGGATACAGAAATCCAGCTGATTGAAATGGGCGGGGGCGTCCCGTCTGACCTCGAAAAGATCAAACTCGATCTCCAGATCGCAGAACTGGAGAAGCGGCAATTGGAAAGCAAGATAGAAACAGAAAAAGCCTCCATACAAGCCCAACTGAGAGAAGAGGAAATCCAAATAGACATCGAATCGCACGATTTAAAAGATCTCGAAAGAAAACTTCAACTGGCCGATATTCAGGCAAAGCGAAGAGGCGTTCTCACCTGGGTCAATGATAAAATCGGAGCCAGCGTGAACGAAGGCGAAGTGCTGGCTCGTATTGCGGACCTGGAAAGCTTTAAGGTACTCGGTACCTGCTCGGATTTGTATGCGGATCAACTCCGCACAGGCATGCCGGTCATCGTTAACGTCAATGATATTCGCCTCAATGGTCTGATCAGCAATATCCGCCCCACGATCGAGAATAATATTATGACCTTCGAGGTCCAACTGAAGGAAGACAACCACCCGAGTCTTCGCCCAAATATGAAGGCGGAGGTATTCGTCGTCACAGCTTCCAAGGAAAATACCGTCCGGGTGGAAAACGGCCCGGCCTTTAACGGCCGGCCCCGGCAGTACATTTTTATTCTCAATGGTGAGCAAGCAGAACGCAGAGAAGTGGAAATCGGCCTCACCAATTTCGATTATGTAGAAATCACCCGTAACATACAGGCAGGCGAAACCGTGATCATCAGCGACCTGAGTGATTATGAACGCCTGCCGAATTTAAAAATTAAGTAGTTTTCCAGGCCAAGCCTGGAAAACTACTAAAAGCAGAAACTATGATCCATTTACAAAACGTCGAGAAAGTTTACCAAACCAAGACCATTGAGACGGTAGCCCTCAACAATATTAACCTGGAGGTGGGCAAAAGCGAATTCGTCTCCGTCATGGGGCCCTCCGGCTGCGGTAAAAGCACCATGCTCAATATTATGGGATTGTTGGATCTGCCTTCTGACGGAAAAGTCATGATTGACGGACAAACCTTCGAGGCCTATTCTGACAAAGCCCTGGCTCAATTTCGCAACCAGACGCTGGGTTTTATCTTCCAGTCGTATCACCTGATCAATGACTTATCGGTCATTGATAATGTGGAGCTCCCCTTGTTGTATAGAAATGTAAACCGAAAGGAACGGAAACGTTTAGCTTCAGAAGCTTTAGAAAAAGTAGGTCTCGGCAACCGCATGAAGCATTTCCCTACCCAATTATCCGGGGGGCAAAAGCAAAGAGTGGCCATCGCCCGGGCCATTGTAGGAAAACCTAAGATCATCCTGGCCGACGAGCCTACCGGTAACCTGGATAGTGTGATGGGTAATGAAGTAATGGATATCCTGCTTAAACTAAACGAAATTGATGATACAACCATCGTAATGGTTACTCACGATGAAACGATGGCGAGAAAAACGCATCGCCTGGTGCGCTTATTTGACGGGACTCAAGTAAATTAATAAGTAAGGGGTTGTGTAAAAAGGCCGAAGGACTTTTTACACAACCCCTTACAAAAACCACTATTATGTTAAGGAACTATATCAAAATAGCCTGGAAGGTCCTCGGTCGGAATAAATTCTTCACTTTTGTGAGCTTATTCGGCATCAGTTTCACCCTGGCTGTGCTCATAGTTGTCATTTCTTTATTGGACAATATGCTGCAGCCTTCCTATCCTGAACCGGATCGGGACCGAACCCTTTATGTTAACAGAGTCCGGATGCAGAATGCCGAAAAGACTTCAACCTCCATTAGCTCCGCCGGCTTTTATTTTTTGAATGAGTACGTCAAAGAACTAAAAACACCGGAGAAAATCGGCATTATCTCGAATGGAACCACGACCAATACTTTTGTAAAAAACCGGAAGCTTCAGTTAGAGCTCAAATATACCGACGATGTCATTTGGGAGATCTACGACCATGATTTTGTCGAAGGAAAAGCTTACAACGCCGCTAACATTGCCAATAACGATTATGTGGCTGTGATTACAGAAGAAACCCGGGATGATTATTTTGGAGAAAACCAGCAAGTCGTTGGCCAAACCATCGTTACAGATAATACAGCCTACAGGGTGATTGGGGTCGTGAAAAATATTCCGAATATGCCACCCGATCCGGCTGCTGATATTTTTGTGCCTTATAATACTTCTAAATTGGATTTGACACAGCGACAATTCCTTGGAGGCTATACAGCCCTGCTGCTGGCTCCTACCAAGGACCAGATGGAGGAGGTTCAAGAGGAATTTCAAGCCATGGTGTCAAAAATAGAAGTACCGGCCGACCAGCATTTGTCTGTATTAGAAGCCTGGGCCTTTTCACAAAAAGAACTCATCAGTCAATTAGCTTCCAGAAATGCGGATGATAATGCCGTGCTGATCTTTTTTTCCATATTGATCGGAGGGATGTTATTGTTCATGCTTTTACCAACCCTCAATTTGGTAAACATCAATGTGAGTCGAATCATGGAACGGGCTTCCGAGATTGGTGTGAGGAAAGCTTTTGGGGCTACTTCTAATACACTAGCCATCCAGTTTATTGTTGAGAACATCATCTTGACACTGATTGGGGGATTAATAGGGTTGGGCCTGGCCTTCCTGATTCTGCAACTTATCCAGAACATGAATATGCTGGCCTATACTCAATTCACCATCAACCTTAAAGTATTTTTAATAGCGATCCTGCTGTGTGTATTCTTTGGCTTTCTCTCCGGTGTGCTACCGGCCATTAGAATGTCAAGAATGCAAATAGTGAACGCCATAAAAGGAGAAATAAAATGATCAGGCATTTATTTTTAATCATTTGGAATCAAAAGCGACGCAATTTTGGCTTGATATTGGAAATCTTTTTCTCCTTTCTGGTCCTTTTTGCGGTTCTGACTTTTATCATCGATAAATATAACTACTACCGTCAACCTCTGGGGTTTGAATACCAAAACGTATGGTCGATCTATCAGGATACTAAGGGGGCACCCAAAGAAGAGGTCTTCGCTACCCAGGAGCAGATCCGGAATGCCCTGAAGTCTTTCCCTGAGATTATTGACTTTACTTTTACCAACTCTAATATTCCTTACGGTTCATCCAGAAGCATCACTTCCCTGAAGAAGGGAGACAAGGAAATAGATGCAGACATATTTACCGTAGATGAACATTTTGCCAGCACCCTGGGCATGTCGTTGTCTGAAGGTCGGTGGTTCAACGAATCAGATCGGGCTGCGGGCTACAAGCCGGTCATTATTAACGGAGTCTTTAAGGAAGAAGCTTTTGGTGACGAACCAGCAGCCGGACAAATGGTAGAAGACTATAATGATAATCCCCTGAAGATAATTGGGGTTGTGGATCAGTACAAATACCGGGGTGAGTTTGTGAAGCCTTTTGCCGGGTTTTTCCAACGAGTGGATACGACTTTTGCCGTAAGAAGTTTATTGCTCCACGTACGATCCAATGCAGATGCCAAATTTGAAGAACGATTGAACAAGAGATTAGATCAAATTGCTTCTAACTGGTCATTTGAGATCAATTACCTGGATGAAATGAGAAAAAGCACGCTAAGAGAAACTAAAATACCCATGCTTATTTTTATTATCATCAGTGCCTTCCTGGTTTTTAACGTAGCGCTGGGCTTGTTTGGCGTGCTTTGGTATAACATCAATAAAAGGAAACAGGAAATTGGCATTCGCAGGGCCATGGGAGCCAGCAAATCCGGTATCGGCCGGCAGTTTGTCGGAGAAGTTTTGGTGATTTCGACCCTGAGCCTTGCCTTGGGCACTTTCTTTGCTGTTCAGTTCCCCTTGTTAAAGGTATTCAGCGTTCAGGCTGGGGTGTACTTCCTCTCTATCGTGGTATCCGCCATCTTGATTTACCTGATCGCATTCACTTGTTCTTTGTACCCAAGTGTACAGGCTGCTAAACTACAGCCGGCTGTTGCACTACATGACGAATAATTAATTCAAGTTGCGATATAACTTACAATTGAATAAATTTTTCTATTACAGCTGATAAAATAGGTTGCGGCGGCCGCCGCAACCTATTTTATCAGCTGTAAGGAAATTTATCTTTTGTACATCGCAACTTGGATTAATTAATTTTTTATTTTACCCTCTATGATCCTCATAATTGATGATGATAAGGCTGTACAAACTTCCCTTTCCCTGCTGCTTCGTCAAAAAGGGTACGAGGTTGCCCTGGCTCATGGCCCAGAATCGGCTATGATTCAGCTGGATCGGCATTTGCCCAAACTCATCTTGTTGGATCTGAACTTTTCCATCGAAACTACTGGAAAGGAGGGGCTGGACCTGCTCAGCCGGATTCAAACTAAACGGCCTGGTATACCGGTCATCCTGATTACTGGATGGGCTACGATTGACCTGGCCGTTAAAGGCATGAAATTGGGAGCCCGGGATTTTATCAGCAAACCCTGGGACAATGATCACCTGCTACAGTCCATCTCCACCATTTTAGAACTGGAAAAAGAGCATATACCGGCTTTGAGTCGGAAAAAACTAGACCAAACCTATGATTTTGACAACCTCATCGGAGAGGATCCTGCTTTTTTAAATATTCTCGAATCCGTCGGGCGGGTGGCCGCTACAGATGCTTCAGTGTTGATACTGGGAGAAAGCGGCACAGGTAAAGAGCTGATAGCAGAGGCTATTCACCAAAATAGTAAAAGAGTACAAAAACCTTTTGTCAAGGTGAATCTTGGAGGGATTCCCGAAAACCTCTTCGAGAGTGAATTGTTCGGACACAAACGCGGCGCTTTTACAGATGCCCGCTACGATCGAAAGGGCCGATTCGAGCTGGCTCATACCGGTACTATTTTCCTGGACGAAATCGGAGACTTGGAATGGGCGAATCAGGTGAAACTTTTGCGGGTATTGCAGGATCATACGTTTGAGGTACTAGGCAGCAGCCAAACCAAAAAAGTGAATGTCCGGGTCATCAGTGCAACCAACCGGGATGTATCCAAAATGGTCAGCGAAGGGAATTTCAGGGAAGATTTGTTTTATCGCCTCAACCTGATCACCATCCGCTTACCGGCTTTGCGGGAACGGCCGGGGGACATTCCGCTCCTCATCCGGTTTTATATCGAAAACCTGAAAAATTATTACGACAAACCTCATATCGATGTCAGTACCTCGGCCATGGATTGGCTGAAAAATTACCCTTTCCCTGGAAACATCCGGCAGTTAAAAAATGTAGTCGAGCGGACTGTTTTACTCTCCAAATCAAACAGCCTGGAAATTGAAGATTTCAAACCTCATCTGAGTGATACCCCCCAACCCGTCAGAAAAGGTTCCTTGCCGGAGGTCGGCAGTATGACCCTCGAAGAAATGGAAATCCAAATGATTAAAAAGGCTATGATTTTCCATCAGAATAAAGTAGCTCGGGTGGCTCGGGCCCTGGGCCTGACGCGGAGTTCACTTTATCGGAGGCTGGAGAAGTACGGGATTCCGTATGAGTAGTAATGACGGGTATCCATATTTGGCGAAAATGCTTTTCTGACGCTGACTATAATCGACTATAACTTCAACACTTGAACACCAGAACATGACCTTACGCACCCAATATATCCTCCTCATCATCTTACTCCACCTGACCACACTGGTGCTCAGTTTTCTCATTTTTGACGACAATAAAATATTTTTCATTATTTCTGAAGCGGTCATCTTGCTTTCGCTCTACTTTTCCATCCGACTGTACCGGGCCTTGGTACAGCCCTTGCAACTGATCCTGTCAGGAGTGGAAGCCATTAAAAACAAAGATTTTAACGTCAAGTTCTTAGAGACCGGCAAAAAAGAAATGGATCAGCTGATCGATGTATACAACCGGATGATTGATCAATTAAGAGAAGAAAGAAGTGTACAAGAAGAGCAGCATTATTTTTTGGACAAACTGATTCAAAGCTCTCCGACAGGGATTCTCATTCTTGATTACGATGGCTTGATTGAGCGCATTAATCCAAAAGGACTTGACTTATTGGCCTTGACGAAAGAAAAAGTGATCGGACAGGATATAAAAAATATTGGACATCCCATCGCCCTGGAAGCTGCTCTTGTTCCGGTTGGAGGTGCTAAAACGATCTCACTCAACGGCCTCCGGACTTTTAAGTGCCAAAAATCGCAGTTTATTGACCGGGGCTTTCGCCGTCAGTTTATCATGATTGAAGAGTTAACGGAGGACATTTTGCGTACAGAAAAGCGTGCCTATGGCAAAGTTATTAGAATGATGGCGCATGAAGTGAATAATTCTATAGGCCCGATTAATTCTATTCTGGAGGCTGTGCTTTTTTATAAAAACGAATTAAAGGAAGAGCATCGGGTAGATTTCGAGCAGGCATTGAAAGTGGCTACCGAGCGCAATGACCGACTGAATTTATTTATGCGAAATTTTGCAAATGTCGTTCGTCTTCCCCAGCCCCATAAAGAGTTGTATGATCTGCGAAAATTAGTGGAATCAGGGATAAAGCTGATGAAAGTTACTGCCGAAAAAAAGGGGATCCGACTTTTCTCTGACCTCCCGGCATCCCCCGTGCAGGCCTCAGTCGATATTTATCAATTGGAGCAGGTTTTGGTGAACATCATTAAAAATGCTATTGAAGCCATAGAAACTCCTGGTGGCCGAATAGAACTAAAACTCGATAAATCACCCACAAGTTTGATCGTTCGAAACAATGGAGCTCCGATTCTCAAGGAAAAAGAACAAGAGCTATTCTCTCCTTTTTTCAGTACGAAAAAAGACGGACAAGGGATTGGCCTGACTTTGACTCGCGAAATTTTGATGAATCATGAGGCGAGTTTCTCTTTGACAACGAGAGAGGATGGCTGGACCTATTTTGAGATTGTTTTTTGAACCTTAGGGAAATGAAGAGATGGATTGTATAAACTTGCCGCCCAAAGCACTAAATTTTTTACGTATATTAATTGGGAAACTCGTAAGTTAAAGGTAACCAGATTTTTGTGAAAAAAACCAGTAGGTCTTAAACTAATGCCAGTTATGAATAAAAAAGTATTAATCAATAACATTAAGGAGATCATTTCCGATGGCAAAACCCTGGAAGCTTGTGACAATTTGGGATTGATCTTAAAGAAGGATTCCGATAAGTATGATATTTATGTAATGTTCAGAAACCAATTAAAACGACTGAATGACCAAAGTCTACTTAATATTATATCAAAGGATGTTAAAGAAGCACACTTAAATGACCTAAACTTAAGGCTACTCAAATTCATTGCTTCCTTGGAACATGGCGATTTTCATGACTTTATTCTTTCAGGCCATTCCAAAGAAGAAATATTATCGGAGTTAATTCAAAAGAATGAGGAGTTCGAATTTACAATTAACCAATTAAAAGCAGTATACAATCGGCGGATTGAAGATAAAAACGCAACAATCAAATCATTGATAAAAAGACATCGAGCGAAAAGAATAGAATGGTATAATAAAATCAATCAGCTTGAAACAGTTAATATTGAATTGACCGAAGCAATACAATCGGAGAAAGTAGAAAAAAGTAAATTAGCCAAGAAGGTAGAAGATTTAAATAATGAAATCTTGAGATTGAAAAAAATTGCTTTGGAGGTGTATGCTGCAAGGAGAATCTGGAGGTGAAAAGACTATTTTCCAAATGTAGGATTAAAAGTGGAGTTCGTAGGTATTAACCGAATTTCCCCATATTCACTGGGAAATATCATATTGTTATTGATATAAAAAATGGAGAATACCGGTTTGAGAAAATTGAAGATTAGCATAAACCATGAGTCCGTTCGTAATATACGATGACTCATGGTTTATGTTATGGCGCGATCACTCCAGCTGCCCACTGCAACTTCCACCAGGCTTTTAAATAACTGCTCTTTGTTTTTACTAATTTTAGTTGAGATTCAATCAGTTTTTGCTCCCGTGAGTTCAACAGGAAAACGGAACTTTCTCCAATATCAAATTTGATCTGCTCTGCCTCCAATAGCCTGCGGTAATTATCGACCATTTCTTCCATGAGTTGAATTTGCTGATTTAGGTTTTGCAATTCGAGGAAGTAATTTTTCACTTTGTTGGTCAGGCTGATGTCCTTTTGCTCGCGCTTTAATTCAGTCTGTGCGGCTTTAACCTTTACCTGCTCAAGCTTCCCCCTGGCCTTTCGAAATAGAATGGGCATTTCGAATTGTACCCCCCACTTATAATTTTGGGTGAGTAGCTGATTAATACCGGCTTCTTGTCCTTCTGCGGAGAGGGCATTCATAAGGTTCCAGCCATTACCCAGGAAATTATATTCCAGCTTCAGCTTTGGTAACAGCTGTTCCCTCGCCCAGCGCTGCTCAATTTTAAGTTGTTCTCTTTGACGGTCCAAGTCGATCAATTCCGGATGCTGATTTTCCAGGTTTTGGAGGAGTAGTTGCTGGGAAGGAGCTTGCGGAAGCTCGCTGAGTTGAAACTCGCTCTCAGGTCGATATTGGTTAAGTAAAGCATTGGCCATATCCTCATCACCGCCAAAAAAGTTGGCCAGGTCCAGGCTGGCCTGCTGATAAGCAATGAGCGCATCATTTAGTTGATTTCGCCGGGTTTGTACCTGGATGAAGGTTTCGAGTGTATCTACGGCAGGTTTGTCGCCTTGAATGAAGCTTTCTACGATCCCTTCCATGCGAAATTCGGCCAAGTCTACCGCTTCCTGATATTTTTGAAGTTGGTGGAAGGCTGTCCACCAGTTCCAATAAATGTTGCTGGAGGTGATAAATAACTCAGCCAGGCCGCTGCGGTACAGTGCCTGACTTCTGATTAATTCGATCTCGGCTTGCTGTTTTTGACTTCTGGCTGCATCCATACGCAATCCTTGCAAGGCATTCACACTTACGCCCAGGTTGAGCTGCCCGTTTTGGGGTAGGTTAAGCATAGGGTTCAAATATAGCCCCCTGGTTTGCTGATAAGTAGCCTTAAATTCCACCCCAAACTGTGTAGGGATCTTTAGTCCTCCTTCCCCAATGGCAAAATAATCTTTGTTGTTGAAGTACTTCTGTTCCCAATCGGCGTAAAGCTTAGGATCAAACAAGCCTCTACTCTCCAATAATTCAGCTTCGGCCCTGTCAATTTCCAAAGAAGCTACCCTGGCCAGCGGATGTGATTCGCCGATCCAGACTTGTATAGCATCCAGGCTGAGCACCTTTGCACTGTCCACTTCCTGAGAAAAGGCAGTGTGGAGGGTAAAAAGAATAAGGAGGAAGAGATATAATTTTTTCGTGTTCATTTTTTTAGTTCAGAGTTCAAGGTTCAGAGTTCCGGGTTCCGGTAATTTTAGTTGCGTGGGTGGCATGCAGATTTCGCCAATTGTACATATTTCTTCATCTGCCTAATCTGCGGTATCTGCGTGCCAAAAACACACCCCAATAAATACCACTGTCTCAAAATTTGTATTAGCTATCCAACATCCCTACTTCACAGACTTCAGCGGTGCTTTCATTTTGGGTGGTTCCACCACTTC
>JAUIKE010000247.1 GCA_030430845.1 Bacteroidia bacterium | reverse complement strand
CCTTAGCCTGGATGATTTGTAAAGCCTGGTCAAATTAAATGGAGATACAACACTGAAGGGGATCCGAGCCTTTCCGACCATCCGCTGATCAATCAAGACCAATTTACTGGTACTTTTTTGGGCTATCATCTGGCATATTGCCTGGCTATTTTGAATAAAAAAGTCTCGATTGCTCAAATATTGAATGTAGGCACAGGGGATATTCGCATCTTCCGGAGTGGAGTAGACGATATAACAAGACCCCATATCGCTTTTTATCAATAAATGATGGCAGGGGTAGGCCTGATGATCCCTGAATATCTTTTTTTCCTGTTCATTGAGTTGTGCAAGTATTTGAGGTCCTTCATGAAGGAAATGGACTTTTCCATTTTTCATTTTATTCGAAAAGCGGTTAAGCGGAAGAATGATACGTATTTTGGTTTCTAAATCTGAAAACCCTAATTTTTGAATGATCTCATAAACTTTACCCGTACTGCTGAGATCAGTAACCGTATAATTTTTCATCCGAACAACCGGCATCATCAAATACATGCTGTAGGCTCTGTATTCTTTTTTGACAAACCAGGTATGCAGATTGCAGAACTTTTCAATTTTACCTTTAAGGAGCCTTTGACTAAAAATAAGTCCCAGAAAACCGACGACCTTATTCCCATCCATAAGGGCATACCCACAATAATCTTCTTCTTTTTCCCATTGGGTGGAAAAAATGTTTTCCCAGCTTGTTTTAGAAAGCTGTGCCCGGTCAAATTCCTGGATGAGTGGATACACTTCTTCAAACATAGAAGCATCCACTTTTTTAACTGAAACCATGGCTGATGTTGATAGCATTAGATTGGCTTTGGAATTTGATTTTTTTGAGTGATCACTTTTTGGTAAACTTTTTCCTGTAAGGAACCTATTTGTTCTAAGTTGTAAGTACTGAGTACTTTTTCACGGGCTTTTTTACCCATATCGATTCTTCTTGGTACATCGGACAATAAGGACACCATTGCATCTGCTAATTTTTGAGGTTGCATTGGAGGAATTAAGGTGCCGCACGCTCCATTGTCCAACATTTCTGTCATTCCGCCAGATTCCGTTCCTATGATGCCCCTGGCGGCGGCCATAGCTTCCAGGCAAACGCCTGGGAAATTATCCCAATGGCTGGGAATGACGCAAATATCCGTATTCGCCAAAATTTCAGGGATTTTATCCAAGTCTACCGGCCCGGTGAACTCCACTGATTTCTTATACGGATGGAGTAAAAAATGTTCCAAATAATTCCTTAGGTCTCCAAGAATACTCTGCCGGCTACCTCCTACAAATCTGAATTTCACCTGTGGGTGTAGGCGCAAAACTAAAGGGATCGCCAGTGCCAAATCGAGCAGGCCCTTATTGATCGAAAACCTTCCGATAAAAGTGATGGTATTGGAAACCGAATCTGCCGGGATGGCCAAAAGTTCAGGAGATGGAATATAGGGGTTGGGAATTTGTGAAATATTGTTGATATCCAGGCCCCATCTGTGGATCATTTTATGAATGATTGCTCTGGAAGGAGCCGTAATATGATCAGCCCGGTGCGCAATTAAGCCTTCTAGCTGGTCTAATTCCTTGATCTTTAATGGGACTTCAAACTGCCTTTTTTTCCAAAAAACAGGATATCCCTTGATTCGAGCCTTTACGTACCAGCTGATCTTATCAATTGAAGAAATTGGTACTGATGTGTTTTTGTGATTGCATTCCCACAAAAGCAAATTACCACTATGAAGCTTAATAACCAAAGGTGTATTTGGCAAAAATTGACTAAGGTATCTGGCTTCTGCATCTAACTCTGGGGCTTCAACTACATCAAAGTCAACTTCCTTATTTCTTTGAGCCAATAAATGGGCAATGCGTTTGTAAAAAACATCATTGTCCTTGCCAAGTAGTCGGTGAACCAGGACGTCATTCTCCATGTTTTTCCAGCTGCGTATCTCACTACCTGCAAATACTTCCACCTGATGTCCTCTTTTTGCCATCATTTTGGCCGCCTGATAAGTATAGGTGGCTACGCCCCCACAGCTGGTCTCAGGAGGATATTCATAGCTTAAAAAAGCGATTTTCATCGTAGTTAAATTAAATCTGTCCGGGTGCTTATGATATGTTCATTGATCTTTTGTTGACATAACCTGATATAGTACATACTGAAAATTGCAATCCCCAAGAGTTTAGACCCCTCCTCCGGAAGGTAGGTCTTCCTGAAAAAATAAGCGATATGAACGCATTTAATTCCATGTCCGGGGGGGGAGAGAGGTTGGCCTGCACGAATTTACTGCTGACATAATATCCAGGTGTAGGATTGAATGTCCCGGTAAATAATCCTTACCTGAGAAAACTTTTCTTCTAACATTCTGATCAGGTTACTTTCATTGTACCAGGATAAACCAAACCTTTGTCCTGTAGTGGCACTTTTTAAATAAGGATCTTCTTTGGGTTTGAAGTTTAGTATTAAACTCTTTTTGGAAAAGCCGGCTAATTGATGTACAATTAGATCAAATCGGAATTGTTCTTGAAACACTAATCTTTCCACAACATCTATGGCCAGGACTAAGTCGCATTGAAATCGATCATAGGCAGATTTAAACCAGTCGTTGGTGAAATTACTGCCTGGGAGAGTAATGTCGATTAGAATAGGCAACACAGACTTGTCTTGATTCTTCCCTTGAGAATAAAGTGCTCTTACCTGCTTTTCATCTGAATGAATTGAAACTACATTTTGTGCATATAAAAGGGCTAATTGAGTGTACAAAATGCCGGCGTCTCCGAAGCTTAAATTGAGAATGGATTCAGGTCGTAGATCTACCAGTAATTTCTCCAATATTTGCAGCTGTGGTACGTAATCTTTTTCATTCGGGATGATAAGGGTATGGGTGCTTTTCGAGCAATCCACTTCTTCAACTTTTTCCCTCAGTTCTTCTAAAAAAAGTCGGCGGGCAGTAGAGTCATCCAAACTTCGTCCCTTCATTGATTTCACAAAACCTTTAATCCTATGATTGATCCCTTTGGCTGCCGTTGAATTCCAAAATCTGGCCGGAAATTTTTGATTTTTTCTTTTATTCTGAGCCTGACTGATAAAAGCCTGGACCTCCTCTGCGGATATCCCCCGATCATATTCTTTTAATAAACTACGAGCTATATGGCTGTACCCACAAGCCATTGTCTGAAGAGGATGTATGAATAGTTGATGAAATTGCCCTGAAAAATTCCAGTGAACCGAAACTTCCGTTTTAGATAAAGGGATGATCGAAGTAAAATCCACAAAAACTGCTTTGCATCCGTCAAAAAGAATGTTGAAGGGAAGGGCGTCATCCGTTGTTAGTTCATATTCATCTAATGCCAGGCACAAGTCGAGATGAAGTAAAGCCGCATCCTTTAGCATGGTATCGCACCATTCATGCGGGTAGGAAACAAAGGAGATTTTTTGATGCTGAAGAACCAGGTCATAATGGTCTGTTTTCAGATCAGTGACAGTAGTATCCACTAATTTTTTTTGATCAATTAGTGTTTGAATAATGTTTTTTTGACATAATTCACGATAAAACTCAGATTGTTCCGGGGCAATAGCTCGATAAAGACCATTATTCCAGCTGAAAAGTCTTCCGCCGGGATCTGAAAAAGAAAGGCTGTTAAAGCTGATTTCTTCCAAAGGAATTTTAGTAAGCTTGTTTTGCATCAATTTTCTCTGTGGTTTCTAATAACCATTTATGTTGACGCAGGCACATCACCCAGTCCCTGTCTTGCAGTTTTCCGGTTCCGTAAAAATCACTGGCTTCGACATCGAAGTAAATAGCATGTTGCAAATAGTCGATTACCGTACCACTTTTTAATAAGGTTAGGTTGATGTAACAACGGCCCGGAGTGATATTAATCGGCTCCGTTATACAAATGAGTCGACCTTTCTCAGGAAAAACCTGAGCGAGGCCTCCTGTCATTTCGCTGTGCAGAGAAATGATGCCTATTCCTTTATTATAGTCATATATGGTAGCCGAAAATTGAGGATGGAGGATTTTATTTTTGCCTTGATAATCTATGGTAATCCTAAGTCGGCTATCAGCCTGGATGACTTTTCGCCCATCTGCATCTTCCACTTTGGCAGCGATAATTCTGGAGGTACCTTCACCTGAGCGATCTTCCCGTTGAGCCAGCTTCCCTTGATAGGTATTCATTAAGGATTCTAATGACCTTAAATAAGCCGAAATGACAGCAGGTGGTGCCCCCACTTCTTTGATCTTTCCTGCTTCAAGCAAATAGGCTTTTTGACAAAGGGACTGGACAGTTTCCATATTGTGACTGACAAAAAGTACGGTTCTTCCTTCCTGTTTGGCTACTTCATCCATTTTCCCCAGGCACTTTTTCTGAAAAGCAATATCTCCCACTGCCAGCACTTCGTCCACTACGAGAATGTCCGGTTCTAAATGGGCCGCTACAGCAAAAGCTAACCTTACGTACATTCCTGAAGAATACCGTTTTACCGGCGTATCCAGAAATTTTTCCACTTCTGAAAAGGCGACGATCTCATCAAACTTTTTTTTGATTTCGGATCTGCTCATTCCGAGGATGGCCCCGTTCAGGAAAATGTTTTCCCTACCGCTTAATTCCGGATGAAAGCCCGTACCTACTTCCAGCAAGCTTGCCACTCTTCCATTCAGGATAATTTCTCCGGTAGTGGGTTCGGTAATTCTGCTCAATAATTTAAGCAGCGTGGATTTGCCGGCCCCATTCCGGCCAACAATTCCGATAATCTCCCCAGGATGGACCTCAAAGGATACGTCTTTTAGTGCCCAGAACTCCTTGTAGGTAGGTTTCACTATCTTTTTACCACTTAAGGTAGATATAGTTTTATTTTTCAACCAATTGGCGCCATCTGTAATACGATCGCGTAAGGTTGGAAAACCGCCTTTGATAGCTCCGGACTCGCTTTTTTTTCCTAGTATATATTTTTTTCCAATGTTGTTTACCGTAATAATCGGCTCAGCCATGATTTCAGTACTTATTAAATAATATCTGCAAAAGTGCGCTCCATTTTACGGAAATATCGTACTCCGCTAATGAACAAGACGGAAAGTAACACCATAGAGATCATAAATCCCGGCCAGTAAATCTGGCTTTCTCCACCTAATATGGCCCAGCGAAAACCGTCAATGACACCTACCATCGGGTTAAGAGAGTAAAGCAAGCGCCATTCATCAGGAACGACTCCGCTGCTAAACCCCACTGGGGAAATGTACAGTCCGAATTGAACGATGAAAGGAACAATGTATCTAAAGTCCCGATATTTGACGTTCAAAGCAGCCAGCCACAATCCACCCCCCATGGCTGCCAGAAAGGCAACTCCAATGAAAAGCGGCAGGGTGAATATGCGCCAGTCAGGAACGTAATTATACCAGATCATAATACCTGCTAACAGCAAGGCAGAGATCAAAAAGTCGGCAAAACTGACAATGATCGAGCTGGTCGGTACAATGATCCGCGGGAAATAAACTTTGGACACCAAATTGGTGTTCAGGATCAGGCTATTACTGGATTCCGACAAAGCATTGGAGAAAAATTGCCAGGGAAGCAAGCCTGCAAACACCAGGATGGGGTAAGGAATGTCCCCCGAATCCAGTTTGGCCAGCATCCCAAACACTATTGTAAGTACAATCATGGTAATGAATGGGCGGATCAGGGCCCAGCTTACTCCAATGACGGTTTGCTTGTATCGGACTAATAAATCACGCCACGCCAGGAAATAAAATAATTCTTTGAAATGCCAAAGGTCTCTCCAATATTGCCCTTCGGTTTTCCCGGCTTTAATGACTAGTCGTTTTGTACTCATTATTGTAATTTCGGTATCGAGCCTGGGTAGTTATTTACCTCGTAGGCATTGGAATCATTCTATCTTTTGACAATCCTCCTTTTAGTTCACCTTTTTCGTGGTAATCCATTTCGGTATTCACAGACCAAACGTTATGCTTATTACCAAAAATGTTTCTGGCGGCATAAATTCCAGTCAGCATGGAATGATCCTGATTATTATATCGATGCAGGCCGTTTCTGCCGATGGTTTGCAAGTTTTTAAAGCCGGCAAGATACCTTTTGATGATTTCCAGATTTTGGGCATAATCCATATCATATACCGGGTAAGCTTTTTTCATACGTACAATCGTGCCGTCTAAAACTTCATTGGGTTGGATGATTCCGATCTCAATGCATTCTTTAATACCCAGGTCAATTAATCGTTGGTTGGGCCAATTCCACTCCTCGTCTTTTTCCCAAAGGAAGTATTCTAAACCGAGAGTGGTTAGCCTGGTATCTTTGACCATGTCTTCACTCCAGTTTTTGTAGTTCTGTATCCGGCCCAATTTGACCTGTGGAGTATGTATGTAAATCCAATTATCTGGGAAAACATCTTTGCGGTCAACCAACAGGACAACGGTGAAGTAATCGCGATATCTCAGTTTTTTTGCGGCCTCAACTACTTTGTTAGGCGGAAGAGGGTCCAGAGATAATATCATTTCACGCAGCGGCATACTGGAGATAAACTGATCTCCTGAAAAATGAGTTGGGTTGCCTTGAGCGTCTTTAGCACTGACTTCAAATACCTCCCCATTTTTATGTCGGATTTGCGTTACCCGATTTTGGAGAAGGGTAGGAGATCCTTCTCTTTCAAGGAAGCCTTGACAATGTTCCCACATCATTCCCGGGCCTAAGCGGGGATATTTGAATTGGTTGATAATGGTCGTAATGATTTCTCCATCTTTATTTTTTCCTGAATTGACGAAGGCATTTTTTATAGCTTCCCCTAATGAAAAGTTTTTGATCCGCTGGCTGGCCCAATCTGCTGAAATACTTTTACAGGGTATTCCCCATACTTTTTCGGTATAGGTTTTGAAAAATATCTCATAGAGTTTGTATCCAAAGCGATTGATTACCCATTGCTCAAAATTTTCGTCGGGCTTTTTGGGCCATGTTAAAAACTTGGTTTTGCCATAACTCAAAATAACACTGGCTGCATCCACAAGGCCCAGGCCAAGAAGCGCATTCACCGGTTTTAATGGATAATCAAAGAAATGCTTGTTGTAAAGAATTCTTGACAGTCGATCACGGGTCAAAAATTCTTCTTCTAAAATTTCATCCCACACCTGATTGATGTACGGTACTTTGGAGAAAAAGCGATGCCCGCCGATGTCAAAACGGTTGCCCTCGTAACAGACTGTTTTGGAAATGCCTCCAACTTGGGTGTCTGCTTCGAGAATAACACTGTCCTTTCCAAATTTTTTAAGCTCGTAAGCTGCGGTTAGTCCTGCCGGTCCTGCTCCAATAATTACGGTTCTGTTATTTTCCATAGGTTCTGATTAGGTAATGGTTAGCAAGGCCGAAAGAAAATGCCAACCCACTGAGTAAATAAAAAACACTGTGCCACGGTATTACTTTTAAAGTAAACCACAGACCTTTTTTCTTATAGAAAAATCTATATAGATCATAATTGAGTACAATGAAAAAGAAAATTAGAGGGGATGAAAAAATGATTAGATAAGGATTCCAGAAACTCAAAAACCAACTAGCGATAAGAAGGAATATGATGGCCACGCTCAGCCGGTTACTGGTTTTTAGATTCATGTCATTGGACATTTGATTCTGCTCAAGCAACAATTCTGTCCAAGGCAAGGCTCTTTTGAAAAAATCAACTTTAACCATTGAATAGGCTTCCCATTTCTTCAGGTGTTTTACCTGCATGTCTTTACACAAACGAATTGTATAGTCGGCCTTTATCAAACGATATCCCAGTTCGATATCCTCAATAGAAGGCTCTGGAAAGCGTTCTCCGTCAAAACCCCCGACTCCGAAGAATACTTCTTTCCTCACTGCGCCGCAACCCGACCAGAAAGTGAAAGCTTCTTCGCTACTGGTTTGATGTACATAATGATGGAGCAAATTGCGATACTGTGACAAAAAATCAGGCATGTGAGGTTCCGTGTCGTACGACCCGAAAAGGGCATCTATTTTCTGGCTTTTCTGGAACTCATACTGAACCATCTCTGCAAGGTGTGGAGGAACCACAATATCGGAATCAATAAATAATAGAATGTCACCAGAGGCATGTTGTGCTCCCAGGTTTCGGGCTACTGCCGGCCCGGATTGGACCCCCGTCTCGATATTGACGATTTTAGAAATCCCATGGAGTTCTGGTAAAGGGAATTTTTTCCCATCCGTTACCAAAATGACTTCCTTCGGGGCGGGTTTCAAATGGAGGATTGAGTGCAGACTCGCCTTAAGGATTTGTTTGTCTTGCCCATTGTGGACAGGGATGATAATAGAGGTAGATAGATTTTTCATGGTTTTAAAAAATGTAAGGCTCCGCCTTTGATAAGTCGAAAGGGCTTATCTCCGAATTCATCACAAATGGTGAAAGGCAAAACCACAGCTTTATAATTATGATTTGCTATTTTCGATTATTGAATTGCACATACCTCAGTTCGCTACTAATCATGTCATTAGTGCAATACATATCCATATTATTCTCAGGTTAACGAGAAAGAAAAATATTGCCATGTGACAAAGCGACTTAAAGCCTCACCATGTCATAGCAAGTTTTGTTTTTGGAATTAATGAGGGGTGTTGATAAAGAGGGAGGGGGAGGAAATGATTAATGCTTTCAAATGAGATTTTGCTCATTTGAAAAAAAAAATAGTAAATACAAAGTTGGTAGTTTACTAAAATTTAGTTTGAATTTACGGCTAAATAATTATATGGTTACATAAACAATGATTTTTTTTAAATATATTTTTTTTCACCTATAAAATAAGCGCTAATACTGTGGAAGGCTTAAAAAAATTAAATTGAAGAGAATTTGTTTTTGTCAAAAAAATCTCCTGAAAATAGTATTTTTATATAGGTTGCTTTTCTAAGCTTTATTTGCATAAAATTATTGGGAGAGAACCCTTTGATTTTATTTGGAATTCATAAGCTTTTATTTTAATTTAAACCTGCTAATATTCCCCCCACCTCACGATACCTAGCTCCCAAAATCGAAGGTTCCTCTGCTTTTGGCTTGAAAATTGCTGTGATCTATTGGATCTGGCTCAATGAATAGAGTATTTCCCAACTACTAACTTCTAACAAATTGGTGACATGAAAAAAATGAATACACTCTTTAATTACACAAACTCCAGGTTTTTTTACCTCTTTTCATTATTCCTGCTTTTTAACCTCTTTACCAATGATTTAATCGGCCAAAGACCGGATAAGGTCAAAAAGAAAGCACAGCCGGCTGTGGAGCGATTGGATCCTTGCCCAGATGTAAATTGTACGGCAAATGATATAAAAAACGTGACTTTTTATCTGGGAGATGAAAATGCCGACCCCCTGGATCCTAATTTCCCCTGTAACCCAGGGGATTCCGTGATGGGGGTTTATATTTACTTCGAAT
The DNA here is from genome assembly GCA_030430845.1 of Bacteroidia bacterium. Lineage (GTDB taxonomy): Bacteria > Bacteroidota > Bacteroidia > Chitinophagales > Saprospiraceae > JANQPA01. Next base: position 1,515 of record JAUIKE010000247.1, on the reverse strand, counting down.
TTGAAGTAAATGCGACCAATCGTTACGATATCAATGCTGCCGGAGACATTTATATAAATGGAGAATTTGACAGGTCCTTTGATTTATGTTTAGGTGATTATGGGAAAAACGATGGTGTCCAAATCATTCAGGTTACAGAAATAAAATGGGCTTGCGGAGACAGCCTGGACATCATTGATGCCATCTTTTCATGGGATGTCCAGGATGGCGGAGACAATCCGGATGCCTGTAACACCTGCCCGACCATAAAATCCAAATGCCAAAAATTTGAGCCGATAGAAGTATTGGCACCTCTTGTGACAAATTTTTCTTTTGAAGGGGAATGTGAACAGGACCAGGCTTTTGCAACTCTGAACTTTACTAGCACCACTTCAGGAGGCGAAAAGCCTTATTCCTACACCTGGGATTTTGGAGATGGTAGCCCTACAAGCAACGAAGTCTTTCCTTCTCATGCCTATTCTTCAGAAGGCCCCTTCATGGTTACGCTCACAGTGGTAGATGTAAATGGGATAACGGACTCAGAAACAAAATCGGTAAGCGTACCTGCCTGTTGCCAGGCACCAGTTATTTCCTGTCCGGCCGACATCTCTGTTGATTGTACATTGTTCGATTTGAATGATCCGGCTACCTCCGGTGGTTCTGCTTCCTCAGAAGGAGGTTGCGGAGAAGTTATTATTTCCTTTTCAGATAATATCATTCAGGGTGAGTGCAGTGGAGATTTTGTTGTGGAGCGCACCTGGACGGCTACTGATGCAAATGGAGATTCTGATGAGTGTGTTCAGACAATTTCAATTACCGATAACAGCGCACCAACATTAATTCCAGATGCAAGCATTCCTCAAGGTCAGGATGAAATTAATGACTGCAAGGCCAACGCACCGGACGGACCGAGTACGGCCGAGATCGCGGCTTTGTACGAAGACGATTGCGGCACAGTCAATGTGAACCGCACGATGAGCATGAGTGGAGATGATTGTAAATGGAGTGTAACTTATGAATACACGATCACAGATGATTGTGGTAATGAGGTGTTGCCCAAACCAAGCGTAACCTACAGCGGCGGCGATAGTGATGCACCGACGCTGTTACCGGAAGCGAGCCTTCCTGAAGATGTAGAAAACATAGACGATTGTCAAGAAAATGCACCGGACGGACCGAGTACGGCCGAGATCGCCGCCTTGTACGAAGACGATTGCGGCACAGTCAATGTGAGTCGCACGATGAGTATGGAAGGAGACGATTGTGAGTGGCAGGTAACCTACGAATACACGATCACAGATGATTGTGGTAATGAGGTGTTGCCCAAACCAAGCGTAACCTACAGCGGCGGCGATAGTGATGCACCGACGCTGTTACCGGAAGCGAGCCTTCCTGAAGATATAGAAAACATAGACGATTGTAAAGCCAACGCACCGGATGGTCCGAGTACGGCCGAGATCGCGGCTTTGTATGAAGACGATTGCGGTACAGTCAATGTGAGTCGCACGATGAGTATGGAAGGAGACGATTGTGAGT
>JAUIKE010000246.1 GCA_030430845.1 Bacteroidia bacterium | reverse complement strand
GCTTGCACTTTAGTGTGAATGATGAAAAAAGAGTCTTGCCTGTCGATAATGTGGTCATCTGCGCCGGCCAGGAGCCCTTACGAGATTTAATGGAACCTCTGGAAAAAGCAGGTATGAGTGTACATCTGGTGGGAGGCTCTGATGAAGCTCGCGAGTTAGACGCCAAGCGGGCCATTGATCAAGGAGCCAGATTGGCAGCTCAACTCTAAATATTAAATAGGCTATGGCCGAACGGCCATAGCCTATTTAATTAACAAAAAAGACCCATTCAGTTTTTTCTCCGTCCCATCCGTCAACTGTAAACGGGCATGGTAAACATACACACCTACACCGGCCGGTTCTCCATTCACCCGCCCGTTCCATCCTTCATTTAAACCCGGAGAAAGACCTTCTCCTCTGTATATCATATTTCCCCAGCGATCAAAAACCTCGAGTCGGATAATGCTTTCTAGTTCGCCTCCGCCTTGGATATTGAAAAAGTCATTAATGCCGTCATTGTTCGGAGAAAAGGCATTGGGTGCATAAACTTCTAAAAAATTCAACTGCAAAAAGACGGTACTATCACAGCCGAATACTGATTGAAAGTTGGCTTCATATTCACCCGGCTGATCATAAGTAAACGGCCCTAACTGGTAGGCCTCTCCATCAAATATACTGGCTTGGATCGTATCAGGAGAAACACCCTGGACTCTTAATTCCAAAACAACCGTACTATCACATCCATTGGACGCAGTGAGCACTTCAGTATACACACCTGGCTCAGTCAACTCCCGATCACCAAGCTGGTAACTTTCATTTTCGCAGATAGTAACATTGGGGTATTCAAAAGTGCTTGGGTACCTAAAAATAAAAGGGGGCGTCACCTGACAGGAGCCGTCGCCGTCAATTCTCACTACGTAATCCCCTTCTCCGTACTGAACCTTTAACTCGTTACCGGTTTCGCCTACAAGAGCGATCCCATTCTTATACCATTGATAATCGGTAGAAAAAATAGGCGGTACGCTCAGCGTATAATCGTCTCCACAGGGAGATCCGGAGGCATTAATCTTATACTGAAATTCAATTTCATCGGCCAATACCAGCTTGTCCAGAAAATAATAGGTTTCATATTCCGTATAAAATGGCGGACAACTGGGCCCGATGGCGATGGCATGAATATCTTCCCGGGGATACAGTGTAACGGATTTTATTTCCCAACTTTCCACTCCGCCAATTTCAACGGAATCGAGCGCTACCCAGCCTTTCCCATTTCCATTGGTCGGACAGCCATGGTTCGGGTTGTTTAGTCCAAATGGCAGGCTATCACAGCTATATGCGCCAAAAAAGACTAGTTGCGTAGTAGGAGAATTATTTTCGTAAGTATATCCGATATAGAATTCAAAGCGATAGGTGTTCCGCGCTTTCAGAGGGCTCAATAAGCAGGCCCCCATGTATTCTTTCCAATTGGTCTGAGCATCCTGTCCACTGAATCGGCCGTTCCGGAACCCGGCTACGCCCTCTCCGTCGGGGAACGGAAGAGGTGGTTCCAGGCCTGACCAGCCCATCCAATCGCAGGTATGGAGGAAATCAGTAGTTGCTTCGGATGCTTGTATCCACCCAGTGGCACAGTCCAGTCTGCTCCGCGTATTTGGACAGCACTCTTGCTCTTCAAAAGAGGGATTAGGAATGAGGGAGCTGGGTTCGTAAAGGGGACAATCGCAATCCGGATCATTCAGGTCGATCAGGCCGTCCATATCATCATCTAAGGCATTGTCACAGATCTCTTCCATCTTGGCATAAGGCTTTTCTCGGGGAGCTGTCAGCAAGCCCAGTATACTTATAGCCAAAAGGGAACTGAGAAACCATTTCATAATTGGAGTGCACTCTAATAATCTGGTAGTGAAAAATGGGTGCTAGTGACCTGGTGACTGCGAGTCACCAGGTCACTAGCAAATTTTTTCTCGCTCTTCGAAATTAGCCTTTTTCTCTTCTCCACCCAAACCAATGTCCGCTTTTGTCCGATAATGTCCGTTTTTGTCCGGTCTTTGACAGGGCGTGCTGGACACTGGAAACACCGAAATTGAAGACACTGAACAACGCTGAAACCACTGAATTACTCTGGGATTAACCAGAACTCGTACCGATAAGTCTGATAAGGAAGTCGATATTTTTCCAAAGGCAATGCCCCCCAACTATCATTCCCTCCAACTCCCATCTGCGCCAGGTCAATGTTGAGGAAAGTGCCATTCCTTTCTTTAAGCTGACCACCATGGGCCTGCTTTTTAGAAGGACCGGAATCGAGATCGTCGCGGTGATAATGTAAGGCCGAGAAATTAAGCAATTGCGGGCCGCTGATCAGGAAGCCGCGCCCATCCGGACGGCTGATCCGCAGCCAGCGTACGTCCGTCTTGTTGCCGGTTTCTTGTGGGCGGATGTAGGGATGGAATTGCTCCTTGACGGTGCTTTTGTAATGCCCGACCAAAGCAGCCGTTTTCCGGTCAGCATAGGACTCGAATGGGCCGCAGCCGTACCACTCCAGTTGATCAAAAGACTTAGGCAAAGCCATCTCCATACCGAATTTAAACAGCATTGGATGCTCCCCCCTGATCGCTTCCAACTCATTGGTGACCTTGATCCGGCCGTCTTTGTATACGAAGTATTCAAGCGTCTGTACAGCATCTTCGTGAAACAGAGGCCTGCTTACCTTTACATTCAGACCGTCTTTGTGCTGATGCACACTAACTTTAGGAGGAGCATAGTAGGGTTCTTTCCAGGCTATTAGTTTTTCCTGAAGCCTGGCTCCGTAATCGTTGTCTGTAGGAGCACGCCAGAAATTGGGCTGAGGGCCGGATTGAAAATATTCCACCTCCTTATATCTATAGGAGGTAATCTGCCCTAAAGATTGAGAAAATTGAAGCGAAAATCCTTTCCCATTAATGGTAATCATATCTCCTCCTCTTTCCAGGACCGGCATGGGTGCGTCAGCATCCGCCTGCAAGTCGGGAGCAAAACGCCCACCTACATGCATTTGATCATACGCTAGCTGATAATCTGCAGCCAGCGGATCTTGGCCTTTTTTCAAATGATAGGAAACATTCAGGTAAAACTCCTCACCACCGCTTACGTCTATTTTATAGTTGCTAAGAGATATATCCTGTTTGCCTTGGGCCGGGATATCGAGATCATCCATCCGGCCTTCCCGAATGATCGCTCCGTCTTTTTGGATGGCCCATTTCAGGTATACATGAGACAAATCAATAAAATCATAACGGTTATATACTTCAACAATGCCTTTTTTAGGGTCAATTAAGCGAGTATTAACATACTGATACACCTTTTTCACCTCATGAGCATGCGGGTTAAGACTTCTGTCGGGTCGAATGACACCGTTGATGAGGAAGTTGTTGTCGCTGGGAGTACCGGCCGGCCCATAATCCCCTCCGTAGGCATAAATGGTATTCCCATCCGGCAATTTTTTATACAAGCCCTGGTCCACCCAATCCCAGATAAAACCGCCTTGCATTCGGGGATGTTGATAAAAAGCATCCCAGTATTCCTGAAAATTACCGATGCTGTTGCCCATCGCGTGAGCATATTCGCAAAGGATGACGGGCCGGTCAGGCTGCGCCTCCGACATCTCCTCCAGCGCATCCGTCCAATGGTACATGGGGCAGAGCACATCCGAATTCCACTCGAAGCGCGCATTTTTTCCCCAGCCGACTACGGCTCTTTCGTATTGCACAAAGCGCGTGTCATCCCGCTCCCGCATCCACTCGTAAGCCGCGTAAAAATTCACTCCATTCCCGGCTTCATTCCCCATCGACCACAAAATGATGCTCGGATGATTCTTATCCCGTTCCACCATCCGCTTGATCCGCTGAAGATGAGCTTCCCGAAAATCCCGATTGTTACCCAAAGTAGTAGCGAGATGATAATACATGCCATGCGACTCAATATTCGCCTCATCCACCACGTACAAGCCATATTTGTCACACAATTCATACCAGCGCGGATCATTGGGGTAGTGGCTCGTACGCACGGCATTGATGTTTAACTCTTTCATCCGAAGAATATCCTTTTCCATCATTTCCATCGTGACCACATGCCCGGTTGCAGGCTCATGTTCGTGTCGATTAACGCCTTTGATATAAATAGGGCGACCATTGACGAGCAATTGGCCGTTTTTCATTTCTACTGTTCGAAAACCTATTTTTTCACTGATCACTTCCAGTACTTCCCCATTCGGTTTTTTTAGTGTAAAAAAGAGGCTGTACAAACGAGGCGTCTCTGCTGTCCAGGATAACACCTCAGGAATGGTTTTAGAAAAAGAAGTCGTCCACTTTTCCCCCTCAAAACGGATCTCTTTTTTTTCGGAAAAAACCGGATTCCCTTCCGGATCAAAAAGAGCGATCTCTAATTCATGATCCTTTACCAAGGCTCCGGTATAATTTTGAAAAGTAATTTCAGCCAGATTCAGGAGGCCGTCTTTATAATCATTGGTGAGCAGGCTTTTGGCAAAAAAATCGAACAGGTGCAATTTGGGAGTGGCGTATAAATAAACGTCTCGTTCAATGCCGCTAATACGCCAAAAATCCTGGCACTCCAGGTAAGAACCGTCGCTCCAGCGGTACACTTCCAGGGCCAGGGTATTTTCTCCCGCCCTTACAAAATCAGTTATATCAAACTCGGCAGGCAGTTTACTTCCCTGGCTATAGCCAACTTTTTGGCCGTTCACCCAAATAAAAAAAGCCGATTTGACAGCCCCAAGGTGGATAATCACCCGGCGGTCCAGCCAGTCACTCGGCAAATCAAAAGTTTTTCGATAAGAACCAACCGGATTGTAGTCGGTAGGTACATGCGGCGGATTAGGCTCTTTTGTAAACTCATACGGATGATTCACATAAATAGGGATGCCGTAGCCGTTGACCTCCCAGTTAGCCGGCACCGGAAAGTTGGTCCACCTACTATCGTCAAAATTTTCTTTGTGAAAATCCAACGGCCTTTCAGCCGGCTTGCGGGTCCACTGAAACTTCCATTGCCCGTTTAAAGATCGATGCCACTGAGAAGTTGATGCCGACATAACACGAGCACTTTCCATAGTCGCATATGGAAAAGTTGCCACATGGGGCGGCAGTTTATTAATCTCTACAACGGCTGGATCACTGATTTCGGAAGGGATATTGGTTTGGTTAAAAAGCATGTTGGGAATCCATAGGAGAACCAGAAAAAAAGAGTTTCGCATGATAGTTAATATGGTGTTGTGAAGGAAGCTGTTGAAACCCGCCGGCCGGCCGGCTTAGTTTTTTTCAACAGCTCCATATAGTTTTTTTAGGAGGTGCCCGTACGGGCATCTCCTAAAAAAACTATATGGAGCTGTCTGGTCCGCCTCACTCAGGCGGATGAGACAGCTCCTATTTCACTCGTTATTATCTAATTTAGTAGCCTTCAGCAATCGCTTTTTTATCTTCTTTTTCGACAACTGGATCAAGCTTTTTTCGATAGGCGGCCAGGCTACACTGCCGGGAGAGATCACCTCAAAATGCCCGGCATTTTCTATCTCGATCGACTCAATATCTTCACCAGATGCTTTAGCTCTTTGAAAATAGGGGTTAACATGTTTTAGCGGAACAATGCCATCTCGTTTGCCGGTAACGAGTACAATGGGCAAGCCGGAGGGGCTTAGGTTAAAGGGAGAGCCTTGGTCGTATCTTTGTGGTAGGTTTTCGGGTAAGCCTCCCATTAACTCATCTACACTTTCTCCGCAACTGTTCCCGCTGCGATCCAGATAAGTCCTCAGATCCACAATTCCTGCCAGGCTCACAACACCGGAAATGGGTAGTGGGTCGGGATCATAAATAGCGGAGCTTTCAGGAATTCTGTTTCGGTGAGCTAACCAGAGGGCCAAATGCCCGCCGGCAGAATGACCGGTCACGACCACTCGACGAAGGTTGAGATTGTATTCACCTGCCAGTTCGCGAAGATGGTTAACGCCCTTTGCTACGTCCAAAAATGTATTGGGCCAGCCACCGCCCACGTTTCCCACCCGGCGGTATTCCAGGTTCCAGGTCGCGAAGCCTTTTTGGGTTAGTTCACTGGCCATGGCATCCATCAGGTGAAGGTCAAACTGCGAAAGCCAACACCCCCCATGGATGATCACAATGACGGGATGAGGTCCCTTAGTAGCTGGTACTCGAAGATCGCCATACTGGAACTCATTCTCACCGTAGGAAATGGTAGCAGTAGGGTTGATCGTTTTGATTTCAGCGACATCTTCTACCGACATAAGCTTTTTCTCCTGCCCCATAAGATTGAAGTTTATTAAACCAATCCAGAAAAGTACTAGTAGCGTTTTTTTCATAATATCACTTATAAAAATGTGCCATCCCGAATTTTCGACACGATCTATAATACGATAGTTTTAATTTTTTAGATTTTGTTGTCAGTTGCCCGTTGCTCGTTTTTCGCTATTAAACGAGCAACGAACAACTGATTGAAAATCAACACTTAGCTGAGTAGTCTATTTTCCCAGACCTCTTATAAAAAACAGGGGATGGTTCATATTTATTTAGTAGGCCCTTACATCTTTTTTCTCCATGTAATTCATAAAAGCCCTGTTAACGACCCTATTTCCGCCTGGCGTCGGATAGTCGCCAGAAAAATACCAGTCTCCGTTATTATTGGGGCAGGCCTCCCCAAGGCCTTCAATCGTTTGATAGATCACGACTACCTCCGGCTTGATATGCGCCGGCGTGATGATTTCGCTGATCTTTTGAGATACTTCTTCGTAGGAAAATTCATTGTACAAGGCCGCTACTTCATTCGTCATCTCCTCTTTAGGCTTGTGCTGCTGTGCCGCGCATCGATCATAAGCTTCCTCCAGTAAATATTCTTTGTTGTTGTCTTCCAATAAAGCGACAAGTGCTCGGAAGGCCACAAATTCCTTCATTTTCGACATATCAATCCCGTAGCAATCCGGAAAGCGAATCTGAGGAGCGGAAGAGACAATGATAATCCGTTTGGGTTTCAAACGGGAAACAATTTGAAGAATGCTGTCGCGCAGGGTCGTACCCCGAACGATCGAATCGTCCAGCAATACCAGGGTATCTATATCATTTCGAACGATACCGTAAGTGACGTCATAGACATAGGAAACCAGCTTCCCTCTGGAAGTGGTATCTGCAATAAAAGTACGTTGTTTGAGATCTTTCACCACCAGCTTTTCCACTCTGGGCTTCAAGGCAAGAATTTTCTTAAGCTGCTCTTGATCTATCTTGTCACCCATTGCCATGATCCGCTGTTTTTTGATCTCATTGAGCCGATCATTCAGACCGTCTACCAGGCCAAAAAATGCAGACTCCGCCGTATTGGGTACAAAGGAAAAAACCGTGTTTTCAAAATCATAATCCACGGCTGTAAGCACATCATCGACTAACTGGTAGCCCAGTTTTTTCCGTTCGAGATAAATATCCCGATCAGTGCCCCTTGAAAAATAGATGCGTTCAAAAGAACAGGCTTTGCGATCGAGCTGCTCAATAAAGGGCTCTTCTGAAATAATCCCGTTGTGCTTAATTACCAGTGCGTGCCCTCTTTTGAGCTCGTGTACCTTACTAATATGTACATCAAAAGCGGTCTGGATAGCAGGTCTTTCCGAAGCAACTACTGCCACTTCATCGTCATGATAATAGAAGGCTGGTCTAATTCCGGAGGGGTCTCTCATGACAAAAGCATCGCCATGTCCGATCAGTCCGGCCATGACATATCCACCGTCGAAGCGTCGGCTGGCCCGTCGGAGCATTCGATGGACATCCAGGCCGTCAAAGATCAGCTTGTTAATTTCTTTATTGGAGTATCCATCCGGCTTAAACCAGGTATGCAGGCGCTGCACCTCGTCGTCCAGAAAGTGGCCTAGTTTTTCCAATACGGTTACCGTATCCGATTTTTCTTTGGGATATTGGCCAAGGTCAACGAGTTCTTCGAAGAGTTCGTCCACATTGGTCAGGTTGAAGTTGCCGGCCAGGATAAGATTACGGCTGATCCAGTTATTCTGCCGAAGGAAAGGGTGGCAGGTTTCGATGGTATTATCGCCGTGAGTTCCGTAGCGCAGATGTCCCAGCAGCAATTCACCTGTGTAAGGTTTATTGGCCTTTAGCCAGTGTGGGTCATCCAATTTATCATCAGGCACATCTTCGAAATGTGTTTGTACCTGTGCAAAAAGGTCATCTAAATAATTGGGGGCATTACTGCGTTTGCGGCTGATGTACCGACTACCGGGATCAGAATGAAGCTTAATGGTCGCCAGGCCGGCACCGTCCTGTCCGCGGTTGCGTTGCTTTTGCATGAGTAATTGCAACTTTTGCAGGCCGTACAAAGAGTTGCCATATTTCTCCTGATAATATTCCAAAGGCTTGAGTAGACGCACCAGGGCTATACCACACTCATGTTTTATAATATCGCTCATGGCTTTGTTTTATGTGCTAAAAAGAGGCTCAAAATTATTAGAATAAAATTGATAAACAACCTAAATACGGGCAAAGTTGTTTTGTTGCCAAAACACCAAAAGAGGTAAATTCAGGCATCTATGAAAAAAAATAAATTTACAACAAATTTATAGATTACAATTGGAGTCCGGTATTGCTCGGCACAATCTTTAATTTTTATTTTATGCTGTCATAGTGCTGAGTAAAATACCTTAAAAAAAAACGCGATACGTTTTTTTTAAGGTATTTTGCCTAAGTCCTTACTTCTTTGTGTAATAAAAAGCGTAAATTATCAGTCTATATATTAGGCTTTAAGTACTGGCCCGACAGGCTTTGAGCCCTCACAGAAAGAATTTTTTAAAAATGGCATTATTAAAGTTTTTTAAAGTCCCTAAACATCAACGTTTCACCTATAAGCCAAGATACTGGGATCCAAAGAAGGAAGAATTGGATGAGCGCATGCAGCGTATCAAAGACATACAGGAAAAAGGAGTGGAAGCTAGTAAGGCACGTATTTCTGGAGGGTTTCGACAGGGTTTCAAAGGCAACCAACAGTATCGAAGGTCGCAGGTTAGACGGTCAAATATGATTCTTTTCTTTATAATTGCAGTGTTGATCTTCATTACTTATTTGTTCTTAAAAGACTTGGGACCGGAAATCTCAAGTACATTCGAGTAAATACTTTTAGCGGTAGTCGACGGGCACCTCTAAAAAGTATTATTATTAACATTACAAAAGCAACCAAAGACTATGGCTGATATCATTCAGCTGCTTCCAGATGCGATTGCCAATCAGATTGCGGCAGGAGAAGTTGTTCAGCGACCGGCATCTGTTGTAAAAGAACTCATAGAAAACTCAATTGATGCGGGTAGTACCCGGGTTCAGTTAATTGTTAAAGATGCCGGGAGCACACTGATCCAGGTGATCGATAACGGATGCGGTATGTCCGAGACGGATGCACGCATGTCCTTTGAGCGTCATGCTACTTCAAAGATAAAAAAGGCCAGCGACCTCTATGCCATTCGCACTATGGGCTTTCGCGGAGAGGCTATGGCATCTATTGCGGCTATTGCTCAAGTAGAATTACGTACCAGAAGGAAAATAGATGAGTTGGGTATACGCCTGATCGTCGAAGGATCTGAAGTAAAAACTCAGGAGCCCTGTCAATTCAATCAATCCGGCACCAGTATTGCCGTCAAAAACATTTTCTTCAACACGCCTGCCAGGCGCAACTTCCTAAAAAGCCCTTCCGTAGAAATGCGGCACATCATCGATGAATTTCAACGAATTGCGATTGCCAATCCCGACGTATATTTCACCCTCCATCATAACAACACAGAAGTCTTTCACCTACAACCGGGTAATCATCGCCAGCGCGTCATCAACCTACTGGGGAACAATACCAATAAAAAACTGATCCCGGTCAGAGAAGAAACGGATGTACTCAATATTTCAGGCTTTGTCGGAAAACCCGAATTTGCCCGCAAAACAAGGGGAGAGCAATACTTTTTTATCAACAAACGCTTCATTAAAAGCTCCTACCTCCACCATGCCGTAATGGGTGCTTATGAAAATCTACTACCGGAGGACACCTATCCTCTGTATATCATTTTCATTGATGTCAATCCCAAAAAAATAGACATCAACGTACATCCAACTAAGCAGGAGATCAAGTTTGATGACGAACGACTGGTGTACAACTACTTAAAGGTGGCCGTCCGGCATGCATTGGGCCAGGCTACCCCTACCCTTGACTTCGACCAGGAAGTCAGCTTCAACCCCAGGCCTTATCGCCCGGTCGAAAATACAGACAAGCCTATTCGTCTTTTTGGGCAAAGCAATGAAGAAAAAAGCTTTTCTGCTTCCATTCCATCCGATAATAAAAAAGAAAAACAACCAAAGGGTAGCTGGGAAGAAATATATGCCATTATGCAGGCAGAAACCAGCGAGCAGGATGATCAAACGTCTGAGGGCGCTACACTTACATTGGAAAGCAGCTGGACAGATGATCCTAAAGAAGCAAATGCTGCCCCCAAAGCTGAAGGCAAAGCCTACAAAGCACCCTATCAGATACACAATTCATACATTGTTAGTCAGATTAAGTCGGGTTTCTTGTTAATTGATCAGGAGGCAGCTCACGAACGGATCCTGTACGAGCAGTATCTTGCTATTCTGCAGCAGCAACAATCAACTACACAAAACCAGCTTTTCCCACAAACCTTCGACCTTACCCCAACGGATGCCCTCATATTTGAGGAATTATTGCCTCAGTTGTCTACCCTGGGTTTTGACATCCGGTCTTTAGGTAATGCATCATTTGCGATCAATGGCGTACCTTCTGAAATGGTACATCAAAAATCGAATGCAGCAGAAGTTATCGAAAATCTGGTTGAGCAATACAAAAATAATCTGGAACTGAATTTAGGACTGCAGGAAAACATCGCACAATCCTTAGCCCGAAGCGCCTCCATTAAAAAAGGAGAAAGCCT
>JAUIKE010000023.1 GCA_030430845.1 Bacteroidia bacterium | reverse complement strand
CCGGTTACGGCACCGAGGGGCCGGTCCAGTTTGAGGACAGCCATATCCCCGTTATAATTTCGATCCTCCACCCAATCATCCCACACCAGTGCTTCCTCCATCATAGCCGTTCCATAGGGGGCCTCGCCCTGACTATAAGCAGGTACGACCTCTACCTCCTGTGCCCAGCCACCTTTATTGATGGAATAAATACAATGACAGGCCGTCAGCACGTATTCCGGCTCGATGAGCGTACCGGTACAGCTATACCGCTGACCTTTTGCCCCCGTAACAAATAACTTTACTTGCATACGCCAGGGAGCAAGGGAAAGATCCTCAACCTTGTTTAAGTTGGAAAAAACTTTGGAAGGAGGGGTGAAAGATTGAAAAGAAACGGGCCACGATTGCGTTCCACCAGCCAGGGGGTCAGGTGTAAGCTTAGGCGTTAAATCAGGAGACCTTAATTTGCCAGAACGAGCATCAAATACCAGGACTCGTCCATCCTTTTTTCCCAAAACACCCGTATCCTTATTCTTTTCAATCTTTCGTACAGGCAGCGGTTCAGGAAGATAGGTATTACCTTTCCAAAGTTCCTGACCAAGAGCTGTCTGCCAGACCAGAATAAAAAGGCCGGATACAGACAGTAACTGCCTGGAAGTTGCCTTCTTAAACATTTGTGTAGTTTTTATGCGTTTATTGTTTATATATACAACTGGTTGAGTGAGCAATTCACTCACGGTCTACTCTTTGTTTCTTGCTGGTATTTTTGTTTAATGCTTTTGGGAAATCTAAAGAAATGACCATACAAACCATATGGACAGAGATATATTCTCTTTAATAAAATTCGGTGGAAAAATTGAAAGGTTCTGTGTATGTAATGCTTTACTTAATGTAAGCTTTCTTCTATGTAGTTCTCTCTTGACTTATAATCTAATACAAATATACATTAGTAAAGATAAGTTATCTTTTAATATTAGACAAAAAATAAATTAAGAATTAATAGATTTATTTTACATTAAAAAAATAACACATACACAAATAATTGGTAAGCAAATGAAAAAACAATCACATTATTTTTTCATTTAATGTAAAAAACCTACATTTTTTAACGCTACCGAGGCATTTACAAGATAAAAAAGGGGTAAAACAAGAAACCCACCATGCAATCTCGGAGGAATGATGGTGGGTTTGCTCTTTATTTCCAGTGCTTTCTTCTTGGAATTCCACAGATTGGGTGCGGCGCAATAAAACAGTACAACAAATTGATCAAAAGAAGCGCCTGAATGTCCGGGAACAGAAAACTAAAAGAAATAAAGAAATTCCAAAGCAAGCAATAAAGACTGCTCCAGAAATGTTTTCTTAATCTTTAAGTTCCAAGGATTAAAGTCTTCAATTTGCAAAATTTATCGGTAAAATGCCAGTCTGCTGACAAATTTATTCAAGTTGTGAGAGAGCTCACAATTGATAATTTTTTCTATTAGAGGGGTTAAAGTGGAAGGCGGCCGGTGGCCGCCTTCCACTTTAACCCCTCTAATGAAATTTATCTTGTGTACATCGCAACTTGAATTAATGAGTTGTCAGTTAATTGGTTGAGAAAAAATCCCTATACAGGTTTTCACCCCGTTAATGAAATTCCCTACCCGCAAATTTTCATTCGGGCTGTGCTGATTGTTATCCATATTCACCATCGGCACGATCACAGCCGGCGCTCCCAGCGACTCGATCAACAGAACCACGGGCACCGTTCCGCCCATGGTACGGATGCGTACCGGCTCTTCTCCGTATACTTTTTTGAGCGCGCCGGTCAGCCAGTTGCCTGTGGGAGAATCCAGCGGAGTGCGGAAGGCATTGACGGCTTTCTGGCCGGTAAAAGTGGCGATCTTTTTGTGCTTCAGTCGCTCTTCCTTGGTGGGCTCCCGGTCGATCACATAAAAGCCTTGACTTTCAATGTGAGACCTGAGCAATCCTAATAAGCGATCCCCATCTGATTCGGGTACCAGGCGGATGCCTAGCTGAGCGGTTGCCTTGTCGGGAACAATGGTGCGTGTTTGCTTGCCGATCCAGGCGGAGGCCATGCCTCGGATGTTCAGAGAAGGATACTGTAGGGATTCCTGATAATTGCTGCCTACTTTTTCCGCTTCGGCGATGGCCAGTCGATCGTTGATGTCCTCAGTTTTATCCGGTACATCGGACAGGACCTTCCTCGTTTTATCATCCAGTTGAATGCCGTCGTAGAAGCCGTCGATCAAAACACGGCCGTCCTCATCTTTCATACTCGACAGCAGATGAGCCATCCGAAAAGCCGGATTGGGGGCATAATTCCCGAAATGCCCGCTGTGTTGCGGCAATTGCGCGCCGTAGACCGTCAAAGTAGCGCTGGCGATGCCCCGGCAACCGAAGGTGAGCGTCGGACGGTTCGTGGGATGCGCCGGACCGTCCATGATGATGATGTGATCGGCGGCATACTTCTTTTTATTGGCTTCGAGGGTGGTTTTCAGCCCGGCAGAACCTTTTTCCTCTTCTCCGTCCAACAAGATTTTCATATTAAAAGCAGGCGTCCTACCCAGCTGTTTCATCAGATCCATGGCTGTGAGCACCATCAGGATCGGCCCTTTGTCATCGGCCGCTGCCCGGCCAAAGATGCGATGCTCGGGATCCGGTTTTTTCAAAAACTCTTCGTAAGAAACGACTTCCCACTCCCCTGCTGAATTTTGTTTTTTCACCACCGGCACAAAAGGATCTTCCTGGTCCCAGACGGATGGATCAACCGGCTGTCCGTCAAAATGCAGGTAAAACAAAACGGTGGGCAAGCTCGCATCCACTATTTTCTCCGCCAATACCAACGGTACGGTTTCCGTTTCCAGCACGCTTACCTCAAAACCACGACGCGTAAAGGCGTCCTTCATCCACTCCACATTGGCGGTCATATCCTCCGGATAGGTCGCATCGCACGGCAGGCTCACAAATTCGCGATGTTCTTTCAGGGCCTCGGGCAGTTTTTTCATTACCAGGGCATCGATGTTTTGAGAAAAAAGGAGGGTGTGTACAAATAAAAAATTCAGAATCCAAAAAGTAGTCTTCATACCTTAATATAGTTTTATCATACCGCGTAGATCCGTTCAATCTGCGCAAATCTGTGTCAAAAAATTTGAGATCAAATTGTGCAGAAAATAGAAAAATACATCCATATCCCGAATAATTCTTATTTTCAAAATAAAAAAACTATGTTCAGATACCCAAGCCTATTCCTACTCCTCTTCCTACTCCTAGCCTGTCAAAACAACGAAACAACGGACGAAGCCACCACCGAAGTCATCACCGCCCCTACCCTCTTCGACTGGCCCGGCATCGCCGACCAGCTCCTCGCACGCATGGACCTGCAAGCCGGAGAAAAAGTCCTGCTCGTTGGACAGACCGGTGAATTCGATCCGCTCATCCCGCTCCTGCGCGAGCGCATCTCAGCCGCCGGAGCCGAAGACCTCGGCGCCATCAACGTCAATGGCGATGAACCCGAAGCCTGGGCCACAGAGTTCACACAAGGCGCCGCCGACCTCAGCCGCGAACAACTGCGCGACTACCTGGCCGACGTAGACCTCGGTATCATGCTCCCAGGCGCAGTACCCACACACGCGCCTTACGCCGCCCTGCAAGACATCCTCCAGGAAGGCCGCCGTCGCACGATCCACTTCCACTGGTCGGGCGCCTACCATCTGAATGGCTCTGAAAAAACAGTCGACTCCACCGTCCACGTCTTCTATCAACAAGTCCTGGCCCAGACCGACTACGCTGCCCTCGCCGCCAAACAGCAAACCTTCGAGCAAGCCATGCGCGGCCAAGCCATCCGCGTGACCACCCCCAAAGGCACCGACATCAGTTTCCAGATCGGCGACCGTCCGGTCACTAAGCAGGACGGCAATGCCTCTGCGGCCCGCGCCCAGCAAGGCCAAAACCTCATCGACCGCGAGGTGGAACTGCCGGCCGGGGCCATCCGCGTCGCCCCGATGGAGGAGACCGTCAACGGCAGCATCGCCTTCCCGGATGCCGAGTGGAACGGGCAGGTCGTCCGCGGTCTGGTCATGAACTTCGAGAACGGGAAGCTCAGCAGTTTCAGCGCCGGGCAGAACGAGGAAGCTGTGCAGGCCGTCCTCGACGAAAACGGCGAATCGGCCCGCTCTTTCCGAGAATTCGCCCTGGGCTTTAACCCCCAACTGGCCATCGAAGCCACGGGTGGTGAGTGGATACCTTATTATGGTTACGGCGCGGGCGTGGTCCGCCTCTCCCTCGGCGACAATACCGAACTCGGCGGACAAGTGACGGGCGGCTTCGTGCGTTGGAACTTCTTCACGGATGCGACGGTTGTGGTGGGTGAAGAGACTTGGGTGGAGGATGGCAGCTTGGTTAGGTAATTGGATAGAGTGCTTACAGCTTAATGGCACAGTGGTTTCAGCGGTTCCAGTGTCAAAAAATATTTCAGCTATTTTATTGCGAAAAACCCAAAAGTGTTTTACATTTGCAACCGCTTAAAACAACAAAGCGCCACATCCGGAGGAGTGGCAGAGCTGGTTGAATGCACCGGTCTTGAAAACCGGCGTGCGAGAAATCGTACCGGGGGTTCGAATCCCTCCTCCTCCGCTGAAAAAAGAGCTAATCATCTGACAATCAAATGATTAGCTCTTTTTTGTTTTCATATTGGTGACAATGAGTTGACAATGTGAATCTGAAATCATAATTTTGACATAATTATGACATTAATATGGCTAAACCACAAAAAAAAATGGAAGATCAATTAAAGAAGGTAATAGACATTTTAGGGGATATCGAATCCAATACAGATTACATTTATTCTACAAAAAATGAATTAGAAGATGTCCAAAAAGAGATTAAAGATTTAAAAAATGAAGTTAAAGAACTGCAAACTACCCTGAATGTAATTTTAGATGTTTTAATTGATATAAGAGACAAAGATTGATTGGTATAAATTATTAACTTAATCACCATCTAAGCTCTTCAATTTTTTCAATCAACTCTCTTTTTGAATATCTAGGATACTTGGAACCAGGCAGGTAAACCTTCTCAATTGCTTTAGATTTCGTCAATTTGTAAAAGTATGATTTTGAACAATTGAGGATCTTAACAGCCTGGCTAGTAGTACAATATTCAGGATATTTGCTGAAAGGATCATTTTCTTTCTGGCTCTCTTCCAATGCTTCCAAGACAGCATTTTTAACCAACTCCTTTAAGTCTGGCACATATACCTCATATACTATTTTTGGAGACTTTTTATCTTTCATTTTATTTGTTTGAAAAAGCCCCCGGCCTTAGTAATTTGACAATAATTACCCGAACCTTGGCCAGGAAGCGTATATCTATAAATTGACTTGACATTGTTTTGAAAAGGCGCCCGGTCGAATTATCTGATAAAATCAAAAAAAAACAAGCTTTCCATACTTTGAAATAAAGTTTTGACCGGGCGCAAAAAAATTGTTCTACATACAAAACACAATCCAATAATTCGAAAAACCGCCAGCGGGTAAATACTTATTGTCATTAATCAGAAAATATGTCTCGATATAAAAAGTGCTGGCGGCTCAGTTCTTTAGATAAGCCCATCTTTACGTGGCTCATCGATTTTTATATTGATCATTCCGGCGTCCTGCGGTGTAAATGCCCTGGTGACAGCTTCACCTGGTGCGCTCTTCATACGCTGCCACTCCGTTTGTATTTTTTGCACGCCTTCTTGGTATTCGAGTACCTTAGTTTTCATCACCTCGTTTTTTGCCTCCAGTCTGACAAGACGATTTTTTAAGTCAGAAATTTCTGATTTCATAGCGCGGATCGATGCGTCATCCCCTGGGGGCGTTTTGATCTGATAGGTAGGCCGAGCAGATGTTGCTCCAGTTATCTGACCTGGTGAAAAAGTTTGTTGTGCAGTTCTGATTGATTGACGTACCACATTCTTAAAACGTGGTTCCTCACTCATCATTCGGGCCTCCTTAGCGCACATTTTGAAAGAATTGACACCGTCTATCATTCCGATTTTTTCGGCCTCTGCTGCCGTGTAAATCTTCCCTTTGAATGCATCTTCATCGCGCAGGCCTGGCCGGAACTTTTGAACGGATTCAATGAATTGGACCGCAAAAGGATTAAGCAATTCTTTTTGGAGCGGCTTATAATTGCCTTTGTAGGCTTCATTGAATAGCTCATTCTTTTTTGTCGATTGTGTAGCATAGATTTCATGTAGCTTGACACCTTGCTTTTCATAAAAGCCTTTGAAATCAACCGCCGTAACCAATACTCCAATACTACCAACCTGGTCGGTTTTTTCATTCGAGTAGATCTTATCGCAAGCAGATGCCAGGTAGTAAGCAGCACTCGCACACCTACCGTTAATAAAGGCAATCACTGGCTTTTTGATCTCATTACGAATAGTATTTGCAAATGAGTGCATGAAGGCAGCTTCACCGCCGCCGCTGTCGATCACAATGATGTGGGCTGATATGTTCTCCAGTTGGTCAGCTTCCAACATAGCAGTCTCCAGGCTCATCATGCCGGGTGTAAAAATGCTGTCGTACTTCATCATTATCCCGACAATGTTGTAAACGGCTATTGCTCCAGTTGGAGCCTTTTCCAGGTTATTAGTTTTTTTCCTGAAAAGGGATCTATCATTGTATGCATAGACCGTCTGCTGATTAGATGATTGTTCCTTCATCGGTTCCCCCTTGACGATGGACATAACCCAGGGCAACAATGATGCCCTTGCATAATCTTCTTCCATGAAAAATGGCTCATGCAAGATTCTTGAAATTTGATTATTCATTTTTTTGCTTTTATGGTGGGTAGGTCGCCCATCGGCGAGGCACCCACATTTATATTCGTGAAATTTCTTCCTTAATCGCTTCTATTCTGCTATGTATCGTCAAAATCTTATGTTCATAGTACTGCTTTTTCACCTGGTCGTCATTTGCCCGCTGGAGCTTTCTAAAACGGCTCAGGGAGCTTCTCAAGGAGTTTATTTTTTTATACAAGGATAGTTCCTTGCTTGGTTCCTCATTCGGGATCTCTCCAGCTTCATCGAACTGCTTTAGAATCGCATATACGCGATCTAATCGGGGTATGATGTTGCTCATTAGGTCCTGAGCGCGTTCATACAGCTCTTTCTCCCGCTCTGGGCTCTCTGGCTGCTTTCCGATCAAACAAATTTCAGCATGGACCTTGTCACGGCGTTTTAATAGCTTCTTTTGTTCCTGCCTCAAATGCTGAATGCTTTCCGGCTCCATGCTGATCACCTTCACCTGGTGGATCGTGCCGGCCGGCTCAGCTGATGGATCTCTAGCCGGCTGAATCACTTCTAAGAGATCTGTAAGCCCTTCCACTAATTTTTTTTCGACATGGTCACCTGGTGAAGCATACTTGAACTTTTTCAAATATTCCCAGTCTGGACCGGGTCCAACTTTTTCGTAAAGCTCCAGGCCATAGGCGAAGGTGAAGCCCTCCGGATTTTCTAAATACTGCGCTATCCTACCGACAAGATCCATGCTCGATTATTTCAATTCTTCGATGTATCCAGACCGTTTTTCATAAAGCTGGATGAGACTCTTTTTTATACTTTCAATGCTCCAGTCAAGCAGGAAAGGAAAACTTTCTTTCTCCGAATCGGTCAGCTCTTCCCCGGTGATTTTTTTCATCAATGCAATGGTAGATACTACCGTCCTGCGATCTTTGAAATTGAGATCAAAAGCGGCAGCAGGCATAAAAGGAAAACCGTCTTTAATTTTGATGTTTACCGTTTTGAACTTCCCAAAATCGGTTTTGACTTTTACCCGGATTGATCCAGGCACCTGAACAGGTGAACCGACGTTTTTTAATTTTCGGTTCTCATTTTCTAATTGCTTAATCCTTTCTTTGAGGCTGTTTATTTGTTTGATATCGTCCATTTTTATTTGGATTTTTAATTATGAAATAGGTCTTATTCGTCAAATACAGAACGATCTGCATCGCCGCCGATAAAAAATCTTTCTTCAATAATTTCCATTCGGCGAACGTCTTTACCTATGAGTCCATCCTTGTTTTTAGATGTGTCATCCACCAGGCGAACGAATGGAGCAATGAAGGGCATTTTATCCCGGATCTCCGGGCCATTCAAATTAACACCACCGTAAACTGCTGAATGATTGAATAGACCAATGAAGGCTTTTGCAAACTCGTACATCTTACCCATTTCCTCAGTTTTCACATATCGCTTATTGCGCTCCACTATAATCTGCTTTTCCTCATTAGTTAGTAGTAGGGGTACAAACTTCTTTTTCTTAGCATCCCAATACCGGGCCGGATCTTCACTAAGATCCTGGAGGGGAATAGACACAATGTAGTCGTACAGCTCTCTGAGGTCTGGAGTAAGATCCTCTGGCGAATCATCCCGGAACCAGGTGTTAGGTACATCTGGGTACTTAGCTTCCCGGTACAGCTTGACTAGTAGCTTAACCAACTGCTTTTCATTACGGTAGCCTAACAGTTGTTTGATGATCTCCAGCGATGGAGAATAACCAAGAATCTTTTCAAATAATTGTTGGAGCCGCTGGAGTACCATCACCTTTCGGGATCGGCTGCTCTCTACATTCTTTTGATCGACCAGGGCGGCGGTCTTTCTTTCTTCTAATAAAATCATAGATCAAGTATTGATTGGGTTAAATAATTAGTTGCTATCTGCATATTTCCTTGTTTTGAACCCCTTTAACTTAAAATCCTAGACAGGCGCAGCCGGGGTGAATCGTCGCGATCTAAAAAATAGATCACGACTTTTGAAAATATGTCTTTGATAAAAAGCTGCTTACATATTAATTTCTAGGAATGCGTTTTTAGTGATTACCATGTTTTTCTCTAGTTTACTAAAAACAAGTGTCTACACTGTCTACATTTAACATAAAAGGCTGTTGCTCAATTTATTATGCGTAGCTTGAACCCTTGATTTAAAGTGTCTACATTCTGTCTACGTGTCTACATTTAGTCGCCGCTAAGGTTTTGTAGACACTTGTAGACACTTTGTAGACACTTGTTTTTGATCTATCTGTCTACATATAACTATCTGAATGCCAGTATTTTTAACTATATGTAGACAGTGTAGACACTTGTTTTTAGTAAATTCAGTTTTCTTCTGATCCATGGAATACCCTTGTTACTGCGTATCCCTTTTTAGGTTTTTCTCCTTTTATACCGGATCGATAGGATTTTCTTTCAAATCCTAATTTCCTCGCTGCTTCCCCTACTTTTTTGACTGATAATTTTATGCTCGTAAATTCTTGGATCTTGTTGGTTAACCTGCTAGTATTGAAATACTCAACCTCGTCTCCATCTTCTGGAACTTTGAAGTAATAATCTAAATACTCGTACTCAGCAGATCTGACCTCGAACTGTGAATTATGTTTATTTAGTTCATCTTGATCTTCTTTGTTGAGCCAGTATTGAAAACCTGAATTATAAAGGTGGTACGCTTGAGCCCATACCTGGCCAATGTTGATATCATTCAACTTATTCAGGTGAATGTCTGATACTTCAAAAGGAACAAACCTTCTGTTTCCGGTTGGATCATGAAGAAATTGTGCTTCATTGCTAGATGCTACAAAAGAACATATCTTTGCCCGCTCTTCTGGGTAGCGGCCGTAAGGCATACGAACCTTTACTTCGTTTTTTGTAATGAGGCCTTTGAACTCATTTATTTTTTTGCTTGTAGTTGCTGCGAAGTAGTCATCTAAATTGAAAATGAAATTAGTAGTAGTGGCCAGCTGACTGTCTTTGTTATCTGGGTCTAATCCTTGCTCAATATAATAAGGCTCCAGCTCTGGTGGGCATAGCTTTTTAATCCAGGTACTTTTCCCGGCTCCTTGTGGGCCAGCTAAAATAAAACATTGATGATTTCTACATACTTTCTTGTCAATTACATTAGCAATAGCGGCGACTAACCATTTAGTTAGGTACTTTTTGAACATTTCCCGGCTTGATTCCCCATCTTCCCCGACTGGGTCAACAGTTCTGCATAGCGTCTCGATGTGGTCTTTTTGATCCCAGGATAGCTTTTTGAAATATTCAACAATAGGATCTACTTGTGGAGCAAAAGAACTATTCAGTAGTGTGCTGATCATGTCTTTAGATGCCCTTTTGATATAGTTCGATTGAAGATCTCTGACAAGTGAGTTTAGTACATAATCATTGATTGATTGCCAGTTTTCTTCAGATTTCCGTTTGTACTCTGGCATCCCTTTAATTGCGTTAACTCTAAAATCATATCGGTTTTTAAGTGCATCTTCTATCTCCTCTACATAACTACTTTTTTTATTTTCGCTGTTTTCTTCTTCCACCTGGTCGACCTGGTCAACCTCTTTTTCCTTCTGCGGTGCTTTGGTGTTTTCATGTCTATCTCCAAATCCTTGATGGTATAGAGTTTTCCCCGCTTGCGAGAAATCACCATTATGCTCCAGTACAGCGTAAACACCAAAGGCGTCGTATCCTTTGCCGGGTTGAAAACGAGTTGATGAAGAAAAGCAGATAAATACTTTCTTGCCTGAATGGTAATTACCTGAATAAGGTGCATCACTTCCAGGTCTGCGTAAATAGATTCTTTGACCTTGTTCTTTTATTATTTCCCATCCATGAGTCTGTAATATGTCTAAAACGGAATGTGTGTTATTGTAATCATCCGATGGAGGCGTTATGTCAGATTTCCCTTTAAACTTAGCGGCGACTTTTTCAACTTTCAATTCTTTAGATTCATCAAAATCCATTGCCGCTTCAAACATCATTTTCCGCTGCTCAACCTTGATAGCGGGAATATCTAAAAAAGATCCATCTTGCATTTCATAGCCGGGTGAAGGATGCGCGACAATGTAACCGCCTGCGCCCCTGGTTTCTAAGATGACTTCCCCCTCTTCATTCAATGCAAGTTTTTTATTGCTCTCGATTTTGTCACATCTGTAAATAAGATGATAACCTCCGCTTTTTGTCGATTGTATTACTGGCAAAGAAAAAGGGCAATTATTCTTATATTTCACATGGCTATGCTTCATCAGATCGACTAACAAGTCAGTTTGATGTCTCCAGTTTTTCTGATCAATGTCTAGAGCTTCAACACACTTACCAGTCAAAATAGCAATACCCCAAAAGGGCTTATTGAAAATTTCCTTTATATCATTTTCGCTCTGCGATTTTTGATACTGCTTCCATTTGCAGGCGGGTATTTTGGTTTCGTGAACGGGTATTACTTTTAGTCCTGATTTGTGGTAAGCTAATGCAATATCTAGATAGGATTGTTTCTTAACCTTTATATTCTTATATTGTGTCATATTATAATCACTTTTAAAAGTGGCGATCGACGAAAGGGGACCGCCACTTTTTTTTTATACAATCTTTGCAGTAATAGTGATACTCACTCCTTCATTACTCAGTTTTTCTAAAACAACCGTTTCAAGTAGTTTAGAAACACTCACCCCTTTTTTCTCTGCAATCTTGGCAAATTCAGCTTTCACTCGTTCATTCACGCGAGTAATCAGGGATGCATTTTTTGCTAATTGAACTTCATTTACTATCATCTCGAATTATTTTTATTACAAAGTTGCTGTATTCAAAAAAGTGATCAAAGGACAAACAAAGAGTTAAATTTTGAATACAGAAAAATGTAAATCCTTGATTATCAGTAGCCGTCTATTCAGGTTAGAGGACAAGCATGATTTTAGCCTATCTTTTTTTAACCTTTTGTTAACAAGGGTTCCAAGCGAAAAGACAATTCGCGTTAAAAAAGGGACAAGCCATTTTGCCCAAAACCGGCTCTATCCCTTTATTGGTGCGGCTTTGTCCCAGTCGACTACTTACGAGTAAAAAAACTTGACTATATTTATCCCATAGGACGAGCACTTTTTTCTGAAAAGGCTCATTGGGGACCATCGGCAATGGTTCCCTTTTTTATTCCTGGAAAAAGCCCTGGCATTTCAGCCAGGGCCTCAATTCATATACAGCAGGTTTTTTGTTCCTTCATCATGTTTTCATACTGATCTTGGGTGCGTCGAATGTAGTTCACAACCTCTGTGAGATCATTCAGGAAGTGAGGCAAAATGTTGGCTTCATTCCTTTCATACTTACCTGCATCTTGCAAGAACTTTTCAGAAGTTAGATAAACCATCAAAGCACGGTTAAGAATCCGTAATTGCTCGTCCAGGTCATACACTCCTAGATTGTATCGGACGACATAAGAATCTAGTTTGTGATAATCTTCGATGGATTTCACGTTGTGTTTGTCAATTGCATTTTTCATTTTTTCATAACTGATCATGACAATAAGATTTAGAGCCAACGGTCGGCAGTTACCGTTGACAGGATGAATAATTATAGGATCTAATTTTTACTTTTTCTTCTGGTGGTACTTACGTGCGTTGAACTTTTGGCCGCCGTGCTGCTTTGCGTGAAATTCAGTTTTACAATCTGGAGAACAAAACCGCTGCCAAGACACCTTAGCTTGATACTCATTCCCGCAGTTGTCGCAATTGTGCGAGCTTTGGCCGTTGCTTGAGTTACTAACGGTTGCGTTATTAACGGACGTTGAGTTATTGTTAGGAATCTTAAAACCAATGCGGCGTCTGTTCTGCTGCTGTTCCTGAATCGCTTCCAGTTGCTCCCTGGTCAAGGTGATTTTCCTTTGTTCAATCTCTGCCAGGTCATAGAGATCATGCCCGGTGTTAGGAAGTGGTGCTTCGGGTGTTTTCCCGTCTAACTGATAAATACCCTTACGTGCGTAGTATTGATATTTATTGTTGACCATAGAAACCAACTCGGTAAATATTCCGGGCAGGAAGTCGTATTGCGTCGGCTGTGCCTTCTCCTCGATTTCGGAGCCTTTCCGGTGGACCTCATTAAGCAATACAGAAACAACAAATATCATCAAACAAAAGACCGTGAACCATGCCAAGCCGCCACCGTAGGTGGAAATCATTCTCTTACTACTTGCTATGGCTTCATTATTAGCCGTTTTGATTTCGCTTTTGTTGGCATCCAATTCGCTTTTGATGCCAGCAAGCTGTCCGGCTTTACTCTGGAGTAGGGTTTTAAGTTCGTTTGCTTCCTGTGATTTCAGGGCTGCAATCGCTTCCATCTGTTCGGCCTCCAGGCGTTTGACATTGACCTGTGCAGCTTCCTTTTTGCTTCGGTAGGACTTCCCCGTACTCCATTCTCGATGTAGATATTTTTTGTACTCTGCCTGCTCGATCGCTATTAAGGCAGCAAACTTTTTTTCCTTAGCGGTCACCTGGTCGGCATATCTTCCCGCGATCGCTGCACTATCAGAACTGTATTGTGAATTGACGTTTGCCAGGTGGAGGTTATACTCGTCTTTGACCTGGTCATCTGTCTGGAGATCTGGAGCCGGGGCGACCGCTCGCACGATCTCCTTACTATTCGTAAATGACAAATAGCCGGATGCACCCAATAGTCCAATAGTCGCCAAAAAAATAAAGATGCTCATAACGAGATCCAGGCCGGAAAACTTCCCGTACAATATCGCCCGAATGGAATAGGGGGTAAACTTCCTTAATCCTACCTCTAACAGGGCCGTACCGATCACGGCGCCGACTATGGATAAAGCCCTGGCCTGGCCAGGTGCGAAATCTTGGAGCGAGTTGTAAATTAAAGCGTAAATAATAGTGATTTCGGTAGCTGCTGAAATCACCTGAGCGATGAATCCCACTTTAAAGAGTGTGGGTACTAATCCAGCGTAATAGCTGAAAAACTTCTCATTCTTTGGTAATGACAAGAATGTTTTCATAATTTTAACGATTGTTTTTATTAACAATACCCCTTTGCGGTCGAGTCCGGCAAGACATTGAAACCGCATCGGGGTTTTTACTCCCTACTCATTGAAAAATGGGTGTTCTGCATAGGACAATGCTATGCTGACCAAATCCCGCCTATCATAGTTCTCTGTCATATCTTTGTACTTATGAGCCATGAACTTTTTCACATCTGATCGCTTTATCTTAGCTGCCAGGGCGTTACTATTCAGGCTGTTTCTAGCTACATGACAAGTAAACATTTCCCACTCTTGCAACCTCTGCTTTTCTATTTCCTTCCTCCGGATACTTTTGATTATTGGATTGTTGAACCCTGCTTCCTGGCCTATCTCTTTCAAATAATCATTGGTTTTCTGTCCGCTGATAATTGGCGGGTATCCATTATATTTTTCAATCACTTCCATGACAATGGGGTGTGCTGGCACAACTCCTCTTTCATTGGTTTTCTCTCTCAAATATTCAAATAGGTGCTTTCCATCTTTTTTTAGAATGTGGTCTTTATTCAGCTTCTTCCAATCCGCTGGAGCAAGTCCCAGGTAACAGGCAGCACAAAACACGTCTGCAATTTTTCTCAATCGCTCAGAGCTGTATTTGTGGGAATAGATCTTTTTTATATCGGTGGGCGTCAAATAGGTTTTATCACCTCTGGTTTTCTTCAATCCTAACCTTTGATTGGTTGCAAGTCGATACTTATCATTAACATTTACTCCATCCTCAGTAGCTGCATTTAGAATGCTCCTGATTCGCTCAATGTATTTGATAATAGTGTTATCTGCATAGTTGTATTTTTCCTGCACATAGTCAATGAACTGAAAGAAGAAATCAACATTTATATCCTTAAAATCGAATGTGCCATGCTCATCTTTAAACTCAGTTAGCAGATTAAAAGCCCGCTTGTAATTCTGGAGAGTGTTTTCATTATAAGTCCGGCTGTGCTTGTATTTTTCGAGCCAGGAAGGAACCCAGGTAAAGAAATCCTCTTTAGCTTCTGTAAATGGTTCTAGCCCCCAAAATTCTTTATTGATTTCTTCCCTAAAGCTGGAAGTAGTCAATTCATAGGCCCTTTTTTCATTTCTATACTGGTTGTATATTTTTCTTACAATGAATGCCAGCTCATCTAACCTCTCATTAAGAGAATCATTTTCAGGAAATGATATTGAAGATTTCGCACGTTGTTTTTTCTTATTCCAAAATGAAGGATCTATATATAAATTCGTGGAATAAGTGAGCCTTAAACTCTCATTCCAATGAATTTTATAAGTACATTTTAGAAGGATTAAACTTTGCCCATCCTGATTAGGATCTTTTAGATAAAAACGAGCTTGAGCCATTTCTTTTTTCATTGATTTGGCTCAATTTATTATTTGGAGTTGACAAATAAAAGGACAGAAGTATAACCAAATAAGTTTCACTAAAATACAGGAGAGAATAAAACCAATCGTAATAAATTGGCTATCAACACATAGTGTATTTTCACTTATTCATACTATTTCACCATTCTGGAGCCTCCTCCTCCGCTGGATAAAAAGCTGACTTGTCGGGAAGATGAGTCGGCTTTTTTTGTTTTGGGCTGGTTCTATAGTTAATCTTGTGATTGGGGTGTTTGGGAAGAATCCAACAGGATCTAGTCTGGTAAAATTGGCTAATTTAAATGCTACTATAATTCTCCCGAAAAAAAAGACAGCAATTTAATTTAGAAGTTAATCGTATCATTTTTGCTCCACTGGAAATTTTTATCAGAAAAGAGAATAAGATTATGGGAAACTCTAATTAATTGTATCGAATTATCTCTTTTAATATTTTTATAACCCTTTCTTGGGTTTCATTTGGATCCTTATTTTGAAAGTAAGTTTCAAAGGCCTCTAAAACAGTCATAGGGGCTGAGTATTTAGAATATGAACGCATATCAAACTTTTCAATTCTAAAATATTCAAGATTAGTCCCCTCCAGATCAATCCTTACGCCTTCATTATTCTTTACTTCAATAGCAAGCTTATATATTTTTCCATCCTGATTTTGAGAATAATAAATCTTTTTTGAATGAATTATTTGATCAATTTTATGGATAACTTCCCCAAAAGTTTTAAAAGGCTTTTCTGTTTGTTTTTTGAGCTTATTCATAATAACGATCCCAATATCTAATTTAGCTAATTTGTCATGTAGAGCATCCCGTGAAATTAAAATTTCAAATTCGGTTAGATTTAACAAATCTTGATTAGGATAAATAAAATATTCCCTAAGGCACCCTATAATAAGATCTTTCTGCCTTCGGGTTAAATAAATGGAAGGAAGAGAAAGGTGCCCTAAAATAGCATCAATTCTTTGAATTTGATTAGGCAAGTTTTTCCAGCTTACCTTTCGACTTCCAAGCATCGATATAATTAAATCAATTTCTACTGGGCTTAAATTAAGAATATTCATTTTTTCTAGTTCTCTAATCTGTGAATCTGGAAATTTATCTACCTGTATTCTCCACAACATGCTTTGGAGAATTTCCGGTTTCGTCATAATCTACTATGTGAGGAACTCCATATTTCAAACTCTAATCCACTATAAATACCTCAATGAAATAGGTCATATATATATTTTCTTTTAACAGAAATAACCGGAAAAATAATATTTTGCTGAGGTCAATTAAAAAATTGTATCTAACCTCCACAAATCCCACAAGGAATCCCTTCATAACTATGACAGAATCTACCTTTTGAGCCTTCAAAATATCTACATTCTGAATTATGTCTTTTATTAGTACTAAACGTTAACCAATAATTTGGGGCTCGATTGATATTATTATCAGTATCTGTGCTTGATTTACCGAATTTTTGTTGCGCTTGATAGTCCAAGTTGAAATCAATAGGCCATAACCAAACCTTAATTTTACCTTGTAACCCACCAAAGCTTAATGCAGAATTTAATTGTAAAAAGTAGGTATACTCCGATTGATCTCTAAGTATAAGTACGATACCTGGTTTTTTAGTTTTTTGTAAGGCGTACCATAAGGATTGGCCAATAGATTCCTTCCACTTATTAGCAAAATCTATTTCTATAGCATATTGGTCAGTTAAAATATCTATTCTTCCTCCTTTAACAGTTACTTCTTTTTGTCCCCCAAAATGTTGGTGGATAAGATTTATGTAATCTTTTTCATATTTCTGAGCAAACAAATGATTCGAAAAAGAGCAAATTAAGGAAAGAATAACTATTAAAATTTTCATGATTTATTTTTGTAAATAACTGAAGACCTTACAGCCTTGTTAAATAGATTTGGCCGCTTCAAGGCATAGGTAAATACAGGGATTTCGATTTCGTCAATTATTTCATTCTTCCACCCGCTCTTTTAATTTTACCAAATGCTCTTCATTCATATCCCGGGGTTTTTGAAAAGAAAGATAAGAAAAACCTACAGCTCAATAAACGGCTCTCGATTTTTATTCAAAGCCTCCATTAATAAAAAAACATTTATTTTGAAGCTCTCCTCATTCTGCCAGTCTGTAAAATCACCGATATGGTACCCACGCAATCTGAGAAAATCTTCATTTTTGGTCTCGTCCATCACATAGTCATCTATTCGGATGGGGATGATGGTTTCAATTTTCTTTTTATGTTTTCTCAGCAGCTTTAGCTCCTTTCGGTAAGCTTCCTCCAGTTCCTTTTTCACCCAAAGGGTTTTCATGAGGGAGTTCTCAGAACAGACAATGATCATCCTATCATATAGGTTGATCGCTTTTTCCACATGCTTCCCAATTTTGTCGCCCGGTTTAATTTTTCTTTGATCATACCAAACCCGTACACCATTAGAAGTTAAGTACTTATAGAGTTTATCTGCGAACTCCCTATCTTCTGAAGAGTGAGAGAGGAAAACAGAATGAGATAATTGGATGGGATTTTGACTGATCAAGGCCGGAAGATAATTCAAATAGTCTCTAGGTAAGCCTATTCTGAATAGGAAGTCTTCAGGAATATTTTTGGAGGCTCTAAGTGTTTCAAAATCAATGACGCATGGACCTTTAACTTTAACAGTATCAAGTCCTTTGCAATTACTCAAATCATTAAGGCCAATAATAGTTTCATCTAGCACGCAATCTGTTAGATTCGTATTTCTTAAAATAGTTTTTGTAAGATTCGCAAACCTAAGATTCGATCCTTGTAGTGTTGCATCTTGGAAATTTGAGTAATACAAATTGACAGCATACAAAATTGCATTTTCAACCCGTGCATTTCTAAGTTTTGCATGACTCAAATCAGCCTCACTCAATTTAGCTTGTCTCAAAATTGCATCATTAAGATAAGCATTTCTGAGGTCCCCCGAATAAAGCTTAGCGTCCGTTAAGTCGGCCTCATTCATTTGTGCGCCAAATAAAAGAGCTCCTGTTAAATTAGCGTATCTTAAATTAGCTTTATTTAGTAAAGCTCCATTTAGGTTACACCAACTTAAATTAAAATCAGATAAGTCAAAACTAGGTAATATAGCTTCTTGTAAGTTTGGCCGAAGATATTTTTGTTCTTCTCTCCATTTATTCCACTCCTTCACCCCCTTTTTAAGTATCGCCAAATGTTCTTCATTCATATGCCCAGGGTTTTTGAAAGAAAAATAAGAAAATTTTAAATTTAAAGCATCATCTTCCCAAATGCCTATGCGAACAGCGGGAAACCATTATTCTACAAAATATAACAGGATGTCCCCCCATTAGCCTTGTAGCTTGGCCCTAAAGGTAGAAGTGATTGGTTCTAGATACTCGGTCTAAAAAAATATCAATAGCAGTAGGTATAACTAGTAACCAAACTATCCTTTATGTATTTTTTACCCCTGCAATTGCCACTGGTTTAACCCCAGGCAAGCTAAAGCATGCCCTCCAATATTTCCCAAATTCCCTATCTTTACCCCCTCACTACAAACCACCTCAAATCTCAAATTCATGAAACCAACCATCACACTCAGCTTGATCCTAACTCTGCTTGTAAGCACCTACCTCCCCGCCCAATCCACCCCCTTCTCCAAAAAATCCATCCAGCAATCCATGAAAGCGGCCATGCAGTGGCAGCTCGCTCATACCAAGCATGCGCTCAACGACTGGACCAACGGGGCCTTCTACACGGGCATCACGCAGGCCTGGCTGGCGACGAAAGACAAGGATTACCTCAACGATGCTAAGACAGGCATTCAATAAAATAATAAAAAATGGGATCGCCAGGCGATCCCATTTTTTATTATTTTTATTTACCAATGCACTGGACACTCATCATCAACCCTACCTCCGGAGGCGGCAAAGCTCTAAAATGGTGGCCTCGAATCCAATCAGCTCTTGATCAGGAAGGGCTTTCCTATGATCCTTATTTTACCGAAAAAAGAGGGCATGCTATTCAACTGGCTCGGGAATTGGCGGAGCAGGGGCACAGACAATTCGCTGTGGTCGGCGGAGACGGTACGCTGAATGAGGTGGTTAATGGTCTGTGCCAGCAACAGACAGTTCGACTCAGCGAGTTTAGCCTGGGCTGCATTCCGATCGGCACGGCTTCTGATTGGGTCAAGTATCATGGTATTCCGGCGGATTATCGTCAGGCGGTTCAACTTTTAAAAGATCCTCAAGTATTACATCATGATGTCGGGAAGGTCGTATTCCAGCATCAGCAAAGCCGCTACTTCATCAACATTGCCGGGCTGGCCTTTGATGCCTTTGTGGTTCAACGGACTGATAAAAGTAGGGTGAAGGGAAGGCTGGGGCATTTGTTTTATCTGTGGAGTGTACTTAAGTCTCTGCGTAAGTATTCCAATCCGCCTTTTGCGTTTTCGGTGAATGGGCAGACTTATCGGGAGGATATTTTTTGTCTGAACGTGGGTATATGTGCGTACAGCGGTGGCGGGATGCGGCTCGTGCCGGAGGCGAATGCGCAGGATGGCTTGTTTGATATTACGGTGATTGAAAAAATGGGCTTTGGGGAGGTGTTGATGAGCTTGCATTATTTGTACAATGGCAAGATCTATGAGCATCCTAAGGCTCGGCATTTCAGGGCGGCGAGTATTCAGGTGTTTTCGCTGAAGGAAGAGATTCCTTTGGAGGTGGATGGGGAGTTTTTGGGGTTTGTGCCAGCGAAGTTTTCTGTGTTGGCGGAGCAATTGAAGGTAGTGGGGAATGTTTGACACTGGGGACACTGGTTTTTTTGACACTGGGAACACTGGGAACACTGGTTTTTTTTTGACACTGGGAACACTGGGAACACTGGTTTTTTTTTGACACTGGGGACACTGGGAACACTGGTTTTTTTTTGACACTGGGGACGCTGGGAACACTGGTTGTATTCCTCAATAATACTCAAAACCCGGAACCCAAAACCCACAACAATTTACTATATTCGCCTCCATGAAAAAAATCATCGTAGCGTCCGCTAATCCAGTTAAAATACAGGCTGCCCTGCAGGGCTTTCAGGAGATGTTTCCAGATCAGGAATTCCAGGTAGAAGATGTATCGGTGCCTTCCGGAGTCAGTGATCAGCCCATTGGGCAGGAAGAGACTTATGACGGGGCTTATAATCGGGCCAATAACGCTCGGAAAGAGGTGCCGGATGCCGATTTCTGGGTAGGTATAGAAGGAGGCAACCTCAAAATAGGTCGCGAGATGGAGGTCATGGCCTGGGTAGTGGTTTTAGATCGCCATCGCATCGGAAAGGCCCGGACGGCCGGTTTTTATCTGCCTCCCAAAGTGGTCGAGCTGGTCAATCAAGGCTACGAACTGGGGCATGCCGATGATATTGTTTTTGGAGTGGATAATTCTAAACAAACGATGGGCTCGGCAGGCTTATTGACAGAAGGGGTGATGGATCGCCTTCGGTTTTATGTGCCTGCGGTGGTGCTGGCGTTGATTCCGTTTAAAAAAGAAGAACTCTATCCTTAAGGGTTGTGTAAAAACTCGTTCCTCATTTTTACCCACCTCATAAAAGAAAATTGGTTGAGTGAAAAGGCAAAAGGCCTTTTCACTCAACCCCTTACCAGGGCAAGGGCTTCACCTCACTGCCTTTATCTTTCAACAACTTCAATATTCCTTTTTTTCCCCATAGATGTCCGGCGCCGACGGCACAGAAGCAAGCCTGTTCCTGGCTCAATTCATGGATACGATCGGCCATGCGAACATTGCGCTCCCAGAGCAGGAGCTTGCGCAAGTCGCCCATGCCTCTGCGAGCGGATCGATGCAATTGGGAAATGTTTCCCTCGATGTAGTATTCCGTCAGTTTCAGGATCTCGCGGCGGTGGGCCGTCACATTTTTGGAAAGGCTCATCAGTTGCCGGGCCTGGAGTTCGATGGGCATTTTTTTCATGATGTTCAGCTGGTGCTCATAGGACTCGACCCCGGTCAATTGCTTGCCCGACTCTTCGGCATATCGCCAGAGGGATTCATCCAGTGAATAAGGCATATCCTTCGACAGGATGGCCTCATCGATCATGCTACTGATGAAGAACGGGCGGAAGCGGGCAAACTGCTGCACATCCACGCCAAAAGCCTTTTTGAGGATCCGGCGCATTTTTGTGTACTGCTTTTCGGTAAAAAAGTCTTTCAGTTGCCGGCCATCCGGCATCAGCATACTCAGAAAATCGCTTTGCTGTTGCAGGTCCCGAAGGTCCGTTTCCGCTTCATACAGCTCTACCTCCCGGATCAACTCCAATATATGGTGTTGCCGAACAAAAACGCGGGCATCCTTGACGTGCATGGTGCCGAGCAAGTAAGAGACAGCCGTTTTATTTGGTGGGAAAATTCGCCAGAGAAAGGTTTGCTTCAAGGTAAAACACTATGAAACATCTATTGCGCCGGTGGGCGCAATAGATGTTAATCATTAATCGTATTTATAAGGCATTATCTTAGAATCCTTTACAGTAGACAGCGTCATCAGTGTTTTCAAGCGTTCGATTTCCTCGATTTGAGAGAGCGTTTTGAACAACAATTGCTCATAAGTAGGAATATCCTTACAAACGATCTTTATGAGAAAATCAGCTTCACCGGTGATGATGTAGCATTCTGTAATTTCTTCGATCTGACGAATTTTATCTAGAAAGTTATTCAGGGCATTTTCCTTTTGCCAGGCAAGAGAAACCAGGACGAATGTTTTCACATTCAAACCAATAGCCTGAGGGTTGATCTTAGCGTGGTAGCTTTCGATCACAGTACTGTTTTCCAGTTTTTTCACACGCTCTAAAGTAGGCGCTGGAGACAAGCCAATCTTCTTAGAAAGGTCCAGATTGGTAATTTTACTGTTCTCCTGTAAGATCTTTAAGATCTTTAAATCAATTTTATCCAACTTTTCAGACATGGGACGTAAATTATCAATTAATAAATCCTATGTAAAATCGCTCAAAGATATTGTTAAAAAAACAAAATACAAAGAATTGCAAAAAAAACCTAGGTAAATTTTTTATAAACTATATTTTACCAAATTATTTGCAATTTAATTTGGAATAAAAATACCGGCAGTGAAATAGCTGCCGGTATTTTTTATCCTCCCAAAAACCAAAGAATGCTTTGGAATCCTGTCTTTGGTCCGGTTCTTTTTTATGGGAAAATACCCAAATTCAGATAGTCGCTGCTGATCTTATTGATGGCATTGACGAAAGCTGCTGTTCTCAGGTCTTTGATATCCGATTTACGCATCATGATATCGCGGATCTGGTTGTAAGCAGAGATCATGGTTTCTTCCAGTCCGGAACGTACCAGATCAATTTCATCCGCACCTCTGACCAGGGTCTGGCGCTGTATATCCGTAACAGGCTTTCCTGTTTTTTCTTCAATTACTGTGACCATTTCGGCCATGATGTTTTGGTTAAAACGTTTTTCCATTCTACCAAAACGCATATGAGAAAGGTTCTTCAACCACTCAAAATAAGACACGGTTACACCACCGGCATTCAGGAAGAGGTCAGGAATAACCCAAACTCCTTTTTCGATGAGTACCTTTTCAGCATCGGAGGTAATAGGTCCGTTGGCTGCTTCGGCGATGATCTTTGCCTTTACATTGTGAACATTCTTCAGCGTAATCTCATTTTCCAATGCTGCAGGCACCAGAATATCACAATCAAACTCGATTACTTTTCCTCTTTCCTCTTTCGAAAAGTTTTGTGCACCCGGATAATTCAGGATAGAGCCGGTTTCTTTTCTGAACCGGATCAGGTCATGGATGTCAATACCATCTGGCTTATAAATCGCTCCTTCTACCTCACCAATTCCGATGATCTTGACACCGCCTTCATCCTGAGAGATCATTCCTGTGTAAGAGCCCACATTACCCAAGCCCTGGATAACCATGGTTTTTCCTGCCAAGCCGGTGGTCAGGCCCAGGCGCTTCATATCTTCTGCATGGTTGACCGCTTCGCGGATGCCATAATACACGCCGCGTCCGGTAGCCTCTGTCCGTCCTCTGATACCTTGCTGAGTTACCGGCTTTCCGGTCACACATCCAGCCGCATCGATCTCACCGTCTTTGAAGGTGCGATACGTATCATAGATCCAGGCCATCTCGCGCTCTCCTGTTCCGTAATCAGGCGCAGGAACGTCAATAGAAGGGCCTATGAAGTTTCTTTTTACTAATTCAGACGTATAACGCCTGGTAATTTTTTCCAGTTGATCCGGCGTGTAATCCCAGGGATTGATCTTTACCCCTCCCTTGGCTCCACCGAATGGAACATCCACAATCGCACATTTAAAGGTCATCAGCGTGGCCAGGGCCATCACTTCCTCCTGATTTACGTGATTGCTGTAACGAATCCCCCCTTTGGTCGGAGAACGGTGGTGACTGTGCTGTACCCGGTAGGCTTCAACAACCTTCACCTCTCCATTAATTTTTACAGGAAACTTCATCCTGTATACGGCATTACAAACTTTTATCTGATCAAGTAAGCCTTGAGGCAAACCGGTATGTACGGCTGCATTATCAAAAAAGGCTTGAACACTGTCATAGAAACTCAGCTGTGGTTTCGGCTTAGTCATGTTCTTTTATTTGGTCCTCTAATTTGGTTAGTTTACGATCCAGATAAACCAAAAAAATAACGATCCCTACAAACACAGCTGCAATAACCGCTACTACAACATAGATTTTTCCTATACTGCTCATAAAGTCAGCATCAGAACTCTGGCCAAAGGTGGTAATTGCCAGTAAATGAAGTAATAAGATCGAAAATATCTTCTTGTTTATCATATGCTGATTTGTTGTGCCAAAAGTCGATGTTTTTTTTTACTAAACCAAATAAAGTTTGGTATTAAAAAAATTATTTGGCTTCCAACTTATATTATCTTTCCAAAAGTTGATTTTCCAGACGATCTGCCCGATACCACAAACTTGCCATCCACAGTCCAAACAACGTCCAGCCGATCACCGCCGGATAAAAAACCATCCTCATGGTGTTATCCAGATCTTCTCCGCCCAATGCCGGATTTCCACCGGCGCCGGGGTGAAGGCTATCGGTCAGACGCGGGATCACATATATTAAGGGTATAAGCGCCGCGAAGGCAAAAATGTTATAAACGGCTCCCAAGCGGGCACTCTTCTCCTGATCTTCAAAAGAAGAACGCAGTACGAAATAGGCACAGTAGATCAACAAAGCGATGGCCGTCATGTTCTGCTTGACATCCCAGCTCCAATAGGCACCCCAGGTATTTTTCGCCCAGATCGCTCCGGTGATCAGGCCCAGGAAGCCAAAGATGGTCCCTACCCTGGTCAGCGACAAGGCCTTGAGGTCCGCCTCTATATTATTGGTGCGTAAATACTTAACGCTTTGCACGACCGAGCCGATAAAAATGAGGACCATGCTCAACCAGAGCGCTACGTGGAAATAGGTGTTGCGAATGGTTTCTTTTAAGATATTCCTGAAAGGAAAAGTTATGCCGGCCGTTTCGTTGAGGTCAACGATGGCTTCGTTTCGCCACACCTGGGTCCCCATATCCGGATCGATGGAATCTTGAGTAACGAAAACGGCACTTGGCAGAAAGGAGGCCCCGTCTATGGAATTATCCACGATCAGGGTCATATCTTTGATGCGCTCTCTGGCAGGCAGGTATGGAGGAATTTGGAAGGTCAGCTGGAGGTTTTGGTCATCAATGGCTTTGAGCTGAACGGCTCGCAGGGCGTGCTGGTCATCTAGCTTGAGCCAGGCCCGCAGGCTATCTTCCCCTCTCTTAAAGTTGGAGTTGTACCCCTGGATCTCCATTTCAAGGGTTTCTCCTGTCCGGGTACTGCTGGGACTGACCGCCACAATGCCCGGTTTTAGAGGTACCAATATACCTGCAATAAAGGTGTACATAATGATCGCTACACCTAAAAACTTCCACCAGTTTGATCTCATCATATCTTGTGCCTTAAAATTTCCCCAAAATTATAAATATTATTTCTTCCATTCATCAATTGCCTTGCGCATTTCTTTCATAACCTCTCTAACCGGATACGCTTCTTCTGAAACAACGTAGACCCGCCCCTTCAGATCCTCGACAAAAAGCAGTTGGTATTCCTTGCGAACGATGGCCGGATTCACAAACGATTTTTCTTGTTCTTTTTGTATGTTGATCCTCTTGATTTGATCAAAGGGGAGATTGGTTTTTCCCAGTACCAAATGATCGCTATAGACCTCTACCTTGCCCATGCGCTGCTGGCTCATCCAGGAAAAAAAAGCGGTCCCGGTTGATATGAGGCCTACGATAAAAAGCAATAAAGCAATCAACCATTTTTTACTCTGCTCCTCATACGAAAATTCTTTGCGAATCACGAAAGCCATAGCTCCAAAAGCCATAACTGCTACTAAGGCTCCAAGCCATAGATAGAGTTCATCCTCTGAGCGGATCGGTTGATAAGATTTTAAGAGTTCGTTCATATCACCATAGGTTTTACAAATAACACCTAAACTTAAAAATGTTGGTCAACATAAGGTAAAATAATTATAATATGGCAATAAGAGGAGACGGGCCTGTAGGCCCGTCTCCTCTTATTGCCATATATCTTTTCTACTTTCAGCAAAAATAGTATTATTATGTTCAGGACCGCATTAAAAAAAACAAATGACAGCAGACAAAACAGCAACCGGCTACTGGCTCTTCCAGTGTCATCCAAAAGTTATGGACCTTCCAAATGCACTGCGGGCAGAAGTATTGGACGCCTTTCCCATCAAAGCTCACCTCGATAAGATCAAAGCCGGCGACCAGGTCGTTCTTTGGCTGTCCGGTACCCAGGCGGGGGCCTATGCTTTGGCAGAGGTCCGTTCAGCAGCCAAGGATCTGTTTTTTTCGAAAAAAATGAAGCCCTACATCCTGGAAATGCCCGATGCAGAAAAAATGGTGGAACTAGATGTGCAATATAATGTGTGGAACAAGCCGCTTACGAAAGACATGATTTCCGCCCAGCCTTCCTTCCAACAATTCCCCGCAGGTGTTCCAGGCACTACCTTTCGCATCAGTCACGAACAGTATGAGGCATTTGTAAAGCTGATTCAACAACAGGATCTGCTGGAAGAACCACCCGCAGATTACGAACTCCCCAACACCTCTGATCAACCTTTTAATCTTATTCTTTTCGGTCCTCCGGGAACCGGGAAGACTTACCAGACTGTCAACTACGCCCTGTCGATCATAGAAAACAAACCATTGACCGAAATTGCCCTTGAAAAGCGGGAAGCCTTATTAAAGAGGTATGCCGACTATCAAAAGGATGGTCAAATTGCTATGCTCACCTTCCATGCCTCTTTTGCTTACGAAGACTTTGTAGAGGGCATCAAACCACTGGTGAAAGATCAGCAATTATCTTACGAGGTACAGGAAGGCTTATTCAAAATCATTTGTCAAAAAGCGGAACAGGCGTTGAAAGAGGAAAAAATTCCAGGTCAGCCCCGAAAATATGTGCTCATCATCGACGAAATCAATCGCGGTAATATCCCCGCCATTTTTGGAGAGCTCATTACCCTAATCGACTCAGACAAACGCAAAGGGCAGCCTGAAGAAAAAGAGGTGCTTCTCCCCTACTCCAAAGCGCCTTTTTCGGTACCTTCCAATCTATACGTCCTGGGTACTATGAATACCGCCGACCGCTCGATCACCCATATGGATGCCGCCCTTCGACGCCGCTTTGCTTTCCAGGCCTTTTTACCCGAGCCCTCTCTTCTGAAACAAACGCCCTCCGCTACTGAATTTATTCGGGGTATTCAATTGGATAAAATGCTGGAGGCCATCAATCGACGAATGAAGGTTTTATTAGACGAAGACCACAGCATCGGCCACGGTTTTTTCATGAATGTCCAAACCATTGATCAGTTGAAGGATATCTTTTACAATTTCCTCATCCCTCAGTTGAAGGAATACTTTTTTAACGACCTGGGGAAAATTGGATTGATACTGGGTAATCATTTTATCGAAAAAACCAGGTCAAAGCCAAGTGATAAGGTATTTGCCAGTTTCAATTATCCTTTTGTAGAAGAGCTTTTGGATAAGGCTACTTTTAGAGTAAAAAATAAGGAAGAGATTGACGAAACGGCTTTTATCAATATTTATAGCGCTGAATGATCATCAAGCATGAATCGGATTCGGGTTTTTGAACATCAAAATATTCAATTAGGGGAAACCATTGATGGTGTCCTGTTAGACCAGCGGCACTGGGAGCTCTTTACACGCTTGTCTCGTCAGCTGCGGGTTCCCTGTTTTCGTATTCTGGGAGATCGAATCCGCTTTTCTTCTTATGTAGGCGTGCTCCAAGTGGGAGGACTTACAATAGAAATACTTCCGAAGCTTGATCGAAGAACTGAGCCAAAGGAGACTGCTCGTTGGCAATCCATTTTATTAGATATGCTCTCTCAATCGGGCTGGATGAATGTGGAAAAAATAGGGGGCGCTTCATTGAGGATGACATCCAATACCCTGCTTCAGTACTTCATCGGTCTTTTTTTGGAGGAAATCAAAAACCATGTCATACCCGGAGGTTTACCGGTCGAATACCGCAGAATAGAGGCCCGGAAAGTCGCCCTCAAAGGTCAGTTTTTGTGGGTCCGGCAGATCCGGCAGTTCCCGGCCCTGGCTCCGCCCTACTGGCAAGCCTATGATGAGCTGTCCCATCATCACTGGATCAATCATCTGATACACCAGGCTCTGGAAATGGTCAGCCGCTTGAATATTGATGAAAAAAGCCGGAAAGAGGCCCGCTATTTACAAAGCTTTTTTGCCGAAGGCACCGCACATAAAAAGGGAAGGAAAAGAACTAGGAACATCCTCTGGCGGTTCCAACATTGTGAGCAGGCCATCCATCTCGCCGAGCTGATCAGTGAAGGGGCTTCTCCTGATGTCCAATACGGCCCGCAGCAAAGCTTCGCCCTTATTTTTGACATGAACCGCTTGTTCGAAGCATTCATCCTCCGGCAGTTAAGGAAGCTGCAAACAGAAAACCTGAACGTTTCTGCCCAAACAAGCACCCCTTTTTGGCAAGAGCGACAGCTTCGGCCTGATATATTAATTCAGACAAAACAGGAAGCCATCATCCTGGATACCAAATGGAAATTACTGGAAGGGCAAAAACCAAGTATGGAAGATTTGCGACAGGTGTATGTGTATGCCCAATATTTTAATGCGAAAAAGGTGGTTCTTTTGTATCCGCATTATAAAGGCGCCGGCTCTACAGAATTGATTCCTTTTCATCATGCGCCTTTGTCCAGGGAGGGAATCAGCTGCCAGATCTTGATGGCGGATCTATTCAGCCCGATGGGAGGACTGAGGAGGGATGTTGGAGAGAAATTATTGAATAAATTAATAAGATGAAATGGGCAGTTGCCCATTTCATCTTATTAATTTACTCTTCACCCAGGAACTTCACCGGATTTGCCCTAACCGTCGCACGACTTTGCCACAGCACTACCCCACTTACCAACAACAGAATGATCAGCCCACTACCCATGATCAGCCAGATCGGTATCGGCAATCGATACGCGAAACTATCCAACCAGCGGTCAAGCAACCACCAGGCCGGACCGATGGCCAGTAGCCAGGCCAGTACGATGGGCTTGCCGAATTCCAGCAGCAGACTTCGGATAAGCTGGCCTCCTGTGGCTCCGAACACCCTGCGAATCGCCATGTTCTTGGCCTGACGTCGACAGGTGTAGGCAACCAGGCCAACCAGGCCCAGCAGAGCCAATATTATGGCCAAAAGGGAAGATACGCCGATCAAACGCCCTAATTTGCGATCCGCCAGATACTGTTTTTCCAATCCCTCATCCAAAAACTGATACTGGAATGGAAGGTTAGGCAGCATGGCCGACCATTTACCTTCTAACTGTGTAAGGGTAGCAGATAGATCGGAGCTATTCAATTCAAGTGTCATTTTTTCAAATAGATCCGGCTGGAATTGAAAGGTCATGGGCCCGGGCCGCTGATGTAAGGAATGGAAATTGAAATCTTCTACCACTCCGACTACTCTTCCCTGCCATTCCCACTGACTAAATTCCAGGCCAATCACTTCTTCCGGCCTTTGGAAGCCAAGCAGCTCTACCGCCGAGCGGGTCAAAATAAGGGCTCCGGCCGTGTCCTGGCTGAATTCCTTCGAGAACAAACGTCCACTGACCAACTGCAAATCGTACAAATCAAAAAACGCTTCATCTATCATCAACAAATCCATTTCTCCGAATACCTGCTGACCGTCGGTCTTAGTCAGATAAGCTGTGACATTGTGAGGGCGCTGCGCCGGTACATGAGAAGAAAAGCTGACACCTTGTACTCCCGAGATCGCTGTCAATTCAGATTTGATGGTCTCATACGAAAGAGACAGCGCTTCCATATTCCCAAAATCAAGGACGACCTTGCCCTCCTTATCAAAGCCCAAATCCTTGTTGACCATATATTCCAGCTGCCGGTAAATGGTCATGGATCCCAGCAAAAGGCCAATGGAAATGGCAAACTGAAAAACAGTAAAGCCTCTTCTCAACTTCAAATTATCTTTTATACCAAATCCTTTGCCTTTGAGGATCTGCACCGGCTTCATTTTTCCGGCCAGGATGGCCGGGTAGGCTGCCGAAGAAAGGCCCAGGGCCAGGGTGAATATCAAAAGCAACAAGGCCACCCAAAGAAGCTGAGCCGAACCAAATTCCAAATCCCGGCCGTACCAGGTGCCGAAGATAGGCAATAAAAAGGCGCTCAGACAAGTAGCCAGGCCTACTGCCAGAAAGCAGATCAATACGCCTTCTGTCAAATACTGAAACCCAATCTGAGTCGAACTGGCACCGATCGTTTTTCGAACCCCGATCTCTCTTGTTCGCCGGGTTTGAGCCGCTAAGGATAGGTTGATGTAATTCACGACGGCTAAAAGCAAGATTAGAATAGCAACCAGACTTAAGAACCACAAACCACTGATTTTACTTACCGGCTGCAATTCTCCTAACCTGGATGCTCCAAAATGGACAGATTCAAAAGGCTGTAAATGGATGGCCATTTGCATATTCCCCTCTCCGGGATCGTAGTGATCCGCCAGAAAGGTCTCCATCTGGGAGTTGAGGGTCTGATAATCCACCCCTTTTTTTAAGAGAATATAGGTAGGGAAAGGTGTCCATCCCCAGTTGGTTTGGGTATATGGTTTTTCGGAAATCCAGGAAGCAAAAGAAAGAAGCACCCCAAATCTTAGGTGAGCATTTTGAGGAGGGTCAGCGATCACCCCGCTTATTTGATACTCTCGTCCCGCCACCTGAAGGCTCTCTCCAATGGGAGATTGCTTGCCAAACCAATTGTGAGCTTTGCTTTGCGTCAGTACCAATTGATAAGGTGCGTTCAAGGCCGTCTCGGAATTCCCTTCCAGGAATGGAAAATCAAAGACTGAGAAGATGGAGCCATCCGCATACATCACATTTTCTTCATAAGCTTGTCGATTGTCTTTTTCAAACAATAGGCTACTTTCCGGACTGGCAAAGCGAACAAATTCTTCAATACCCGGGATCTCTTCCTTCATGGCCGGCCCGGCCGGGCCGGCTGCCAGGGCCAATTCCAATCGTTGCTCCGGAAAGATCAGGTCGGTATTGAGGCGATAGATTTCCTCCCCTTGTTCATGCATTCGGTCGTATTGAAATTCATGCCAGACGTAGGAGGCGATGAGTAGGCAGGCCGTTACGCCCACCGTCAATCCAGTCAGGTGGAGTAAGGTATTGGTCTTATTTCTTAAAAAACTGCGAAAGGAAACTTTTAGGTAATTTTTCCACATAGTGTCGGGTTTTACACTATGAGAACTTGCCGAATCGAAAAAGGTTACAATAAAAGAATAATAAGAGGCCTGCGCCGGCGGCGCAGGCCCCTTATTATTCTTTTACTCACTTATTGTTTTAATCAACATCCCTTTCGTCAGCCGATCATTCAACTGCATACCATTCAGCAAGGCCAATTCCTCATGCCGATCTTTGGGCATGCCGAAATAGCTCATCGTTTCGGTAAACGTAGCATCCCGGGCTACCGTTTTTATGCGAACCCGCTCCGGCTTCACATCAATGCGGCGGCGGTCGGTCAGGCGGTTGAAGCCCTCCATGCTGCGACGGAAGATGGGGCTGTATTGATACAAAGTTTTTTCATAAGTCATCGCATGGAAAGCGAAGATCAGTTTATTTTGATCATCCTGGATGTAGTAGGAAATCACTTTAGCTACCTGTTCCCGATTGGTATCCTCTGGATTGACCTGCTCGGATTCTACGACTAAAGCCGGAAAACCATTCACTCTGGTACGCTGGCTGACAGGCTTACTGAGCTGCATTTCTTCAACAAAACTATTGGCAGCTTCTTCCAGGGTACTTCCTTTCCCCAGGGTAAAGATCATCATGGCATCTTGTTTATCCTTGGGAGACATCACTACTTGAGTAGGTGCATTGCTAAGGCTCCAGTTCGTAGGCACCGGGAATTGAAATAGCATTTGAGGATGGAAAAAATAGCCGTCTGCCACATACCCCTGATTGGGATCTTCTCCATAGAGTAGGCCGTCGATCATGCGCAGATAAGAATCCCGGCCGACCTCGTAGTTAGCATTCGGGCTTTTGGATTGTCTCTCCGAGGCCATTTTTTTTACTTTTCGGTATCGGTCTTCGGGATCTGGGTGGGTAGACATAAAGGTTGGCACGACTTCTCCGCCTGCCTGGTCCTGAATTCGTTTGATGGTACTGAAAAAGTCAGCCATTTCAGTGGCATCGTAGCCTATTTT
The DNA here is from genome assembly GCA_030430845.1 of Bacteroidia bacterium. GTDB lineage: Bacteria > Bacteroidota > Bacteroidia > Chitinophagales > Saprospiraceae > JANQPA01. Next base: position 35,536 of record JAUIKE010000023.1, on the reverse strand, counting down.
GGTAGAATATTCCACTCCCAGCTTATCCGACTCACTTTCATGGTTTCTGCTGAACGATAAGCCCAGGATCTGAATGCCCATCATTGCCAGATCCCCATACTGTTGGAATTCTTCCGAGGCCAGCATACCGACAATGAAGCCCCCCATCATGAGGTACTGGCTTGTCATTTGCCTCGCACTGTGGCGGGCAGTAATGTGTCCGATCTCGTGGCCTAAAACCCCCATAAACTCGGCTTCATTATTAAAGTGAGCCATAATCCCCCTCGTGAAATAAACGTAGCCTCCGGGCACGGCAAAGGCATTTACAACAGGAGAGTCCAGTATCTTGAATTCGTAGTTTAATTCGGGCCGATGGGAAATAGCAGCCATTTCCTTACCATGTTTGTTGATAAAACTCTGCATATCGTCATTCGGATACAAACCAAATGCTGCCACGATCTGGGGGTCATTCTGGGCTCCCATCTGGGCCTCACCGGCCTCTGATAAGAACATGAGTTCTTTTTTGCCGGTAACCGGATTGATCGCACAGGAGTGAAAAAGGAAGGACAAAACGAACAGTAGTAATAGGTTCGGTAATATTTTTTGTGTTTTCATAGAAGCTTTTTTTTCTCAATTATAGTTATGACGTTGTATGGTAGATAAGTCACGTAACAGGGCTTTTTTAAAGTCCTGTTGCTTCGCCCGTAGGAATTACGTCCTTTGCAGACGTTTGTTATGTTCCGTAGGAACGATCAATCAATAGCCCCATGCTTCAGCTTTGGGGTCTGTGGGCAATACGCTAATATATTTTCCCAAAAGGGGCAGGGACATCAGAAAAACCGCCCGCCGGGGCTTCAATAATATGTTTTTCCCCATTTCCCTATGCTGATTGGCGTTTAATTTTTAACCGCCGAATTTAAGCAAGCTAAAGCTCGCTTTCCTGGCAAGCTGAAGCTTGCTGTCCGATTAGGCGCTTATTTTTTTAACCCCAATAAGCATAGGGTTATCAATGTTTCGTCCCTACGGGACTATTTGCCCATCAGACAATAAGGATGGTAATTTGCATTATTTAAGGCTCTTCCAACAAAGTTTTAAAAGCTACAAAAACCGTTTTAAACAAGCCGGTGGAATCACTGTAAAAATAAGATTTGGGATTATCAGATGAATGAATGATGAACGGTTGAATACGGGTGGAGTCGCGATAACAACTCAGGACTAATGAATCCTTGTTTTCCTGAAAATACAATTTTATTTGCTGATGAAAATAGCGATCGGTACTGAGTTCATCAAAATCATCGGCAAAAATCGCCCCTTTTATGGTCACAAGCTGATGAAGGTAATCCATTAGACCAGCCGAGTCAGGTTCGTTCATAGTGAATTCTTCCTCTTGTTCGAAGTCATATTGCAGGGTAGTATCCAGGCTTCTATACTGTAGGTAGTCAGGGAAAGAGCTTATACCGGCAGGTGCTATCAGGTTTTTATTCCGAAAATCATTAAAATGTTGTTCTAACTGAAAGGGAAGAAAGCCATTGACTGCAAACACCTCGTTTTGTCCGCTAAGGCGGAGATAGGCGATGCTTTTTTGAAGGGCCGGATCGAAATCTGTTTTCCCAATAATAAACTCCTCTTTTTGCCCATCCATCATAAAAATACCAATGCGGGTGCCTGAACCTTCTGCAAGGCCGTACCGGGCCCAATCGGCTGGTTTATCACTGACCAATTCAAAGGTATGAATGGTATCAACCTGATCCAGGATGATGAGCAAGCGATCGGTTTTAGCAGGCAGGCTGAGCATCCCGTTTGACACAATCCACTGTCCATCAGTATGATGAAGCATGTAGGCCGGGCCTTTTTGCGGGCGGATCTCAATGCTGGATATCCGGGCCGTGTCCACCTTGATGAGGGAGGTGTCAAATGGAGGAACCGGACCGCTGTTCAGGATCCGCATCGTGACCAAATATACCACCACAAAAAAAAGAAAGATGAGCAATAATGTTTTATTGTTCATGGATCATAAATTGCATCTCAATTAATCTTTAACTTTGAGCCTTTCAATTCAGCTAAAATTAAGCGTAAGGTCTAATAAACCCAAAACAAAAATTGATTTCTATGAAAAAGTTGTTTTTTTTATGCCTTCTCCTAACTTTCAGCTTACTGAGCTGTCAGCAATCACAAGATACAAATACGATGGAAGCAGCTGTCACTCAGACCTATGATCCGAATCAATTCATCGTACAGGACATTCCAGCCACCAACCTAAAGAAAGTAGAAAAAAGAGATTCTATAGGCAGGTTATTGGAAACCGGGATAATTGACGGTAATGTCCGAACAGGCACCTGGGTATCCTATTATCCAACTACAGGTATGCCTTCCAAAACTTATTCGCTGGTGAACGGAGCCTATAACGGTCCTTACTTTGAATATACCACTAGAGGGCAGGTTGAACTCATTGCCAATTATAAGGATAATAAGTTACATGGGTTTTGGGGAAAATATTACTTCAGTCGACCAGAAATCATTGCCAATTACAATGAAGGGAAGCTAGATGGTGTTTACAAGAAATATCATCCCAATAAAAATAATGTCCTTCAGGAAGAGGTGCAATACGTGGATGGGGTAATTCATGGAAAATATCGCTACTATGACGCAGATGGCAACATTACTATCGAGTATGATTACAAGAATGGAAAAAAAGTAGGCGGCGGGATGGTCGATCAGTGATCATAAAAAAAGCCGAAGCTGTGTCAGATGGCTTCGGCCCAATATTTTTTTAATGTCTATTTTCCCAAATAACATTGGAAAAATATTGGACTTTCAAGATTTTGCTTTTTCAATACCAAATTTTTTCAAATCATTTTTCTTGAAGCTTGCCGCTTCGAAGGCCAGGTCTTTTAGAATACTCTGCCGGTCCTTAGGAATTTGTTTTTGATTCGCTAATAGTGATTCCAGAGCGCCTCTTTTGTTGTTATCCAGCCAAAAATGAAATCCCAACAAGTCTTTTATCCCTCCCATAATGCTAATTGTTTGTTTTGTTTATAGTAGCCCGGTGAAAGCTAGGAAATCTTTCGACCTTCGACCTTATACAAGTTCAACTATATAGTGAGGAAAAGCAATTAAACAGCCCCTTGGAACGTATGAATTCGTGAATACGGACTCGAATCCGGTGTTTTAGGAGGACCTTCTCTAGGTCAGGCCGCTCTGTTTTTGAAATTCACGGGGAGTTTGCCCGGTGATTTCTTTAAAAACTTTATAGAAGGTGGACTTATTTTTAAAACCGCACTGTAAGGCAATCCCATACAAAGTCAGGTTTTTATTATCCTTATCCAAAATTTGCTTTTTTGATTCCGCTATCCTGTAATGATTGATAAAAAACTGAAAGTTCTTACCTGCGTGATTGTTAACTACTTGTGAAAGATACTTTGTATTGGTAGCCAGCAGATCGGCAACGTTTTTAAGAGTTAGATTCGGATCCAGATATAGGCGCTCTTTTTGCAACAGTTCCTTAAGTTTGAAATAGAGTTTGACCTCCTCCACCCCTTTGAGGCTGCTACTGGAATATTTCTGGCTAAGGTTCATCAATGGCAATTCTTCCTCCTCTTCAATGAGATCTCCATCCACTTCAAAAGCAATAAAATGAGTCAGTTCCTGCTCTTTCCCAAAAATAGGGTGAATAACCAATTTACAGAGGTAGGGCTCGCCATTCTTCCTGTAATTAATGATCTGATCCTTGAGCGGCACCCTATTCTCCAGGCTTTTTCGAATTCTGTTTATTGCTTCCAACTCTGAACCGGGCCCCTGAAGAATTTGTCCCGGCGATCGCCCTAATACCTCATCCAGCGCATAACCCGTCATTTCAACAAAATCTTGGTTAACCCACAAAATCCTTCTTTCCTTATCCGTTAATATTACCGCTATGTGAGGCGTCATAAAAAAATTAATTTTGTTTAACGTTTTTATCAATAAGAATAAACTTCATTAAACAGTTTTAAAACCTTGATAATCAGTTACAATTTACATTTTTTCCAGCAGGAAAACGAGGATTAAGGCCCGGATTCGGATAGTAAAAAAAAGCACCCGCTCAACAAAAAGGATCTTGTTTAACGATACATTAAACAAAATAAAAAACCTCCAAGAAAGTTTTCCGCAGCAAGCCTGTTAGGTTAGGAGGTCATAAAACATGAAAGCATATAAAAATATATATTTTTCAATATCTATTGAAAGTTAAAGTTTTGTTTTTATTCCTGATTTTGCTGTTTTCTGACTTAAAGCAGGAGAAATTTAAGTTTGACCTTCCATTTCGGTACAATACGCTCCTTATTGGTCAAGAAAATCGACTCTGGATGACGGACGTCAAAAGGTATTAAAAGTTTGAAATCAGTTCATTAGAAAAAACGTGCGTAACTGCTTATATTTACCTTATTGAAAAACTATATAAAGCAGACAACTTAGCTGAATGAACATATCGGGCTCCACAGCACTTACGGACCTCCTCCCCATATATTACAGAGCTTTTGATTCCTATCCAAACATTCTGGATTGTATCGATTTCTTCGATTCTACTGCTTCCGCCTCAAATCTTATCCAGCAGCTCTTAAAAAATCAGGCATTCGAACAAACGGTACAACTACCTTCCTCAAGCCTCCATGATGATGTAAAAAGCCTTTTTTTCGAAGCCTACAACCAACGCCGCCTCCGAGGGGATGCCGTCTTGGGGATTGGATATCCGATGCTCTACATTAAACATCCCCGACAACTCATCCTGGCTCCCCTTCTGATATGGCCTGTACAATTAGAACCTCATTTAAAAGAGCCGGGAAAGTGGGTTATCCGCTATCGTCCCTCGCACAAGATCCAGATCAATCCTTATCTATTACATTACTGGCAAACATATTTTGGATGGAACCAACAAGAAATCATCCGAAATCATAAAACTTATCCCTCCCTGCTGCAAAAAACCATCAATGAATTATTGAATAAGCTAATGGAGGAGCTTGGTCCGTTGCAGCAGGCATCAGAAACCAATATTCACACCCATCCTCCCTTCTCTATCCATCCACTCCCCAAATTGGACTCTCTGGGAGAGCTGCAGGCTCCCATTTCAGTGTACTGGTCGGGCGTTCTTGGTATTTTTCCTCCAATTTTCCCTCACTTACCTATCAATATTGCAGCTCTCAAAACAGAGGAACTCCCTTGGAAGGACAGTCCTTTGGGGATCAACATTATCGCCCCACCCTCCGCTTCTGCTCTGGGCCTGGTGCGTCAATATAAAAGCAGTCATGTCCAAGCAAGGTTTGAAGAAGCCCTTCCATTGTTGATCTATCTGATGAGTAATATCCTCAGTAATGGACGGACGGCGATCATAGTCTCTACCCGTCAATCCTATCTGCATAAGACGCTACAGCTGCTTTCACAGTATCAGTTGGAAGAATTTGCCTTTTTATTTCAAAACAAGCGCGAGGACTGGCCTTTACTCCGGCAACTCATCCTTAAGGGGCGGCAAAAGAGCAAGCTAAAATCCTACGACAATGACGCTTTTGAAAATTTACAAAGCCAATTGATCAAGCTGGAAAGCAGAATGAGTAGCGCCTACCAGGCCGGACGGCAGGTAGTATTTAACGGTATGAATTTTCGGGAAACCCTCGGTTGCTATTTCCATCATCAAAAGAAACAAGCAAAGGAGCTACTCAATAGCCAATTAGAAGAAAAGGACTATGTTTTCAGCCAGGCTGAGTATGAAGAGATCTCTAAAGCCATCGGTCATAGTTTTCCCCTGTACCAACAGATCAACACCCTCCACCATCCTCTGGAAATTCTGCATCCTTCTATATTGGAACAGGAAGAAGGAGATCAGGCTTTGGAGCAATTAAGTGACCAACTCGATTCTTTCAAACGGTCCTTTACTAAACTGCAACACCGGTATATTGCCATAACCAACCAATACGCAGAACGCCTGCACAAATACTACCAGGAAGTATTCCGGCATCAGGCAAACAAACATCAGGAGCTGAACGAAAAGCTAGAAAGCTACAATAAAAAGTACGGAGTGGATTTTCAACTGACCAGCCTGGCCAGCCTGCAGCTTATCAGTCGATTTTCAGGTAAATACAAAAGAATTCTGGAGGCCAAAAAAGAAGTGATCCATCAGTATCAAGAATTAGCAGCCTACTATGAAGACCATGCCTACTTTGATTTTAATTTTCGCAGCCTTTCAGAAAGAAGAAACCTGGCTAAATGGACACCCGAATTAGCAAAGTTCCGGGAAGCCCTGGATGGATGGCTAAAGGTTTTGCCTGAGCAGATAAAAAAAGAACTACTTCGGCTCAGTCCCACCCGAACAAAAGCAAGTCTGGGCATGGAGTCGGATATGCTTGGCCTGGAACAAGCCCTGGAAAAGGAAATAACAGAACTCAATTCGGCAAATATTTTCAAAGAATCCTTCAAGAATGTAATGCTTACCTTACATAAGCAGCAGTCTTACCTGGAATCCATCGTCGAAAAAGTAGAACAAACCCAGGTTTTTTTGAAAGACTTCCTGGTCTACTTTCAATGGAAAAAATGCTGGATGTCACTCAACAGCCCGACCCGGGAAGTGATCAGAGCCCTGACTAAAGTCAAGCCGGAAGACTGGCTGACCGCTTTTAAGAGTTGGTTTTTGTATCACCGGCTCTCCAGGGCATTCAATGAAGAACTGCCTGACCCTAGTATTTCTATTAAAGAATTTGGCCGTTTGTATGAGCAATACTGTCAACAGTTGCCTCTACAAATTGAGGCCCTTTGGGCCAACCGGATAGAACGGGTATTAAAAGAATGGAAATCTGAAGATAAAGCAGCCTATCAAAGCTTTTTCTATGATACGGAAGAAGATGCCCGAAACTATTTTTCCTGGATTGATCAGATCCTTCAAAATTTTTCGAAGCTCACTCAGCAGTTACCCTTATTCTTAAGCAGTCCGGCCGGAGCTGATCAGTTGCTAAAGGCTACTTCCTTTAAATTCGATTATGCCATTTTATTGGATGGAGGCTTACAAAGCTTGCAGGATGCCCAACCCGTTTTTCACCTGAGTCATAAAACACTCATATTGGAAAATCCTTCACAAAAAAGTCTTCCAAAACATCAACAGCCACTAAGTGATTTTCTCCATGAGTTGCCGTCTGTTTCTCTGGTCGATCCAACAGAAAATTTAGCATCTCCCCTCTCCTCTATTTCTATGGGCAATATACGCTTGCTCTCTTCTGAAGGTCAGTACGATGAACAGGAAGAAGTCAACATGATCGAAGCACAGAAGGTCTTCCAACTGCTCCAAGAAGTAGAACAAAGTCCCCAGCGGACCTACCCGAAGGTGCACATTGTGTGTATGACCAAAGCCCAAAGGGACCTGATTTATGGGTACCTACTGGATATCAAACAGCGTAATTTGCCCGACAAAGAGAAAATACAGCACCTGGAAAGAAACGGGCTGACGGTCTATTGCCTGGATGAAATACCTCTACCTGAAGCAGACTACCTCATCATCAGTAGCACTTATGGATATATTGATGATCAAAAAACGCTTAGCACCAAGCTCAGTCGCTGGCAGAAAAAAGGTTTTAACATACAGATCAGCCAACTGCTCCGGCAAGCCTATAAAGACATTTGTATCCTCCATTCGCTTCCGTTGAAGGAATTTGACCGGCTTCTGCAGGATCATACTCCTTATGTTGATTTATTAGCCCATCTGGAGGAAAAAGACAGCCCGCATGCTGCTGCAAATTCTGATACCCCCCCCTCTGTTTTAGGGGATTTGAGCGAAAATTTGTCGTCCAAATTATATTTCGCAAAAGAAGTTGGGGAACAATTGAAACCTTATTTGGACAGACATCGTTTAGAATTAACAATAGACATACTTGAAACTAAGGAGATAATCCTTATTTTTATGCCAGATGCACCGGAGAAAAAAGTCGGTATTTTACCGGATGGATTTCTGGGACATTCACCTTCCACCCATTTTACCTGGGAAAATCAACAATTAGAGCGCTATCAAAGACAAGGCATACACCTTATACCCAGCTATGCGATCAGTTGGTGGAATGATGCGAAACAAGAAATCGACCGACTTGTCAAAGAAGTGATAGACATCTTACATTAACAAGCTCACATACCTTTCGCTTTATCATTTATTGCGGTCATCCAGGCCGCTGGTATCTGCAGTCCGTTGGTCTGACAGCTTCCCGGCGGTTTGAAATGGCGATGCTGTCAAGCTACATTGTTTTAATAACAGCTAAAAGAAGAACTGATGAGATTCTGGTTTGCGATGATTTTGGTGGTCCTCTTTTTGGGTATGGGCTTTGTTCGACCAACTGAAGAACAGCCGCCCTCCCGGGTTCCGTTTCTGAATGAGGAAGGAAGTTGGGCAGACTCGGTATTGGCGAGCCTTTCGCTGGAAGAAAAGCTGGGACAGCTCCTGTTTTTTCAAAGTAAAGACCTGCCTGCCAAAGAAAAGATTCAGCTTTACAACATGGTTGCTCTTGGTCGTCTTGGCGGTCTGCAGTTCAGTGATATCCCGGTGAAGACCTATATGAACCTAATGGACAGTTGTCAGCAACTTTCAAAAGTTCCTTTGCTGATCGGCACGGCTGAACAAAGCCTTCTTAACAATCAATTCTCTGATCTGGTCCATCTTCCGGAATCTGGTTCTCTCAGACAAATTGTGAGTGATTCCCTGCTCGGGTCCATCGACCAATTGTTTATCCAACAAGCCCGGGCCCTGGGTGTGAATTGGCGACAATCCTCTAAAAACCTGTCTGCTCCCACTATCTATAAATTTAATCAGAATGGTATTCTCAACTTTGAGGTCATCCAAAAAGAGGACGTCAGGTTGTCGGCTTCGGCAGAATGGGATTTCTCTCCGGCACTAAAAACGCCTTTGAGTAGCCTGATCAAGGCCGGCCTATCGGGCGTCCACCTGCGTTCGGATTTGTTTGAAAAAAGTATTAGCCCGGCAGAGATAAAGAACAAACTTCAGAATGAGCTGCATTTTGACGGACTGGTACTTTCCGATTGGGATAATAGCTTGCTTGCCCGGCACTTATTGTCGGGAGTCGATGTTTTTCAGGTTTCGCAAGACCCCAGGGAAGCGCTGTTTACTTTGCGCCGGGCCTACCAGGACGGGCTTTTGACCGAAGAAGATCTCAATCAAAAAGTCAGGAAAATTCTATTGGCCAAAAATTGGATATTTAAAAGCAACCAGCAATTACTCAAAGCTAAAGATCCTAATTTGTTGGCCCTGCAAGCCTCCGTTCGGCCTTTTCAGCAGGAGTATTATCATGAAAACAAAAGCCTGGACCGATCCGAGTTAGAAGAGCATTTCAGCTCTCCCAAATGGGCCTTATTCAGGCATCAGTTGTATGAGTCTTCTATTATTCTGGCCAATAACCCTAAAGGGCAGATTCCATTTACCACACCTAAAGACTTTAAGGTCTGGGAATTCAGCGAGCAGCCGCTGAAGGAATTCCGCAGTGCATTCAAGAAATATGGAGACTTCAAACTGCAAAGACTTGCTGCTTTGCCCAAAGCCCTTCCCGCATTAAACCTTGAGCAGGATAAAACACATATTATTGTTTTGGCCGATTATCAGTTGGAAGAGGAGAAGGATGCCTCCTTTTTGGAAAGTATCTGGAACAAAGCAAACGGCAGTCAGGTAATTATTGTGAATTACGGCCCGCTAACTAATCTGGCGCTTCTACCCACTTCTACCGGAATCATTCAGATATATGAACGAAATGAGATCACCGAATCACTGGGCGCACAACTGCTTTTCGGAGCCTTCCAGGCCAGTGGGCAGTTGCCGGATGAATGGAAGAAAAAAGTAGATTTTCTATCTTCTTCTTCCATACCCATACGTATGAAATACGGTATTCCCCAGGAGGTAGGTATCGATCCTGCCCGCCTGGTCGGTATTGATGCCATTGCCAATCAGGCCATTCAGGAAGGCGTTATGCCCGGCTGCCAGGTGCTGGTTGCCAAGGAAGGTAAGATCATTTATAACAAAGCCTTTGGACATCACACCTACCGGAAAAGCCAGGCCGTTGAATCGGACGACTTATATGACCTGGCCTCCATCACTAAGGTAAGTGCCACAACCCTGGCACTGATGGAATTGTACGAACAAAAAAAGATCGCCCTCAATGCCCCATTAAAAGAAGTGCTCACTTTGCCTGAAACCTCTCAGTTGCGCTCCATCAGCCTGAAGAAGCTCATGACTCACCAGTCTGGCCTTCAGATCTATATGCCGGTGGCGCCCTATCTTTTGTTTCGGGATCGGCCGAATGCGGAATGTGACAGCTTTTTCTGTAAAAGTCCGACTGACACCTTTTCTGTTCAGATCGCTGATCACTTCTATTTCAAAAAACAATACCAGGATAAAATATGGAAAGACGTGACAGCACTTCCTCTTTATCGTAAATACCGGACCCGTTACAGTGACGTCAATTTCTATTTATTACAAAAAGTAGTTGAAGAGCAAACCGGCCAAAGTTTGGATCAGTTGGTCGACAAAGACTTTTATTCTCCACTTGGCCTTCGAAATATGACTTTTAACCCGGCTAAAAAATTCAATAAAAACAGATTGGTTCCAACCGAACATGATAAAAGGTGGCGACAGCAGATCGTTCGTGGTTATGTACACGATGAAACGGCAGCCTTGCTTGGTGGAGTAGCCGGGCATGCAGGTTTGTTTAGCACGGCTGAAGACCTGGCGGTTGTTTTCCAGATGTTACTAAACGGCGGAAATTATGGTGGTCGTCAATATCTGTCAGCCAATACCATCGAGCTGTTCACCTCCCGCCAATACGGTACCAGTCGGGGACTTGGTTTTGACAAGCCCAGTGTGACGAATGAAAAAGCCATAGCAGCGGCGGCCTCAGCAGACACTTTCGGACATACCGGTTTTACGGGCACCTGTGTCTGGGCAGACCCTGAAGAAGAGTTGATTTTCATTTTCCTCTCTAACCGGGTTTATCCGGTGGCCCGCAATCCGCTGCTGAATAAACTGGAGATCAGGAGAAGGATGCATCAGGTCGTGTATGATGCTTTAGATTCGTTTTCAGGGAACGAGCTAGTTTTTTAATACAAAGGGGAGGCCGCCCAAGGGCGGCCTCCCCTTTGTATTAAAAAACTATTTGGCGCTATTGACAAGCCCTTCAAACAACCAATTAGCCAATGCCCGGCGATTACTTTCCAACAAAATACGCTGTTGATCGCGACTATTCCGGATGTTCCCTAATTCGATATAGATACTGGTAGGTTTGGTTTCTCTGAGCATATGAAGGCTCCGGGAGGAGATGGTACCGTGATAATCCCGGTATTGGGCATATTTCTGTTTCATGGTTTTTTGCATGTGGGCAGCAAATTCTTTGCCTTTTTCATCGCCGGGTTTGTAGTAGAAGAACAGGTCGATCTGTTTGCCCTGAGTGCGGGAATCCACGTGGATGACGATCATTTTTTGGTCGGTCACCCCTTTTTTCTTGTTGGATTCCCATAGCGCATTGATGACGTTGGAGCGCTGGAAGAGCCGTTCCCGCTGGGAGGCGACCATTTCGATGTTGCCCCAAAGGACCTCATCATCATCGCATTCGAGGTATTTTTCTGAACGGATGCCATCATTGATATCCCGATTGATCATATAGGCCGTTGCTCCGTGGGCGATCAGGTTTCGGCAAAGTCTCAAGGCCACATCATAGGCATATTCGTCTTCGCAAAGCCTGTATTTGCCTTTCTTACCTATAGCACCGGGATCTGGACCGCCGTGGCCGGCAACGATATAAAAAACTTTGCCTTTCAACTTTGTGCTGGTCAAAGGAGTGTAGGCATATTTGGGGCCGAAAATTGGAAAATTCCGCTTTCCGGAAGTCGTATTCATGGTAGTCATGGCAGCCGTAAGTTCACCACTTTCCGGCTCGGCAGGAGGTTCATCCGGCTTGGGTATTTTCAAGTCGGCGTCGGGGCAGTTCAGTTCGTGGAAAGGAACCCATAACTCCATGTCTGACCTAAAAGCGGATGGTTTGATCTTGGCCTCAAACATGCGGTTATTGTAATCCTGGATACGAACAGCCAGGTCCCAGTTATCGACACCAATGGTAGAGCGAATGGTTTTTCCGTTAAAACGGTAAACAAGGATCGGCAAGGTATATTTTTTGCCGATAAAAAGTGGCGCGTTTTTTTTCAGGTTATTCAATTCATAGAACTGATTGAAATTACAGCTAAACCCATCGAGTTCGTATTTACGAAGCAGGGAATAGATACCGTCTCCTTTTTCGGCCGTTACCTCATAGTATTTATCAAAAACGATTTTGACATCATCCCCTTTGGCTATTCCTGTAAAAATCATCAGCCAACAAATGATGATCAAGCCTCTATTCATATTCTTTCAAAATTTTGATCGAATAAGTAAGTTTGTTTTGAAATATGGGGTCGGCCGTGGCCGACTACATACTTCATTTTTTTAAATTGGTTGAATGCTAAAATAGTTTAAATTTGTAACCTCTTCAAGCCATAAAAGCTTAATATCATATATGAATTTATTGAAAGAAACATACAGTTTGATAAAAAAGGACTTCACCCTCGAATTTCGTTTAAAGTTTGCCATTAGTGGTATTCTATTGTATGTTCTTTCAACCGTTTTTATTGTGTACAGTTCCTTTGTACGCATAGAGCCCCTGACCTGGAATGCCGTTTTGTGGATTGTCATTTTGTTTGCAGCAGTTAATGCTGTGGGTAAGAGCTTTGTTTTGGAAAATAGTGACCGGCAATTGTACTATTACTCGATAGCCCACCCCATTGCGATCATTTTATCTAAAATGCTTTACAACATTAGTTTATTGTTCGTGCTGAGTTTGTTGTGCTGGTTGGGTTTCAGCTTTGTGGCGGGTAATCCTATTCAGGATACCGGAGTATTTTTTCTTGCTTTATTTTTGGGAAGTCTTGGTTTTTCGATTGCTTTTACTTTTACGGCCGCTATTGCCTCCAAAGCACAGAATAATGCCACGCTTATGGCTATCCTGAGCTTTCCGGTCATCATCCCCATTTTGATGACCCTGATCAAGTTATCTGCCGGCACGCTCGGTGAATTTGATAATGAAGGCGTGAGCCAGGACATCACCATCTTGCTGGCCATAGATGCCCTTCTGATTGGAATGAGCCTGATCCTGTTTCCCTTTTTGTGGAGAGATTAAAGAATAGAATCAAAAGAAAAAGAGATATCTCTTATTTTGAATTAGAGGAAAAGAGTGCTAAATTTTAGAGCGACACCTGGAAGTTCGGACGCCCTAGGCTGATATATTTCCATGTATGGCCGCATTATTCAAAAAATAGCTTGGCATGATTCCCAAAATGGAAATTCGGGATGACTCAAGCGAATCGCACCTTAGAATAATTCTATAGACTTAGAGAAAACATTGATAAACGAATGCACTTCAATAGTGTAAAAGCCGGGAGGGTAGTCGCTGAAACTCACCTCATAAATGGAATCAACCGGTAGTTCATATACTTTTTTACGATAAATCACATCTCCGCGAATATTCTTTACGAGGACTTCTTTGAGGTTGAGGTTGAAGCTGTCAAAATCGATGTAGAATGATTTTTCCAACTGATCTTCGAAAAGTGTCCAGGAAGATTCCTGCTCATCAATAACGGAAGCAACTTCTATTTTTTTGAATTGTTGAACCCATGCTCTGAGTTCATCCGGTGTATTGTTATTAGCAGATTGTGCATGTAATCCGAGTGCAAAGGTCATACTGATGCCTATGCAAGCAATAATTCGACGAAGTGACATTGTTTCAGAATTAGGTCTATGATTTTCAAAATCCGAAACGAATATATTTAAAAAAAGTTAAAATAATTATCGATTCGGCAATTTTAACTAAACATCAACGATTATTTTCCGGAATTATTATTCTCTTTCCATTGATTTAGTAAATCTTGGATGTTACCATAAATTGTACGTGGCCGGGATTGAAAAGTTTCGAGATCCATCCAAATGGCCTGCTCAATATCCTCTTCTTTCTGAGGAATTAGATTTTGTTCGGGAGCGGACATGCTAAACCAATAAGTCTTTTTCAAAATACGTCTTTTCTTTAGCCGGTAAGTGTGGTAGGTATCGAGTAAGGGCTTGTCGAGTTTTACCTTTTCCAAGCCCGTTTCTTCCATGACTTCCCGGACGGCTGCGTCCGCGACCGTCTCCCCTTCATCAATTTTCCCCTTGGGCAGATCCCAAAAGCTTCTTCTAAAGATAAACAGGATTTCACGTTTTGGGTTCAGAACGAGGCCACCTGCTGCTTCTATGAGGTCGAACAAACTCTGAAAATCTTTCCAAAGCTGCTCAACATCCTTACTGTACAGGGTGACGGAATCAAATCGCTTTGATTTTTCAAGCATATCCACATAGGCCATCAGCCATTTGGCCTTTCCTGGATACCTGGCCACCATATGACGCTCATTTGCTTCCGGCCAATTTTTTAGCTGCGCCTCTTCTATCAGGAAAAGTGGCGTTTCATTAATGTATATTTTGTACATTTGCCCCAATTTATAGATAAGATCCAATATGTATAATAAAGAAATAGCTGTTAAGGTTGCCAAATGCCTGCTACAAATAAACGCAGTTAAATTAAGTCCACAAAACCCATTTACCTGGGCATCGGGATTAAAGTCGCCGATTTACTGCGATAACCGCTTGATTTTATCGTATCCGGCTGCCCGGAAATTTATCATAGACTGCTTTCGTATCAAAGCCTTATCCCTTCCGGAAATCAATTATCTGGCGGGTGTAGCCACGGCTGGTATTCCTCACGCCACTCTTCTGGCAGAGCGCTTAAACCTTCCGATGATATATGTACGTTCAAAGGCCAAGGGTCACGGCCGTCAAAACAGAATTGAAGGCCGACTGGAAGAAAATGCAAAAGTTCTGGTGATCGAAGACTTAATTTCTACCGGAGGTAGCAGTATTAGCGCCATCGAATCGCTGAAGGAGGCCGGTGCAGAGGTGATAGCAACACTGGCTATTTTCACTTATGGGTTTGAACAGGCTTCGGAAGCCTTCCGGCAAGCCGATTGTCAGCTGGATACCCTCAGTGACTACAACACCCTCATTGAAGAGGCCGAAAAAGCCGAATACATCAACCAGCAAGACCTCGTCAGCCTAAAAAAATGGAGAGAAAACCCAAAAGCCTGGAGCGATCAATTCAACGCCAATCAATAATTTTTCAATTACTGCGTTTTTTTCATATTCTTTAAAAAACATATAACCCGATTTTAATATTATATTTGCGGGTTGTCAATTTAGTATCAAGAAATAAACTAAAGCAAGAAATGTCCATAATCACACCCAGCTCAGAAGATTTTCTGAAACGTTACCTGAACAATGCTTCTCCTACCGGTTTTGAATCACCTGGACAGGAAATCTGGCTCGACTATATCAAACCTTATATAGATGATTGGGATGTTGATCATTACGGGACGGCCTATGGCATTATCAATCCGGGAAAGGATTATAAAGTTGTTATAGAAGGACATGCTGATGAGATCTCCTGGTTCGTACATTATATTGCAGACAACGGCTTTATCAATGTTATACGAAACGGAGGTTCCGACCATATGATCGCCCCCTCTAAAAGAGTCAATATCCATACCAAGAACGGTGTTGTAAAAGGAATTTTCGGTTGGCCGGCCATCCATACCCGCCACGGAGAGGAAGCTAAGCTGACCCCAAAAGTGGAAAACATCTTTATCGATGTCGGAGCCGCAAGCAAAGAAGAGGTACTGGAAATGGGGATCCATGTAGGATGTGTCATCACTTATGAAGATGAAATGATCGTCCTGAACGATCGCTACTACGTTGGCCGGGCACTGGATAACCGAATCGGAGGCTTTTGCATTGCTGAAGTAGCCAGGTTGATCCATGAGGAAAAAACAGAACTGCCCTTTACACTCTACGTCGTCAATTCCGTACAGGAAGAAGTTGGTTTGCGAGGAGCTGAAATGATCGCCAATACGATCCAACCTAATGTGGCCATTGTCACGGACGTCACCCATGACACTCATACGCCCTTAGTCAATGCCAAAAAACTCGGAGATATTAAGAGTGGTAACGGCCCCTCTGTCACCTACGCCCCTTCAGTGCATAACAAACTCCTCCAACTCATCATTGATACGGCTGAATCCAAGGAAATTCCACTTCAAAGGGAAGCCTCTTCCAGAAGAACCAGTACCGATACAGATGCCTTTGCCTATTCTAACGGAGGTGTTCCTTCTGCACTAATTTCTCTGCCTCTGCGTTACATGCACACAACCGTTGAAATGGCCCACAAGGAAGATGTCGAAAATGTGATCAAACTTATCTACGAGAGCTTGAAGAGTATTGAATATCAACACAACTTCAAGTATATTATGAAAAAATAAGACAGCCAATAATATTCTTTCCTGCCGGCCGGCAGGAAAGAATATTATTGGCTGTCGAAAAAGGCCGTAGGTCTTTTGAGACAGCCTCTTCCTAAAAAAAATCTATGGGGCGGCTCATACTCCTTATCTCCAATTTCATTCTCTACAGCAATATCTGGATTGCGATAGCTGCGCTTTGTCTGAGTATTCAAACCCAATATATTTTTACCGGATCTCTGCAATTTCAGGCGTATCATGGCTTGCTTTTTTTCGGTACCATTGCTCTTTATGCCGTTCATAGACTGATTGGGATGAAAAAGATATTGTCGATCACTCAGGAAGGAAGGTTTGCAATTATTCGGGAATTAGAATTACCGGTACTCATCTTGGCTGTTATTTCTGGTCTTGTCAGCCTTTTTTTCGTATTTCAGCTTCCCATCCATCTAAACCTTTGGATGTTACCGGCGGGCCTGATTTCCGCTACGTATGTGTTGCCTATACTCAGGCATAAACAACGTCTTCGGGACATCAATTATGTAAAAATATTTTTAATTGCCATTGTCTGGAGCTGGCTAACGGCCTTTATCCCCGCTCTTTGGATCCACCAGGAGGACTTTTGGGGAATTCTTGCCATAAGCATGGAACGGTTTTTCTTTATTTTTGCCATTACCCTTCCTTTCGATATCCGGGACCTCAAGATAGATACAGCTACTAAGGTCAAAACCCTCCCCTCCTCTATTGGCATAAAAGCAACTAAATACCTGGCTTATCTCTGTTTGCTTTTGATGATCAGCTTCAGTATTTGGAGTTTCTACTTAAATGAATATTCCATGGGGCATCTGACCGGCCTTTTTCTTTGTGCCCTGGTCTGTTTTTTCCTCATAAAATATTCCTCTCCTGAACGGCCTGACTTTTACTATACCGGGTTTCTGGACGGTACGATGATCTTGCAGCTTTTGCTGGTTTTATTCGGAATGTACCTGGAAACTACAAGCCTTCTTTTTTAGGTCCAAAAAAGAGCACCCAGGTTTTGAAATCCTTCGTAAAGTTTTCAAAGCGGTGATCCTTACCGGCAGGCACATAGATCAGGTCATTGGGCTTAAAGGGGCAGCGCTCGCCCTCCAGATAAAAGATGCCGGTCCCGCTGATAACAAAACACACTTCATCCTGTAAATGAGGCGTTTGAAGGTCCAGATCTTTGGGGCATATATTTCAATGGATACATCCCCTAAATAACTAAAGATATCTAGTCTTGAAAATATTTTTATGATGCAACTCATGCCCGGCAATGATATAAGCCAAAGCTCTCACCGTGACAATATGGCCACTGGCCACCCCCTTTCGTTCCCAGGCCTCAGCAGGAAGATGTTTGAACAACTGCACACTGGCATTTCTCACAGCCTGGTATTCTTCAATAAGAGAACGGGAAGTTCGCTGATCGGCCGCAGAATTGGGTACATAATCATCTTGATCGAAGCCGGCTAATGCTGTTGAATCGCCTCTGGAAAAGCGTAATGCTCGATAAGCCATCACGCGCTCTGTGTCAATTAAATGCAGCATACTTTCCTTCATCGACCATTTTTCGGGGGCATATCTGCTGTTCCATTGCTCCTCTGTCAGGTTTTCCAGAAGAACGATCGTTTCAAAAGTAGCTAACCTTAGGATACGGACAATATCTCCGTCTTCTACCAGATTGGTATATTTTTCATAATAGGGCGCGCAATCGCCCGGTACAGGTCGGGTAAAGCTATTCATAGGTTTTAGTATTTAAACTTCATACATCTTCGTATAATATTCCTTATAAGCCCCTGAGGTTACATGCTCCAGCCACTCGGAATTATCTAGATACCATTTCGCCGTTTTGCGCAAGCCCTCTTCCGCCTGGATGGAAGGCTCCCAATTTAACTCCTCTTTCAATTTACTGGCATCAATGGCATAGCGACGGTCATGGCCGGGCCGGTCTTTTACGAAAGTAATGAGCTTTTCGGCACTGCCGGCAGGTCTGTCCAATAGTTCATCTACAATTTGGCAAAGGATCTTGACCAGGTCAATATTTTTCCATTCATTGTTGCCGCCAATATTATAAGTCTCGCCTGTTTCTCCTTCATGAAAAATCAGGTCAATGGCAGCTGCGTGGTCTCCTACCCACAACCAATCCCGGGTATATTTCCCGTCACCGTAGATCGGCAGCGGTTTATTATTCTTGATATTATTAATCATTAAGGGGATCAATTTTTCCGGAAATTGATACGGACCGTAATTGTTTGAGCAGTTCGAAATGATGATAGGCAGGCCATATGTATGATGATAGGCTCTAACCAAATGATCGGAACTGGCCTTGGAGGCAGAATACGGAGAACGTGGGTCATAAGCCGTGGTTTCTGTAAAGAATCCGGTTTCTCCTAAGGAGCCGTACACTTCATCCGTAGATACATGGTAGAATAACTTCCCTTCAAAATCTTTCCAGTGGTATTTGGCCGCATTCAAAAGAGCTACCGTTCCCACTATATTGGTTTCGATAAAGCTCATAGGGTTAGCAATGGAACGATCTACATGAGATTCAGCCGCCAGATGAATGACGCTGTCAAAATCATATTTATTGAATAAATCTCCCAAAAACGCTGCATCGACAATGTCTCCTTTTTCAAACACATAGTTAGGAAGGTCCTCCACCTCCCGTAGGTTTTCCAAATTACCGGCATAGGTGAGTTTGTCCAGGTTCACAATTCGATAATTCGGATAGTTTGTTAACAGTCGTTGTACCAGGTGAGAACCTATAAAACCCGCTCCACCGGTGACTAATATGGTGCGATCAAAATTCATTTAATTTTTTCTTTATTTATCCACAAATTATTCAGTCGGTACCTTCACCTTTTCCAGGAAATAATTCAAAGTCTTAATCAATCCTTCAGCTCGGCTCACTTTGGGTTCCCAGTTCAATATTTCTCTGGCCTTGGTGATGTCAGGTTTTCTAACCTTGGGATCATCTTCCGGAAGCGGGTGGAAAGTTAAATGAGCAGTCGGATTCTCGACCAATGAAATGATTTCTTCACCAAATTCCTTAATGCTGATCTCATCGGGATTGCCAATGTTAACCGGCAGGTGATAATCACTCATCAACAAGCGGTAGATCCCTTCCACCAGATCATCCACATAGCAAAAAGAACGCGTTTGAGAACCATCTCCAAAAATGGTTATGCCCTCTCCCCTGATAGCCTGAGAAAAGAAAGCCGGCAGAGCCCGCCCGTCGTCCACTCGCATGCGAGGGCCATAGGTATTAAAAATCCGTACAATACGCGTCTCCACACCATGAAAATTATGGTAAGCCATCGTAATAGCCTCCAAAAAACGCTTGGCTTCATCATAAACACCTCGTGGCCCAACTGGGTTGACATTCCCCCAGTAATCCTCCGATTGCGGATGAATGAGGGGATCTCCATATACCTCAGAAGTAGAGGCCACTAATATCCTCGAGTTTTTGGCTTTTGCCAGCCCCAACAAGTTATGCGTACCCAATGCCCCAACCTTTAGGGTCTGGATAGGCATTTTTAAATAGTCAATTGGACTGGCTGGGGATGCGAAATGAAGGATGTAATCCAAAGAGCCCGGCACATGGACGAATTTGGTAACGTCGTGGTGATAATATTCAAAGTTTTTGAGTGGAAATAAATGTTCGATGTTCCGAAGGTCCCCTGTCAGCAAATTGTCCATTGCAATAACATAATAACCTTCTTTAATAAAACGATCACAAAGATGAGAACCTAAAAAGCCGGCTGCACCGGTGATGAGTACTCTTTTCACAAATATTATAGTTTTGGGTTTAAAGAAATTAATACGAAAAGGGGGATTTGCTCTTTGTCGTGTATAGTTTTCTCTGTGCCTAAAGATAATAGAATCTAATAAGTATTCTTTACTTTTACGGCCTAAGGATTTTTATAAATATTTCAAGTTGCGATATAGCTCACAATTGAATTAAATAAATAACTGGAGCCGGCCTGCCTCAATTATTTATTTGAAAATTTTCATATGAGAAAGACGCTTTTTTGCTGTTTAATATTCTTTGTTCCTTGTATTATTTTTTCACAAGACCAAAGGCCCAATCAAGGCAACGGCATCCTGCTTGACTTCAGTTATGCCGTTCAATGGCCTGGTGGAGACCTCGCCGATCGTTTCGGCCAGCATTTCAGCGCCGGGCTATCAGCTGAATGGATAGCAGAAAAAAGCAACTGGATCATTGGCCTGGACGGGCATTTCATCTTCGGGCAAAAAGTCAAAACGGATGTCCTGGCTCATTTGCGAACACCGGAGGGTTTGATCTACGGAAATGATAAAACACCGGCTGATATCCAACTCCGCCAAAGAGGCCTCTACCTGGGCGCCAAAATCGGCAAAATATTATGGACGGCCAGGGAAGAACCGAGATCCGGACTAAAAATCACAATGGGGGCAGGTTTCCTACAACACAAGATCCGTATACAGGATGACCCCTCGCGACAGGTCCCCCAGTTGTCTCAGGGTTATAAAAAGGGGTATGACCGGCTGACCAACGGCTGGGCACTGAGCCAATTCATAGGCTATCAGAAACTGGCGAATGACAAGCGACTTAATTTTTTCATCGGCATAGAAAGCATGCAGGCCTTCACGGCCGGCCGGCGGAGTATTAATTTTGATACCCGAGAACAGGATACCGATTCCCGAATTGACTTATCCTTCGGACTCAGAGTAGGCTGGGTACTGCCATTTTATTATGGCAAAGCCCAGGATGAAATTAGTTATTGATAATACAGGAGAGGCTCGGGCAATACCCCGCATCTTCTAAGAATTTATTTTTAATGAAGTGGATATACCTCACAGGTATTTATTTTTTGCGATTAGGAATTGGAATAGCCAGTTTGTTTTCTCCAAAAGCAAAACAGTGGTTAAAGGGAAGAAAAAATTGGAAGGAAAAGCTAAAAAAACATTCATTTTTATCCGGAGAAAAACGCGTTTGGATGCACTGTGCTTCCCTGGGTGAATTTGAACAAGGAAGGCCGCTGATAGAAAAGATAAAAGCAGCTCATCCCAATACACAGATCATCCTCAGTTTTTTCTCTCCCTCCGGATATGAGATCAGGAAGGATTATCCCTTAGCCGATCTGGTCTGTTACCTACCCTTAGATACACCCCGGAATAGCCGGGCTTTCATTGACCTGATACAGCCGGACCTAGTGATATATGTCAAATATGAGTTTTGGTATTTTTTCCTGAATAGCTTACACCAACGAAATATTCCTTGCATTCTGATTTCCGCTATTTTTCGACCCGATCAACATTTTTTTAAAGCTTATGGCTCCTTCTTTAAGCAAATGCTCCATTTTTTTTACCATATTTTTGTCCAGAACCTGTCCTCCATGGAGGTTTTGAATAAAGCCGGCCTTAAGCATCACAGCCTCGCCGGAGATACACGGGTGGATCGGGTATTACAACTGGCTAAAGAGAAAAAATCGTTCCCCGAGGTCCAAAGTTTCATCGCTGACTCACCGGTTTTAGTTGCCGGAAGTACCTGGCCCCCGGACGAAAGCCTCCTCCTTCCCTTCTTATTGAAAGAAATGCCTACCAACTGGAAATGCATCATTGCTCCTCATGAGGTCGGCAAAAGTCATATCCAAAAAATTGAACAAAGCCTGAGCGAGCAAAGTATCCGACATTCAAGCCTTTTCAAGGAAGAAAGTAATCAGGACGTACGGTTCCTGATCATCGACAATATTGGAATGCTGGCATCCCTTTACCAATATGGGCGCATTGCTTATATAGGAGGAGGTTTCGGTAGCGGCATTCACAATACATTGGAACCCATTACTTTCGGATTGCCTGTTGTTTTCGGGCCGAAATACAAAAAATTTGAAGAAGCCCTGAGTTTGGTAAAACAGGGCGGCGCCTTCCCTGTTGAATCTTATGAGGAATTAAAAAACTGTTTTCAACAACTATTGGATGAAGAGGTATATCAAAAGGCTTCTAAAAAAGCCCGGCAGTATATTCTTTCCAATCAGGGCGCTACCGAACAGATTTTCCATTTCTTGAAAAAGGAGGAATGGCTGTAATGTTTATTTTTTAATGTAAGTTGACTGTAACATGACCTATAATTCTGATATATTCGGTTCCTTTTCCAAGCTCAACATTTTAATCGTCGGAGATGTTATGATCGATCGCTATCTGGAAGGGGATGTCAGCCGGATCTCTCCTGAAGCGCCCGTTCCAGTGGTCCAGTTAAACAAAAGTGATAACAGACTCGGCGGAGCGGCTAATGTGGCTCTTAATGTCAAAGCCCTTGGTGGAACGGCCTTTTTATGTAGTGTGGTAGGACAGGATGAATCCGGCAAGCAATTTCTCGAACTTTTACCTCAAAATGGCTTATCCAATCGGTATATTTTCCAATCTCCGGATCGAAAAACAACCGTAAAGACCAGGATACTGGCGAATAGTCAGCAACTACTCCGGGTCGATTCTGAGGATACCCAAGACCTCAATAAGCGAGAAGCGGAGCAATTTATTAAATCCATCAAAGACCTCCTGGACGCTAAAGACATCCACCTGATCCTGTTTCAGGATTACAATAAGGGAGTCCTTTCCCGAAAGGTCATCAATGAAGTCATGCTGGAATCCATTAAACGAGACATCCCGACCGCAGTGGACCCCAAGTATAAAAACTTCTGGGCTTACAAACACGTCACCCTGTTCAAACCCAATCTCAAAGAGATCCGCGCACAAATGTCTGCAAAGGTTGATCCCGCTGACATGGGCAGCCTGGGTAAAGCCGCTGAAGAAGTGAGAAGTCGCTTAGGCAATCAAATCACACTGATCACCCTATCTGAAAAAGGCTTGTTCATTGATGATAAGGGCCAGGGACATATCGTACCTACTCAACCACGGACCATCGCCGATGTTTGTGGCGCCGGCGATACCGTCATCAGCATTGCCGCGATGGGATTGGCCTTAAAAATGGATGCCAAAGAAATTGCCGTTCTGGCTAATCTGTCGGGTGGGCAGGTGTGCGAGCGGGTCGGTGTAGTACCGGTTGACCTGGAGCAGTTGAAGAGAGAGTATCAGGTTTTGATTAAGAGCTAGAAAGGAAGTGGCTGTCTCATCCGCCCCAGGTGGAATCGCCTGCCAATTATATTTCTTTAAGGGATGTTTTTTAGAGCCCGTACGGGCTCTAAAAAACATCCCTTAAAAAGAATCATTTGGGGCTACTCATAACGACGAAGGAGTTATGAGATAGCCCCTTCATCTCAACAAAAGCAAGAAAAGTCAAATAATTACCCCTGGGAATCTTTAGTTTTGTTTCAAGAGCAGCAAAAATGAAACAATACACTCATAAGATTTCCCTGGTATCGCAATATGTGAGGGAGCATTTGCAAGAAAAACTGGACCTGGCCCAATTGGCCCAGGTCGCTCATCTTTCCCCTTACCATTTCCACCGGATTTTTAGGGCCTTAAGTGGAGAGACGGTACATAGTTTTGTCAATCGACTTCGGATGGAGTACGCTGCCAATCGCTTAAAATTCACGGATTGGAAGATTGGAGACATTGCCTCCAGTGCCGGATTCGACAATCCCGAGACCTTCAGCAGGGCCTTCGTCAAGCACTTTGGTCATCCGCCGCGGGATTTCAGAAAGGTCCAGCTAGATATTACAGAGACCCGAATTGAAAACATCATCAAAAAACGCCTTTCCGAAACGCTCATCCCTGTTAGGATTGAATCAATTGGAGAACTTAAGGTAGCTTATGTAGAACACAAGGGGCCCTACCATAAAGTTGGTCAGGCCTGGGGCCGGCTTTTAAAAAGCGTGGATATCCGATCCAAACCCCTGCTCATCGGCATCCCTTACAATGACCCGATGATAACTGAAAAAAAGCTGATCCGCTATGATGCCTGTATTGCTCTGGACATGGGTGTAAGCCTCAAGGAGGGTATGCCGACAAGAACATTAGAGGGGGGCTTGTTTGCCATCGGCACTCATAAAGGTTCATTTGATGCAATTGATGACAGCTACAATTTGATGTACGGCCTCTGGCTATCCAATAGTGGATATACACTGCGCGATGTTCCGGGCAGGGAAGTTTACTTAAATTCATTAGATAAAATGGAGAAAAAGGAGTTGATAAGCGACATTTATTTACCGATAAAAAAATAATGCCATGACTGTTAAAATAGATTTTAAGAAAAAGGATAAAGAGCTCTACAAAGCCTCCAGCAAAACACCAGGTTTTGTTACAGTACCCAAAATGCAATTTCTGATGATAGATGGTGAAGGTCATCCCGGCTTGTCAGAACAGTTTTCACAGGCTACGGAGAGCCTTTATGGGTTGGCCTATACCCTAAAGTTTTTGTTTAAAGAACGCGAAAAACCAGAAGGGTACTTCGATTATGTAGTTCCGCCTTTGGAAGGACTCTGGTGGATGAAAGACGGACCTCCGAAGGATGGGCAAGCCATAAAGGCCAACAAAAGTGACTGGCGTTGGACACTTATGATCCGACAACCTGATTTTTTCACAAAAGAAATGATCGAAGAAGCACGAGGTCTACTTAAAGAAAAAAAGAATCCCGTTTTATTGAATCAGCTGTATATAAAACCATTTGAAGAAGGACTATCCGTACAGATCATGTACATCGGCCCTTATGATCAGGAGATGCCTACCATCGAAAGAATGCACCAATATGCACAGGAAAATGGCTATCAACTGCGGGACAAGCACCATGAAATCTACCTAAGCGATCCGCGTAGGACAGCGCCTGAAAAGTTAAAGACCATACTCAGGCATCCTGTTGAAAAAATATGAAAGAAGGTAAAAGCGCCGGTCGGCGCTTTTACCTTATAATTGTGTATTACTTAAGATCAAACCTGTCTGCATTCATCACTTTCACCCATGCCTTCACAAAATCATTGACAAATTTCTCTTTGCTATCGTCTTGTGCATAAACTTCTGAGTAGGACCGAAGAATCGAGTTGGAACCGAAGACGAGGTCAACTCGTGTAGCAGTCCATTTCAATTCATTCGTATGACGGTCGCGAATCTCATAAAGGTTATTTCCACCGGGCTTCCACACATTACCCATGTCGGTCAGGTTGACAAAAAAGTCATTCGTCAAAGCCCCCACATTGTCGGTAAAAACACCATGGCGGGTACCTCCGTGGTTGGTTCCCAATACACGCATACCACCCAAAAGAACAGTCATTTCCGGTGCTGTCAAGCCCAAAAGTTGAGTTTTATCCAACATCAGTTCTTCAGGACTTACAACATAGTCTTTTTTCAACCAGTTGCGATAGCCGTCAGCGATGGGTTCCAATGGCTCGAAAGACTCTGCGTCAGTCATGTCGGCGGAAGCGTCTCCGCGGCCCGGTGCGAAAGGTACGGTAATATCAAAGCCTGCAGCTTTGCCTGCCTGCTCTATTCCCAGGTTACCTGCCAGCACAATGGTGTCGGCAACGCTGATGCCAAATTCATTGGCGATTGGTTCCAGAACAGACAGGACGCGAGCCAATCTTCTGGGTTCATTTCCTTCCCAATCTTTTTGCGGTGCCAGGCGGATGCGAGCTCCATTTGCGCCACCTCTGAAATCGGAGCCGCGGAAGGTACGCGCACTATCCCAGGCAGTAGCTACCATATCAGAAACAGACAATCCGGTAGAGGCTATTTTAGCTTTTACATCTTCTACGTCATAATCTGATTTTCCTTGAGGAACCGGATCCTGCCAGATCAAATCTTCTTTAGGTACTTCAGGACCAAACCAACGAACTTTGGGGCCCATATCACGATGCGTCAATTTGAACCAGGCACGTGCGAAGGCATCGGAAAAGGCATCAAAATCATCCTTAAATTTCAGAGAAATTTCCCGATAGATCGGGTCCATTTTCATGGCCATGTCCGCGTCCGTCATCATCGGATTGTGACGGATAGAAGGATCTTCTACATCTACCGGTCTGTCTTCTTCCTTGATACTCACCGGTTCCCATTGCCAGGCGCCGGCAGGGCTTTTACGCAGTTCCCAATCGTGGTTGAACAGCATTTCGAAAAAGCCATTATCCCATTTTGTCGGATGGGTGGTCCAGGCGCCTTCCAGGCCGCTGGTTACGGCATAACGCCCAACGCCCGATTTGTGTGGGTTTGCCCAACCAAATCCTTGCGCCTCCACGGGTGCAGCTTCAGGGTCAGGCCCTAATTTGCCGGCATCACCATTTCCGTGAGTTTTCCCTACGGTATGACCACCTGCCGTCAAAGCCACTGTTTCTTCGTCATTCATGGCCATACGCTTGAAGGTTTCTCTCACCTGAAGGGCTGTTTTCAGCGGATCAGGCTTGCCGTTCACTCCTTCCGGGTTCACATAGATCAAGCCCATTTGTACCGCAGCCAGGGGATTTTCCATAGTGGATGGATCCTCTACATTTTCATAACGCTCATCACTTGGTGCCAGCCATTCTTTTTCAGCTCCCCAGTAAACATCTTTTTCCGGGTGCCAGATATCTTCACGACCAAAGGCAAATCCGTAGGTTTTCAAGCCCATGCTTTCGTAGGCGATGTTACCTGCCAAAATGATCAGGTCTGCCCAGCTGACTTTGTTGCCATATTTTTTCTTGATGGGCCATAGCAAACGTCTTGCTTTATCTAAACTAACGTTATCCGGCCAGGAATTGAGCGGAGCAAAACGCTGGTTGCCGGTTCCTCCACCTCCGCGGCCATCGGAAATACGGTATGAACCAGCGGCATGCCATGCCATACGGATCATTAATCCGCCATAGTGCCCCCAGTCGGCCGGCCACCACTCCTGGCTGTCGGTCATCAAGTCCGTTAAATCTTTCTTCAATGCTTCAACATCCAGTTTTTTTAGTTCTTCGTGGTAGTCAAAATCTTCACCTAGCGGGTTTGTTTTTGTGTCGTGTTGGTGCAAAATGTCCAGGTTCAGCGTATTGGGCCACCAATCCGTTACGCTTGTGCTTGTGGAGGTAATCCCTCCATGCATGACCGGACATTTTCCTTTCTTGGAATTATTCATAATTTTTAATGTTTAAATTTACCGGTTATATGAAGTTGAATATTCTGAATCTTGAAATTATCTATTCCTTTTTTCCTGAAGTAATCACTAATCAACTCATCCAATGTTTCATCTTCATAATCTTCAATCCTGTCCGATTCTTCACAAAAAAGATGATGATGATTAGCTTGCAGCGGATCATAACGCATGATGCCGCCTTCGGTTTTTACTTTTTTCAGGAGGTTGTTTTCGACCAATGAATCCAACACCTTATACACTGTCCCCACCGAAATATTGGGATGGTTCATTTTGATGTATTCAATAATGTTCTCAGCGGTAGGATGATTGTTTAAATGTAAGATGGCGCTGAGAATGGCTATGCGCTGTGGAGTAACTCTTAATCCTTTATCGGATAATTTATTGGCGATTTCTTTCTTGTCCATGAGTAATTACTAGATGAGAATCATTCTCTTTTAGGATTGCAACAAATGTAGTTAATCTAGTTGACAAAGCCTAATTCGGACAAGAAAAATTATGAGGATTTTTCATTTACATATGTGGTGAGAGAGGCTCAAGTGTCGCTGCGCTGCAGCTTTTTAGCATCAGCATTTTTTAGCTCGGGTTGACACCCGAGCTTTAGAAGCTTACGCCGCAAAGCGGCTATTAGGTTACTGAATTTTATAAACCGCGAAGCGGTGACAGCTTCTAGGGGTTGTGTAAAAACTCGTTCCTCGTTTTTACCCACCCCATTAAATTTTATTTGGGAGGTCGTTTTAAGAAAAAAACTTTGTTTTTTTCTTAAAACGACCTCCCAAAAGAATATTATTGGTTGTGTGAAAAGGCCGAAGGACTTTTTACACAACCCCTAGAAAATTATGCGCCAAATAAAGCTGCAGCGCAGCGACACTTGGGCCTGTAACGTCACAAATAATTTAATTCAATTGCGCCAATGCTTCTTCGAGGCTCTTTACCTTAGCCTCTCCATCCGCCAGTTTCTTGCGCTCTTTTTCGACGACTGCTTCCGGAGCATTGTTCACAAAGCGCTCATTACCAAGCTTTTTCTGAACGGAGGTAATAAACCCTTTGTAATATTCCAGCTCTTTATTCAGTTTTTGGCGCTCTTCCTCGACATCGATCTGGATATTGAGCTCGACGAAGTATTTTTCTGTGCCGGCCAGGAAGGAAACGCTGTTGTCTATTTCTGTTTCTGTAAACTCAAAAGTGGATAAAGTAGCCATTTTCATCACCATTTCACGCAGGCCTTTGAGGCCGTACAGTGCTTCGGACTGGCCGTTCTTTGCAATAAAAACCTTGAGTTCCTCTCTCATCTTGAGTCCCCGGCTGTTGCGCGTTTCTCTGACATTGGCTACTACTTCCTTAGCACGCTCCACCTTATCAACCAGGGCCTGATCAAATTGAGCTGCATCCGGGTAGCTGCTGACGATACAATCCTCCCCGTCCTTGCGATCTTTGAGTTGATGCCAGATCTCTTCTGTAACGAAAGGCATAAAGGGATGCAATAGAACCATCAATTGTTCATAGATATCCAGGGTACGGTTTAGCGTCGCCTGGTCGATCGGTTGTTGATAATCGGGTTTGATCATTTCCAGGTACCAGGAGCAGAAGTCGTCCCAAATGAATTTATAGAGTCCCATCAAGGCATCAGACAAGCGGTACTCCTTAAAATTACTCTCCACATCTGCAACCACCTTTTGCATCTTATTAAACAGCCAGTAGTACGCCAGTTCGTTAATGATTCTGGCATCTTCTGATTGAGGAGTATCGGTCACCTCCCAGCCTTTGATCAGGCGGAGGGCATTCCACATTTTGTTACAGAAATTGCGGCCCTGTTCGCAGAGTTTGCTTTCATCTTTGACCTTCTTTGTTTCGGGGTCCATGGGTGCATCAAAAATGATATCGTTACCTGCCATGGAGCTCGACAACATACCAAAGCGAACACCATCTGCGCCGTAATTTTCGATGAGCTTCAAGGCATTGGGAGAATTCCCCAAAGACTTACTCATTTTACGGCGCTTATTATCTCTAACCATACCGGTATAAAGTACATCTTTAAAAGGCATTCGGCCGTTTTTCATCACAAAATCAAGGCCGAGCAGATCGCCGGAATATTCATAGCCGGCCATGATCATACGGGCTACCCACAGATAGATGATATCCCAACCAGTGATCAATACCGATGTTGGGTAATAGTACTCCAGTTCTTTTCGATTCTCAAAACCATGGAAGGTGGTCAAAGGTACCAGCCAGGAAGAAAACCAGGTATCCACCACATCTTCATCCTGCTGCAGGTCTTTTAACTCAATGGTATCCTCCGGGAATTTGGTGCGCGCTTGCTCCAGTGCATCCTCTGCGGTTTCGGCTACAAAGTGTGCATCTTTATAATACCAGGCCGGGATGCGCTGGCCCCACCAAAGCTGGCGGGAGATACACCAATCGCGAACGTTTTCCTCCTTCAGCCAATTGTTGTACATATTCCACATATGCTCCGGATAAAAGGTCACGTCTCCGATTTGCACGGCATTGCGAGCGATGCGGGCCATTTCTTTCATATCCATGAACCACTGCTCGGTCAGGCGCGGCTCCACCACAGAATCTGTGCGCTCGGAACGACCCACGCTGGTCACGTAATCTTCCAGCTCAACCAGGTGCCCGGATTCTTCCAGCAATTTCCTGATCTGTTTTCGAGCTTCAAAGCGATCCAGGCCTACCAGGATCTGAGCTTTCTCATTCAGGCGGGCATCCGGGTGGAGAATATCAATGACTTCCAGGCCGTGGCGCTCTCCGATTTCATAATCGTTCGGATCATGTGCAGGCGTAATTTTCAAAGCTCCGGTACCGAATTCGCGATCGACATAAGTATCAGCGATAACCGGAATTGCCCGATTGATTAATGGGATGACAACTTTCTTGCCGATCAGATGGCTGAAGCGGTCATCATTGGGATGTACGGCCACTGCCGTATCTGCCATAATGGTTTCGGGGCGTTGTGTAGCAATAATAACATGCTCACCATCTCCATCTTCCACATCGTAGCGGATGTGAAACAACTGAGAATTTTCGTCGCCATATATTACCTCTTCATTAGATAGTACGGTTTGTGCTTCCGGATCCCAGTTAGTCATCCTCAGGCCACGATACAACTTACCTTTGCGATAAAGGTCTACAAATACCTTAAGGACTGTTTTGCTGTACCAGGGATCCATGGTGAAGTAGGTGCGATCCCAATCACAGGAAGCGCCCAGTTTTTGGAGTTGATCGAGGATAATGCCGCCATATTCCTTTTTCCATTCCCAGGCATACTCGAGAAATTCGTCCCGACTGAGGTCAGATTTTTTGATCCCTCTTTCACGCAGCATTTTGACAACCTTCGCTTCGGTGGCAATGGAGGCGTGGTCCATACCCGGCACCCAGCAGGCATTTTTCCCTTCCAGGCGAGCTTTTCGGATCAGGATGTCCTGAATGGTATTGTTCAGCATGTGCCCCATATGAAGCACGCCGGTAACATTCGGAGGGGGAATTAGAATGGTAAAGGGTTCTCTTTCATCCGGCTCGGAGTGGAAGTACTTCTTGTCCAGCCAATATTGATACCACTTTTCTTCTGTCTCTTTGGGATTGTAACGGCTCGATATTGTCATTTTACATTAAATATTTATCCAACTAGAAAGTAAGGTGTCAAACTGATACTTTGGGACTATGCAAAAGTTGAAAAAATTTCACACAACCCTAAAACATTAGAATTGACAGCTAAGCGTCGTCCATTAATACATCAATTAAGTATATAAAAAATTGGTTCCTGTAAGCTTGGAAAATTGCAGCAAATATAATTTTTTTTACAGTAGAAAGGAACTGAACTGATTTAAAAAAAGAAAGGGGCAGTCTTGGACCGCCCCTTTCTTTTGCTTGAATATCAAATACTATTAGTATCTGTTGTATCCGCCGCCGCCACCACCGTAGCCGCCGCCACCGTAGCCGCCACCGCGGTTTCCACCGCCACGGTTTCCACCGCCACGACGACCACCTCTGTCTTCGGCTTCTTTTACAACGATAGTTCTTCCGTCGAATTCAGTGTCGTTAAGTTCTGCGATCGCATTACGAGCCGCTTCATCATCAGGCATTTCAACAAAACCGAAACCTTTAGATCTTCCGGTAAACTTATCCATGATGATCTTAACTGAGTCTACTGCTCCGAATTCTTCAAATGCATCTTGCAAATCAGATTCGTTAGTGTCGTAGTTTAATCTTGCAACAAAAATGTTCATAAAAAAAATTAAAAATGAAAAAAAACGCGAAAAACTTTAAGGTAGGAAAGAAAACTCTCTTGAGAGGAGTAAACTAACTAAACATAAAATTAAAACGCTAAATCGATGCAAAGATAGGGTATTTTTTTATTATAATCAGCTTTGTTTTGTTAAAACAACAAATTTTACAGTTTTCATTGAAAAGAAGGGGAGGTACCACCCTTCTTTTCAATGCTTTTTTTCTTTCACCTTGCACTCTCAACCTTTTGAAAAACAGGTAATTCCACCTGGTTCTTGAGTAGGTCTTCCATGGTTTCTCTCTTTCGGATCAGATAATCTTTTCCTTCATATACGAGCACCTCTGCCGGCCGAAACCGCGAGTTGTAGTTAGAAGACATGGTAAAGCAATAGGCTCCCGCATTATGCAGGCAGAGCACATCACCCTCATGGATTTCGGCGATCTTACGATTGACGCCAAAGGTGTCGGTCTCACAAATGTAGCCTACGACGGTATAAAATCGTTTCTTACCCTCCGGATTAGAAATGTTAGAAATCTCATGGTAGGCATCGTAGAACATAGGCCGGATCAGGTGATTCAGGCCCGAATCTATTCCGGCGAATACCATAGAAGTGGTTTGTTTGATCACATTTACTTTAGCCAGGAAATACCCGGCCTCACTGACCAGGAATTTGCCGGGTTCAAAAATAAGGGTGAGATCCTTCCCGTATTCTTTACAAAAGTGCCGAAAACGCTTACTGATTTTTTTGCCGAGCTCCTCAATATTGGTTTCTACATCTCCTTCTTTATACGGCACCTTGAAGCCGCTGCCAAAATCGAGATAGTCCAGATCATGAAACTCAGTAGCAATATTTAAAAGTATTTCAGCTCCGCTTAAAAACACATCCGCATCCAAAATTCCAGATCCTGTATGCATGTGCAGGCCTTCTACCTTCAGGCCGGTAGCTTCCACAATACGGTGTACCAGAGGCATTTGATGGAAAGAAATCCCAAATTTTGAATCGATATGCCCTACAGATATTTTCGTATTCCCTCCTGCCATGATGTGTGGATTAATCCGGATACAGACGGGAATATCGGGATGTACCTGACCGAATTGCTCTAAAATGGAGGTGTTATCAATGTTGATCCGTACGCCTAAAGCTACGGCTTCTTCAATTTCTTCCAAGCTGACACAGTTGGGAGTATAGATAATATCCCTTGGATGAAAACCAGCTTTCAGGCCCAACTCAACTTCCTGGACCGATACGGTATCCAATCCCGCCCCAAATTCCTTAAAAAGGCTCATGACGTTGATATTGCTCAGGGCTTTACAAGCATAGTTCACCTTGATCTTAGGCACATCAAAGGCATTCATCATCCGATCATACTGCCGTTTCATGACCGCACTGTCGTATATATATAAAGGTAGCTGATACTTTTTTCCAAGCTCGAGAGGGTCTACTCCCCCACTCAGTAGGTACTTTCCATTTTCTAATTGCATGGCCTTTTTTATTTTTAAGGTGCAATATAAGCCTTTTCTGTACCAACTTCCAAGCCCCTTCTTACTGGCTACTAGCCTTTAAACAACTTAAGGGGTTGTATTGGAAGATCTGAAAAGTTCTTCGATACAAAGCTCCGGCGGAGCGTCATATTGGTAAACCGGGACAAGATGTCAACTGGAAAGCTCCAGCCATACGGCCCGCACGGGCGGAGCGCCATATGCTTGCTAACACGGTGTTTTATATGACGCTTCTCCCGTGCGGGCCGTATGGCCGAAGCATTTGTTCTCTACGAACTTAACAACTCTGCGGTATTGGAGCGTCGAAAAATATTATAACTGATTAATGCACGCCTCTATCGCAACTTGCGCTAATTATTATTCCTGACAACTATTCGTTCAAAAATCTTTTCTAACACACCATTTTCTTAAAAGCATGCATCTAAAAAAATATAAGTTGCAGAATTAGTAGAAAAATCGCTATAATTAAGAAAAAACTTTCATCCTTGAATGACAAGAAACTCATAGAAGCCTGCAGACGACAAGACCGAAGAGCGCAAAGAGCCTTATACGATAAGTTCTCCCCGCATATGTTTGGGGTGTGCAAACGGTACGTAAAAAATAAGGAAGATGCAGAAGATGTTTTGCTGGAAGCTTTTTATAAAGTATTTACCAACATCAATCAATTCAAAGGAGAAGGGAGTTTTGAGGGTTGGATTCGCCGAATCGTCATTAATGAATCCCTGATGTTCTTGCGTAAAAAACACAATTTTCACATACGCGTAGAGCTTAACCAGGTAGATGCCCAAACGCCGACCACGGTTGTTCAAAAACTGGAAGCAGAGGACATTATGTATTTTCTAGATCAATTACCCACTGGTTATCGAACCATTTTCAACCTATACGTTATTGAAGGATATAAACACAGAGAAATAGCAGAATTACTGGGAATCAGCATCAACACCTCCAAATCACAACTAATTTTGGCAAAAAAAAGATTAAGAGCCTTATTGGAAGAAGCTAATTATCCCGGCGTTAATGTAAAATAGTCCAAGAACCAAAAAACAGCACACTTGAATAGGTGTACAAAATCAATCAATCATGACTCGACATAATAAAGACTTCTTCGAATTATTTAAAGAAAACAGCTACAAGCTGGATGAGCAGCCTACACCAAGGACCTGGAAACGGCTCGAACGACGCCTGGATGCCCATAAAAGACAAAACCGGTACCAAACAAACTGGACGCTAGGCATGGTTGCCGCCGTACTTGGCCTGGTCGTTTTGGTGGGGCTGCTGTCAGTTTCCTACGAATCTAATTTAGGGCCTGCCCTGGCCGAAGAAGAAGCCAGCCCAAGATATCTGGAAGAACTGGCCTCCATTGACAATGAAGGAGAGATCAACCCCGTCAAAATAATGGAGTTTCAAAAGCATTATCAAGAAAAAACCAGCCAAATCACTGAAGGCAGTCCACAGCAAAAA
Source organism: Bacteroidia bacterium (assembly GCA_030430845.1). Taxonomy (GTDB): domain Bacteria; phylum Bacteroidota; class Bacteroidia; order Chitinophagales; family Saprospiraceae; genus JANQPA01. Next base: position 899 of record JAUIKE010000023.1, on the reverse strand, counting down.
TTGAAACCGGCCGAGCCACTAGATTTGACAGATTAATGAACTGATTTAAGGAATCAGGTAGACAATATCTGTGATCTGAAATCGCATCACGACACCTCCCCTCAATCTATTTTACTTTGAAAGTACCTCTATCGAATCCTTATGTCGAATCGCAGAATACAAGGGCGGCATTACCGTCCTGCCGGAACTGACCACCCTATACTTTGACTCGATTCATACGAATTTGAAGGTGTAGGGGCTTTGGGCTTTGGGTTTTGGGCTTTGGGTTTTGGGTTTTGGGAATATAAGTGCGGGAGATATAACTTAAAGCTCCCTATCTAAAAAATCTTCCCTTTTTAATTGGTAGTAACAACACTTGAAGCCATAAAAACGGGCTTTTTTCTTATACTTCATTCCCAGTTTTTCCAGGACTCTCAGAGAACGGGTATTTTCTTCCAGAGCCACTGCAACCACTTCTGTCAGGTTTAGGGTTAGGAAAGCGTACTTCAACATTTCAGCCGCCGCTTCTGCGGCAAAACCCTTCCCCCAATGTTCTTCCAGCAAGCGATAGCCAATTTCGATCTTTTCAGTTTGGTCCAGTTTTTTCAAAGCCACCCAGCCGACAAACTCATTACCGTCAACAGTTTCAATCATCCAATAACCAAAAATATCTGTGAGAGCCTTCAGGCGGTTTTGTAAGTCGACGTCCGTTTCTGCTTTAGACAAGATCTTCCCGCCGTTTATGTGTTTCATTACATTTGGATTATTAGATAGTTGAAACAAACGGCTACCATCGTTCCGGTCGATGGGGCGTATTTTTAATCTGGAAGTATTGAATTCGGGAAGCATGTTCGAGTTCTTAACGGACATTGACTGACCATTTATTGATTTCATCCATGGCATAAGCTTCATCCTCCCAT
>JAUIKE010000245.1 GCA_030430845.1 Bacteroidia bacterium | reverse complement strand
CCAATTTTTTCTTTAATTGTCTGTATTATCATTTTTTTGCTGTTTGGCTTTAAGCTTACGATTTTTATATTAAGCTGCCAAACAGCTTTTTTTATATTACGTTTTTTTATCTTGATGCCTATGCGCACGGCGGCTTGCAGGGCGCGTCCAATAAACCGCGAAGCGGTGATAGCTAACGGCCTATGGCGTCAGCCGTAGGTTGAAAATTGGATGCTAAATAAAGCTGCAGAGCAGCGACACTTATTCCGATGTGCGTAAGGTCAGTTTATAATATTAATTCCAATCCAGGTCAATATTAGCTCCGTTGATGGTCAGGGTGCCCATTTTGTTGCCTAAGAAGACAATGCTACCCTCAAAGCTTTGGCTGTCGCCCTCACTGTTGGATAAGAGCAGAGAAAAAGTGCCCTCACCAGATACGATCGAATAGGTATCCTTGCTGACTTGTATCTCGCTGATGGTCAACTCAAAGCTGTTGTTCCATTGGTTCTGGTTTCTGACTTTCGAAGTGAAAGTACCGCTGCTGTTGTAGGTGCCGGCAAAACTCCAGTTGTTGCCGCCTACCAGGTTGCTGATGGTCCAGCTGCTGCCGACTTGATTGCTGCCCATGCTTCGATTGGTTTCGTAGCTACCGGAGGACGTCCTTTGGAAAGTCAGGCTTTGAGGAACCTGCAGATTATTACAATTGACGGTCCAGCCTAAGGTAGTGGAAAAGTTAGCCGTCACAGCGGCCTGGTTGATGTTGATAGTTAGGGTAGAATCGAAGGTGACATCGCAGTAATCGTTGTTGCCTCCTTTGGTGGAGTAAGCGGTAGCCACGAGGGAGGCTACGAAAACACCGTCGGATAGGCCCTGTGTGCCGCTTGTGAAAGCACTTTCTATGACTTCAACGGCATCGTCGTTGCCGGCGATATCTTCTCCGCCATTGTCTGAATTGTTGCAGGAGGAAAAAAAGAAGAGGCCGGCCATTAGACTTAGATAAAGTGACTTTGTACTGAATAATCGGATGTTAGTTTTCATGGTTTTTATTTTCAAATGATAGAAAATGTGGTTGACGCTTACAAAAGAACAGGGTTTAGGCATGCAGTGCAAATGATTTCAATCAATTGTCGGTAAACTTCAATTAATGGTGCCGCCGGCTATATTTTCCCGAAGGTTGAAAAAATCCGACCATTGGTTGAATACAAGGGGCTCGTTTTGAGAAGAATCTTTATTTTCATTTCTGTAATGTATATGGTGTAACCGTGGAACCGTGTAACCGTGGAACCGTGTAACCGTGGAACCGTGTAACCGTGGAACCGTGGAACTGTGGAACCGTGTAACTGTGGAACCTTCAATTATGAACAACAAACTAGAAATAGGACTACACATCGCGATCTGGATCTTTGTCACGCTGATCCACGCCTGGGTGTTTACCCAGTTTTTTGAGTATCGCTTCAGCCTGCTGAGAAGCATGGGAAATGTACTGCCCATGACCATCCTATTCTATGTGAATTTATGGCTGGTGAACCATTATTTGGAGAATAAGAAATATGGGCAATACGGCTTGATCGTATTCCTGATCTTTGCTTTAGCTAGTTTCTTTAGAAGCCAACTGAATACCCAGTTTCCCGACATAAGCGAACAGGTTTTTAATATCAACCGGCAAAACGGCTGGATACTGGGGGCGCTGTTTACCAACCTGACCGTTCTGGTGATCGGGACTTTTTACCAAATTCTGTACAATCGTTTCCAACAAGAAAAACAAAACCTGGCCATCATCAACGAACAAAGAGAAGCTCAGCTTCAATCCTTGAGAGCACAAATCAATCCTCACTTTCTTTTTAATACCTTGAATAACATCTATTCTCTGGCGGTGGTTAAATCGGACAAAACGGCCGATATGGTGTTGAAGTTATCAAGTCTGCTGCGCTATGTGATCTATGAAGGCCGGGCTGAGCAGGTGAGCCTGAAAAAAGAAGCCCGGCAAATCAGCGAATTCATCGAGCTTTTCCAGATGCGCAGCGAAGAGCCGCTGGATATTGAATACCGAACACAGGGCATTTCGGAAGATCATATGCTGGAACCGACGATTTTGATTCCCATTGTGGAAAATTGTTTCAAACACTGTGATTTTGATACGAACCCTGATGCGTTTATTGCGATAGATCTACTTGTACAAAATAACGAACTTGTTTTTCAGACGATTAACACTAAAAATGATTCGGATAAACAAAAAGATGAGGTAGGAGGTGTCGGACTGGAGAATATCCGAAAAAGGCTGGAATTAAAATACCCCAATCGATACGAACTGAGCATTCAGGACGAGCCACCTCAATTTTTGGTAAAACTTAAGTTACAACTTTCTCATGGACGCTATTAAAACACTTCTGATAGATGACGAATATTTGGCGCTCAACCTGCTGGAAGAGTTTAGCCGAAAAGTGCCTGACCTGGAAATCGTTGGTAAACTAAAATCTCCCATGAAGGCCCTGGATGTGTTGAATCAGCAGAAAATAGATCTTCTTTTTCTGGATATACAGATGCCTACCCTGGGAGGCAACGATCTGCTTAAAACGCTGAAAAATCCACCGCTCACCATTTTCACGACTGCCTATAGTGATTACGCCATTGAGGCCTTTGAGCTGAATGCGGTTGATTATTTGCTGAAGCCGTTTTCCTTCGAACGTTTTTTGCAGGCTATTAATAAGGCAAAAGAGCAGCTGTATCTCCGCCGCCCGAGCCAGGAAATCATCCTGCCAACTGCCAGTAAAGACTTTTTCTCTATTAAAGTGGATGGGAAAATCGTGAAAGTGTATTTTGATGACATCCTTTTTATCGAAGGTTTAAAGGAATATGTGCGTTTTGTTTGTAAGGACGCCCGACTGGTGACGCTGGAGAGTCTCAAAAATCTGGAAAACCTGCTTCCTTCAGATAATTTTATTCGAGTTCATAAATCCTTCATTGTTGCTAAAAACAAAGTTCAAAGTCTCGATGGCAATCAATTGGAGATTGGGCCACACAAAATTCCAATCAGCAGAAGTAAAAGAGAGGAGATTGTGGAATGGTTATTTTATAAATAAAAATAAGTCCGCTAGATTTTTATATTTGATCGTAAAAAAAAGCTATTTTCCACAAAAAAAATATCGATGAAAGCCCATCTTCGTTTACTCATTATTCTTTTTTTTATGAGCACCCTTTCACCCTCCTGTGGTCCTGAGAATGATTCTCCCCAAGACAATACAAATATCATACACCCTGAGAATTGGCCTCAGTTAGAAAGTCCGGTTCCCATTGATGTGGATATAGAAAAACGAATTGACGACTTAATGGCAAGTATGAGCCTGGAAGAACTGGTTGGACAAACCATCCAGGCCGACATTTCTGCCATAAAGCCGGAAGATCTTTTAACTTACCGACTGGGTTCTATCCTAAATGGTGGGAATTCTGCGCCAAACTACGACGTTCGCACCCCAGCCACGGAGTGGCTGAAGCTAGCCGATGCCTTCTACGCAGCTTCTATGAATACCAGTAAAGGCCACAATGCTATCCCGATCCTCTGGGGAACGGATGCGGTGCACGGACATAATAACATCATTGGAGCCACTATTTTCCCTCATAATATCGGATTGGGGGCTACCCGAAATCCTGAATTAATAAGACAGATTGGGGCCGTCACGGCCAGAGAAGTGATCGTTACAGGTATGGACTGGACCTTTGCGCCTACCCTGGCCGTAGTTCGCAATGATCGTTGGGGCCGTACCTATGAAGGTTACTCAGAAGATCCGGAAATAGTGGCAGAATATGCCACTTCTATGGTGGAAGGTCTGCAAGGGAAAGTCGGTACGCCTGAATTTTTGAGTGATGAACATGTATTGGCTACCGCCAAACACTACCTGGGCGACGGCGGCACAAAAGATGGAAATGATCAGGGAGATAACATAGACTCAGAGGAGGACTTAAGAGATATTCATGGAGCAGGGTACCCCCCTGCCTTGGAGGCGGGTGTTCAAACGGTGATGGCCTCTTTTTCGTCCTGGCACGGGCAAAAGATGCACGGTAGTAAGGCGCTTCTGAATGATGTGCTCAAAGAACGGATGGGCTTTAATGGCTTTGTAGTAGGAGACTGGAACGGACACGGGCAGGTCCCAGGATGTGAAAACACGGATTGTCCGGCTTCCCTGATTGCGGGACTGGATATGTTCATGGCGCCGAATAGTTGGAAAGGCTTGTACGAAAATACCCTGGCACAGGCGAGATCGGGAGAGCTTCCGCGCGAAAGATTAGAAGATGCCGTTCGCAGGATCTTACGTGTAAAATTCCGGCTGGGCTTGTTTGAAAAACCAACTCCATCCGAGCGACCATTGGCCGGCGACCTGGCTGTGCTGGGGGCACCGGATCATCTTAGTGTGGCTCGACAAGCCGTTCGAGAGTCTTTGGTCTTATTGAAAAATCAAAATAACCTATTACCTCTTAAGACTGATCAAACCGTATTAGTAGCCGGAAAGGGTGCGGATGATATTGGAAAAATATGCGGTGGATGGACCTATTCCTGGCAAGGTACCGGTAACACGAAAGAAAACTTCCCTAATGGTACGTCCATCTGGGATGGGATTCAGACGGCGATAGAGGCAGGCGGTGGGAAAGCTTTGCTGAGTGAAGATGGCAGTTTTGAAGAAAAACCGGATGTAGCCGTCGTCGTGTTTGGGGAGGATCCTTATGCCGAATTCATGGGTGATCGAGACGATGTGGACTATTTGCCGGATGATGGACTGGAGCTATTAAAGCAGTTCAAAGAAGCAGGTATTCCTACTGTATCCATTTTTATATCGGGCCGCCCTTTATGGGTAAATCCTGAGTTGAATGCCTCCGATGCCTTTGTAGCAGCCTGGCTGCCAGGTACCCAGGGCGCAGGAGTAGCCGACGTTCTCTTGCGTAAGCCGGAAGGAGCCGTTAATTGGGACTTTAAAGGCAAATTATCCTATTCGTGGCCTCGTACTGCGGCTCAGACTTCCTTAAACCGGCATGATGAAACTTATGACCCTCTCTTCCCTTATGGGTATGGCTTAAGTTATGCAGATGATGGTACGCTGGCCCAGTTATCAGAAGATCCCGGATTGAAAAGAGTGGGTGGGCGGAAAGAAAATATTTTCCAAAATGGGAAGCCTCTTTCGGGTTGGACTTTAAAAGGAGAAACAGCGGATAAAGACGGAGAAGTAATTGATGCCATTGTTCAAATTGGCGAAGCCCTCACCATTCGATCCGTTGACCGGAATGCGCAGGAGGATGCCAAACAGGTGGAATGGAGCGGACAAACGCAGGCCTCCCTTGTATTGATAGGTAGCGAAATAGATCTGGCTCGTGAATCAAATGGAGATATGGCCATAGCTTTGCAGTATCGCGTAGATCAAAAACCGGAAGGCCCCGTAAAGTTGTTCATGAGCACCGGAAGTGGTCGGCGTACTGAAATAGATGTAAGTAGGTTATTTTCAGAAGCAACTGCTGGTACCTGGACCCAAACGGATATAAAGCTCAGCTGTTTTGCCGAAGGCGGTGCGGATATGTCGAGAGTATCCACTATTTTCGGACTAAGTTCTTCGAGTGCTTTCACCATCACTATTTCTGAAATTCGTTTGGCAACTAATGAAGGACAGGCTGTTTGTCCTGAGTAATTAAAAATTTAAATATGAGCTTCTCCACCATTCTTCAACATAACAACATTTCTATCCAAGCCGGACAGAAATCTTCCGGCTTCATCTCCGTACCCGGCACACCCGTGAAAATGCCCGCCACCGTCATCGCAGGGGAAAAGCCCGGTAAAAACATCCTGATCACCGGCGGTGTACATGGCGGCGAATATCCCTGCATCGAAACGGCCATTCGCTTGGCCGGAAATCTTGAGCCTTCGGATGTTCGTGGGACGGTGCTGGTTATCCACCCGGTTAATACGCCGGCATTTTTGGCTCGTATGCAGTATTACGGCCCCTATGATGGGAAAAACCTGAACCGCGTTTTCCCCGGAAAGGCCACCGGTACGGTAAGCGAGCGAATTGCCTATACCGTTCACCAACTGCAGCAGGGAGCCGACTTTTACATAGATCTGCATGGCGGCGATATCCACGAATCCCTGGTGCCCTTTGTCATTTATTCCAAAGTAGGCGGAGAAAAACTGGCAGAGGAATCCAAGCAAGCTTCTGCTGCGGTAGGCTTCCCTTATGTGGTAGGCTCCGTTTCGGATAATGGCTCCATTGGAGGCGCGGCAACAGTAGGCGTACCCGGCTTTTTAGCAGAACTGGGACAATGTGGTCGCTGGAGTGAAGAAGAGGTGCACCAATATATGGAGGGAATAGAAAATGTACTGCGTTTTCTGGGGACGCTTGAAGGGGAGGTCGTCGAAAACCTTGGTGTGCAGTTCATGGATCAGATGACCGTACTGAAGGCACAACACGATGGCTGTTGGTATCCATTCAAAGCATTAGAAGAGGAAGTCAAAAAAGGAGAAAAAATAGGAGAGATCCGGGATTTCTTCGGACAGGTCCTTAGTGAATATTTTGCGGAAACAGATGGTTTGTTGCTTTATTTAGTGACCTCACTAGCCATTACAGAGGGCGATCCACTGGCTGCAATCGGTTAGAAACATGAGTCATCCCGAATTTTTGGGATAATTTATAAATTGTTTATTTTCAAATATTTAGGCTTTGTTGTTAGTTGTCCGTTGCTCGTTGTTCGCGATTAAACGGACAACGAGCAACGGACAACGAATTGAAAATCAAAGTTTAGTTGAATAGTCGTTTTTCTACATCCTCTTTTAAAAAATAGGGGATGACTCATGTTTTTTATTCTACTTTAATTACATTCGACCCTCCCGATACATTTATATTTTCCACCACGCCATTTCCTTGATAATAAACCGTAGATGCTCCGGTCGCTTTTACTTCCAGCGTTTGATTGACCTGAAGAGAAACCGTACTGGCTCCACTTAAATCGACATACAATTCATCGGTCGCAAAATCAAAATCGGTCATGTGAGAAGCGCCAATGGCTGAAATATCAAGCTTCTGGGCAGAGCCTTCGATATCCATAATGGAGGCACCGTTTAGATAAGCGTCGAGAAAATCAAGCTGCAGGCGGCCACTCAGTTTGCTGGCACCTTCCAGTTCTATCTCCAGGTCCTCTCCTATCAGTGGATCTTGAAGAATAACATTAGTTGCTCCGCTTGCTTCCAGTACTTTAATGTCTTTGGTGGTCAGATAAACTTTTAAAACGACATTGCCAATTTTGAAATTCACATCCTCATCCAGTGAAATGGCTAAGGCCTCTCCGGATTGTCTGACATCTATGAAAGCATGGAGGTTGTCATTCGCTTCTATGCGCAGGCTTTCTTCGGTATTGGAAAATTTCACGTACACCACAAATGGGTCTTCAATTTTTAAGTCGGTAAATGCAGTAATGGAGTGCGTTCGGATACTCGTGTTGTCGGATGGGTTGATGTTTTCTTTTTCCTCATCACAGGCAGTGATCAATAGTAAGAATAAGGGGATCATAAACAAAAATGCATTTGTTCTCATTGTCGGGTTGTTTTGATGATTAATTTTGGATGATTATTTGCGGATCTATCAATGATATATCCTACCAACAAATCTAGGGGGATTGTAGAGTGAAGTAAAGGAGATGTTGTGTTGAAAACAGATTTCAGGACACCTTACTGGGGCGAAAGTCTCCAGGACTGCGGCCTGTCTTCTTTTTAAAGGCCGTATACATGGCCGAACGGGACTTAAAGCCGGCATCAAAGCCAATGCCTTCTACGGACAAGTGATCGTTTTCGGGCTTTTCTAATTTGATTTTTGCCTCTTCTACCCGGTAATTGTTGACCCATTCCGAAAAATTAATGCCGAACCGGCGATTGATGCAAGTAGAGATTTGTCTGGCTGGCAGACCGATTTCTTTGGCCAGGTCATGAATGCTAAGGTCATGCCGAAGAAAATACTGCTGACTTTTCATAGCGGAGGTAATTTCTTTTTCAACTTCTATAAAGTTTTCAGATTCCGGCCCTGCAGTAGACTGTGTGGTAGGTTCTACCATATTATTAGGATTTTCTTCAAACAGGTTTTGATGTCGGAATGCTTTATAGCTGATAAAATAGATCAGTATGACTACCAGTCCCCAATTTGCCAGAACAATATCTGAAGAGCCCCTACCGAATAATAGGATACTTCCTAATTCCACACCCCAAAGGATCAGGATCGGCACCATCAGGAAGATGAACTGCCAGAGCCAATTAATTTGCAGTAAACTGTAGTCGGAGTATTCGTTTTTGACCAGATTTTTATACCGCTCCACCTCCAGTATTGAAATAGCGAATGCCAAGATACTGAGAATGAAAGCGTAGTACTGCTGAATCATAAAAACCAGTTCTATTTCGGCATAGCTGAAGAGACTATAAATATTACCACCAGTAAATAAAAAGGCCAGCAGATTGAAAGAAGTGATGGCCAGAACAAGTAAGCCCAGTCCGTAATGGAAACGCAGGAAATTGTTGTAAGCGCTGGATCGGCCTAATTTTTCCAATACAAAATGGACGAAAAAAAGGGGCAGGAATAATTTGACTTCAGGAGTGGTGAAATATTTACTGAGGTCATAAGACCCCAATTGATTGACAGGCAAGAAATTATTTACGCCTTCAATGATCAAGGCAAAAAGGAAAAAGCCCAACAGTCGATTAGCCAGGCTACGGTGCTTTTTGGAAGACACATACAAAACGCCCAGTAGAAATCCCTGGATGATCGCTGCCCAGATAAGAGTATTGAGAAGGCTTTCCATTGAAGGTATTTAATGCTTCAGTCTAAAATTAAGCATTTGTAGCACTTATTCAAGCCTTTTGTCATCGTCTTCTAAAATACTCTTCCTAGTATCTCCCACATATCATCGTGAAATTCTACCGGTACCAGAGCGTCTCCCGGAGCCTCTCCCATCCTGACAACCACCAGGTTCTGGCTGGGGACAATATCAATGAATTGCCCGTTTTTTCCCATAGCGGCAAAAAGATCCGAGGGGGCCTTGGGGGCAATATCGATGTTGAATGGAAAGGATATGCCTGGTAAAATAATGGAGCCTTTACCGTTCAGCCACCACAAATATCCGTAGGATAGATTCAGGTTTTGTGAGGTGTTGATCATGTCGCGATAATATTCGGCATTTGTCAGGATAGGGGTATCATCCCAAATTCCCTCATTCAGGATCAGCAGGCCAAAACGGGCCGCATCTCTGGCTTTACTCCAATAGACATTGTTGTACCCGCTTTTGATCCATTGGCCGCTCATGCCGGTCTTGCTTTCCAGTTCTGTGTCGGTGAATTGGTTGTAGCTCACCCCTGCTGCATTGCTGACGACTTGCTCCAGCAAAGTGTAAGCCGCATTGTGGTAGTACCATTGAGTACCGGCATCCGCTTTGTATTGCAAACATTCCTGATCCGTACAATGGATGTCGTTTACCCGGAAATCCAGGCCGGTGGTCATGGTTAGTTGATGGCGCACAGTTATCAGGTCCTCTTTTTCGAGGGGCATACTCGTCCAGTTTTTTCCAAGGTAATCGGATGTTTTATCCTCAATATTCAACAGAGCTTTCTGCTGAGCCAGGCCTACCAGAAAAGCGGTGACTGTTTTACCGGCAGAGGCCCAATACCAATTGGAATTTTGATCAAAAGGAGCTGTATTGAGAACATTATTACCCCAATATTTTTCTGCCACTATTTTCCCATCCTTTAAAATGATAAAGGCGCGGGTATTATTGGTTTGTAGGAAATCGTAGAGTTCTTCCAGGGCCGGTTCGTCCCAGTTGAGCACTTCGGGTGAAATGGTAGCCCAGGTGTTTGAGGTGGTAGGAGGAAAATAGAGTTGAGCTGCCGGAACGGGATCGGGAGTGTCTGGATCTTTTTTTTCGCAGGAAAAAAAGAAGCTTATGAGCAAGATAAAAATGAGGGTCCGTATCATGTTTTTTACCTATGACCTCAAAAAGTTTGGAAGGTTTAATGGGCTTGGTATTCAGGAGGATAATTTTTCAAAATAGCAATTTTGGCATTTACGAAAGAAATAGTTAAATTTATTACAAGAGGTAAGCTGGTTCGCAGCAACGGCTGCGAACCAGCTTACCTCCTGTAATAGAAAAACTCATTCAAGCTGGATAAAAAAAAGATATGAAAGGCACTTACCTGGGAGAATTCGAAGAGCTGGTTTTATTAACCGTTGCGGTGCTGTACGACGAAGCTTACGGTGTGGCCGTACAGAACGAGATCTGTCAACGAAGCGGCCGGAAAGTAAGCATTAGCACCATTCACTCCACCCTGCACCGTTTACACAAAAAAGGGTTTGTTGATTCCCGGTATGATGGCGCTACCCCAAAGCGAGGTGGCCGTCGCAAGCTTCTTTTCCGGGTGACCATGGCAGGAGAAAAGGCGCTTCAAACAAATCGAGATTTGAGAAATCAACTATGGAAGGATATTCCCAATATCGCTTTCCAATACAATTAGTGCTGTATGTCTACAAAAGAAACACCACCTGCGTGGGTGGAGCGGTTATTGAGCCGGATCTGTGATCCTTGGCGACTGGAAGCGATTCTTGGCGATCTGGAGGAAATATTTGAGGAAAAAAAGTTAGCTCATGGAGTGCGAAGAGCCCGGCTGACCTATATGCTGAGCGCCATTGGATTTTTGCGACCTTCAGTATGGAAAAAATTTAGCTTTCGTAAAACCAACCCGACAATTATGTTTAATAATTATGTGAAAATATTTTGGCGAAATTTACGCCGCCGCCCTGTTTTTTCCATACTAAACCTCTCCTGCCTTAGTCTTGGAATAGCGGCTGCTCTGTTGATCTTGCTCTATCTGGACTTTGAATTGAATTATGATCGAATCCACGAGCGGGCAGATCATATTTATCGAATTGAAACGAAGGCCATAAATACCCGGCAAAGGGTGATTGATGTGGAATGGCAAGGTACGCCGGCCCGGCTCGGGCCTCTTATTGAACAGGACTATCCTGAAGTGGAAGGGAGTGTTCGGTTTTAT
>JAUIKE010000022.1 GCA_030430845.1 Bacteroidia bacterium | reverse complement strand
TATTTTCCCATTGGGAATCGGTTAGCCGCTCATATTGAGTTTGCATAAAACTTGTTGTGTTGGTCCACTACAAGTTTAATAACTGATTCCCTTTTATTATATACCTGCAAATTTTTAAACATGCTCTAAATTCGATCCAGGAAGCCACGGAAAGGACCTTTTTGGCCAACCTGATCAGCGTACAGTCGGATTGCCCGTCCCGGTAACACTCATCGGTACCGGCCACTACCTGCAATGTGCCCGGATTATGCAAACATTTGCTACGATAATGGGCGACACAGAGAATGCATTAAAATATGAAGAACTTGCGGAGCACTTAAAAACCTGGTAAAAGCTAAATTCTGGGATCAGCCTGTCAAAGAAAAGATCAACCGCCAGACCTTGTTTTCTACTTTACTTTACCACGGCATTGTTCCTGCTCAGGAGATTGACGCGGCTAAGGATTCTTTGTTAAATGCCGTACTTAACGGCCCGTCCGGGCATTTTAATACGGGTATTTTTGGCACTAAGTATATCCTGGAAACTCTCTCCAAGTATGCTTCTCCTCAATTGGTATTTGATATTGTCAACAGCACGGCCTATCCCGGTTGGGGATACATGATCGATCAGGGAGCTACCACCATTTGGGAAACCTGGAAAGAAAGTGATAATACCTTTTTCAATTGCCATCCTATGTTCGGGACGGTCACCGAGTGGTATTACCGCTGGCTGGGCGGTATTCGCCCTGATCCGGAGACCCCCGGTTTAAAAACCTTTCAAGCTGCAATCTAACTTGATTGTAGAAAGTAAGAAGTAGAAAGTAGCAAGACTTATACAGTTTATTGAACTACCCCGGTTATTACTGATTAAGGCAATCCTGTTGCATCAAAATATTTAATCTTATAAATATTTTGCTAACTTGTATTACCCAATGATCAAAAAATGAAAACACCGGTTGCCCCCCCCTCAATCCTTATCCCTTCTATTGAGCTTTTAGTTCAAAGCAGATCTGTTCGATTTAATCTACTTATTGCATGCTGTATGATGGTTAGCTTGGGCCGATTACCAGCTCAAGTGTTAGCCGATAGCATTCGCTTGATTCCTAGTTTTATAGGAGGAAAAGAGAACCATACCTCTATTTTCGATATTGAGCCTCAGGATGATGGCCTTATTTGGTTAGGAACCATGTGGGGCTTGGCCCAATTCGACGGCGCAACCATTCAATATTTGGAGATTCGGGATGAGGAAGGACGGAAAATAAATGCTAACCCTACAATAAAGGTTGTAAAGAGTAAGTTGGAAAAAAATGTACTCTACTTATGCACACAAAAAGAAGGTCTTATTGAATATAATACCCATACAGGTATAGGGATTAGTCATCGTTATAACCCAACTATCCAAACTAGTTTAAGAAGCAATAATATCACAGACCTGATCGAAGAAGAAAACGGTAATTTCTGGGTCTCTACCGGCAATTTTACTTTGAGCTACTTTGACCGGCAGCTGGGCGAGTTTACTCATTTCTACCCCCCTGCGTCCGTTCCCCGACAGCAAGCAGGCCTATTGGGAGAAATGGAAGTCTGTCCGCTTGATCAGGATCGATTTTGGTTGGGAAGCCGCTTTGGCCTATATAGCTTTGATAAGGTAGATAAGGTATTCAATTTCTTTCCTTTTAGTGAAACCTATGATTACGCATATACGCCAGAAAGGGTTCCATTGCTTTCAGACCCACAAGAAAAAGTAATTTGGGTAGGCCAATTTCATCATGGAATCTGGCGATACGATCCTACTAACGGGAAACCCGTCTCAGAGGGAGTTATGTTTAGTGATATTACTGATTATCATATCCAAAATGTGGTTTGGGGAATGTATTTCTACAATCAAAAATCCTTGCTGCTATCAAGTAGAGACAATGGGTTTGTGGAGATTAATCGGCAGACTGGCCAATCAATAGGCAAATTGGATCGATCTGTGTCAGGTCTTACAGTAAAAAATATGAGGGTGCGGACTTTTTACCGCGACACATTGGGGCACTTGTGGTTAGCCAGTGGAAAAGGTTTACTCCGTATGACTACACATGACCCAATAGGACAATTTATTCCATATGAACATTGGTTGGGGGCAGATTTTGTCTATCATAGATCGCTGCTAACTAAAAAAATTTCTAAGAACAATTGGTTGAGAGCCGATCTTTTTTCGGCATATGGCGATCGACTTTATCTGGGCACTAAAAAAGGAGATGGCTTGCTAATATATGAAATAGAGCAGGATAGTTTCTGGCATGTACGGTATCAATCAGGGCCGGATTATAAACAAACAGACATCTGGATGGATGATCTGTGTGAAGATCATCTGGGACGACTATGGATCGGTTCAGAGAATGGCTTGCTTTATTTTCATGATGGTCTGCAAAACGTTCAAAAACAATTTTTAGATAATAAATCTATAGATCAGGCTCATATTGCTGCGCTTGCCTTCCAGGCTCCATACCTATACATTGGCACCAGAGGAAATGGCATCCTTCGACTTAATTGTATAGATATGGAGTTGAAGCCATTTTCTGCTAATGAACAACTGAATTTGCTACCTGAATATGACATTAATAAACTTTTTTTTGATCAAAAAGGACAGCTCTGGATCGGAACGAAGACCGGGCTTTTTATTTTCCATCCAGATCAGGAGCAATTTCTCCCATTTTCTGAAGACGAAGGTGGAGGAAAATGGCTCGCTGAAACTGGCATCGTAGATATTGTAGAGCTGTTGACGGGAGATATTTTTCTGACTACTAATGGAAACGGCCTGGCTCAATACCAACCAAAAGACCGAAGATGGAAGAATTTTTTAAGCCGCCACGATAAAGAGAACTTCCTGGGCGAATTAGTGGTTACGCCCAATCAACACCTGTTTATTTGCACCCAAAGTAAATATTTGGAATTCAATCCGGGTCTTCCAAATGCAGATTTTCCAGGATTTCGATCCTTTTTAACTTCCACTGGCTTGGAACGTTCTTTGATCGCCTTTCCCGATGGTAGAATTTGGGCTGGGGAAAACCGTGGACTAGAAGAGGTTCGCATACCAGCCTTAGAGGAGAACTATTCCTCTAACCTACTTTATCTTAAAAATATCCGCGTCAATGGAGTGGATAAATGGACAAGCTCCCAACTCTGGAATACCACTAAACTGCATTTATCATATGATGAAAACACCTTCTCATTTTCTTTGGGATCACTAAACTTTGCAATAGAAGCAAGAAACTTTTTTTCACAAAAATTAGAAGGAGTTGACAAGGATTGGATAGTCGCACCAGCCAACAATACCCTCACCTATGCCAATGTACCCCCTGGCAAGTACCGATTCCTTTACCGGGCAAGTGATCAATCAGGGCGCTGGACCGAGAAAAATGGTGTGCTAGATATCATAATTCGTCCTCCCTGGTGGCGGAGTAATGGAGCCTATGCAGCTTATACCTTCCTGTTGATAGGCATTCTGTTTTTCATTCGTCGCCAGATCATTCAACGGGAACATTTGAGAACACTTCTACAAATCGAAAAGCTGAGGGCTCGATTTTTTGCCAATATTTCCCATGAGTTTCGCACCCCGCTCACGCTTATCAAAGCACCTCTAGAAGATCTACTCATCAGCCGCCCTGACGACAAAGACCGAAAAGCCTTTCACCGAATGCATCTGCAATGCGAGCGCTTGCTACATCTGATTAATCAATTGCTGGACCTCTCTAAAATGGAGTCGGGTATACTCCAATTAGAACCGAAAGCAACAAATGTTCCGGCTTTCCTCGGTCAGCTGGCAGCTGGCTTTGAATCCCTCACAGAGACTAAGCAACTCAATTATCAAATAAACCTCTCCCGGCAGGAATTTTGGTTGATGGCTGATCGTGAGAAATTGGAGCAAATAGTCGTTAACTTATTGGCAAATGCCATAAAATTTGCGCCAGTTGGAGGATGGGTAAGCATGGAGGTGAAAAATTATAACCCCTTACGCATCCGGGTCGGCAATAACGGAGACCCCATTCCAAAGGAAGAAATTGACAAAATCTTTAATCGCTTCTACCAGATGGGAGACCGACGTCATCAAGGGGCAGGTATCGGCCTGTCGTTGGTTAGAGAATTGGTAGAACTACACAATGGCAAGCTCGGTGTAGAAAGTAGTTCGGAAAAGGGAACCTGGTTTTGGATTGATTTACCATTAGAAAAAACAGAAGCCTTGCCTCTCCCCACAGAAGAAGTGGTCGTTCCTGAGGCCCTTTATAAAATCTCGAATAATGGCTCGTATCCATCTGCACCAACAAATGGCACTTTAGCTCAGGAGAAGCCACTTCTACTAATAGTGGAAGACCACAGTGAGGTGCGTACCTACATCCGGGAAAAATTGCAAGATGATTATGTTATTCTGGAAGCGACGGATGGCCAGAGTGGTCTAAAACAGGCATTGGATAAACTTCCCGACCTTATTCTTTCTGACCTGATGATGCCTCAAATGGACGGCCTAAGTTTCTGTGAGCATGTTAAATCAGATCCTCGTACCAACCATATTCCTTTTATTTTATTAACAGCAAAAGCAGATATCCTCAGTCGATTGGAAGGCCTGAGTCGGGGGGCGGATGACTATTTAGCAAAACCATTTAATAGCAGAGAATTACAATTAAGAGTCCACAACCTAATAGAGCAAAGACGAAAGCTTCGCCAACGATTTATGCAATCAGTTAAGTTAGAGCCTCAAGAGCTTGAGCTTGATAGTGTGGAGCATCAATTCCTCAAAAAAGCGGTGCAAGTGGTCGAAGATCAAATCGAGAACCCCGATTTTAAAGTAGAGGACTTTGCTAAGGCCCTTTTTCTTAGCCGTACCCACCTTCACCGCAAATTAAAAAACCTCACCGGAGAGAGCGCTTCAGATTTTATCCGAAAGTTAAGGCTTCAACGTGCCGCACAACTTCTGGAGGCAAATGCAGATTCGGTTACTCAAATTGCTTTCAGGGTAGGCTTTAGTAGTCAATCTTATTTTACAAAGTGTTTTAAGGCGAAATTTGGAGTTGCTCCCTCGGAATATCGGGAAAGCCAAGTCCAAAAAGAGAAAGATGGAACCAGCGTACATGGAAATGGAACATGATTACATGCAAGGAAGTTGGGGCATAACTACCTTGAGTCATGTATTCAATTCACAGTTGTAACACTCTACTTTATATAGAGAAAGTTACTTCACTTTTAACCCTAATAAATCATATCATGTCCACAAGTCGCTTCCTTTTCTTTATACTTAGTTTTCTATTTTCTTTCAGCTTTTCCTCTCTTCATGCTCAGGATAATGCCACCTATATTGGTGTTTGGCGCTCTGGAGCAAGTACCGAATATCTCAAGGGAGGCGCTTCCACTATTGGAAGCACCAAGCCCAATGTCAGAGGCAATATGAGTCTGATCCAACACGAAGTTCGCATTCAGAATAGCCGGGTATTGCATTATGGTCTTTGGAAGGCAGGTAGCCGTCGGGAAATAACGGGCAACTGGCAGAAGATCTCCGATTTTGCCAAAACTGCTGGTAACTCCAGCGGAAGAGGTATGAACCTGATAACCCAGATCGAATGCTATCAACATAGCGTCAGACCAACGTTTAATGTCATTTATAGAACTGGTAAAAAACAAAAGCAAATTCTTGAAAGATCTGCTTCCTGGAATCAGTTTGTTAGCCAATGGAAACAACGACTTAAGCAAAATATGCGCCTGAAAAGAGTGATTGTTTATGAAGATGGGGGCAAATATTACTTTGTAGGCTTATACCATGAAGGTACCCACGGACACTATATGTATCATTTAACTGGCTATAGCAGTTTTGTCAAGAAGTGGGAAGAACTTGGTAAAAAGAATTATCGACTCGTAGATGTAGAAACCTATCGCTCTGCCGATGGAAAATGGCAATACGTTGGCATCTGGGAACCCGGAAAGGATGGTTATGTATTGTGGAGGGCAAAAGGTTTTAACAATTTTATGAAAAAGTTCAATGAGCTAAAGGGGAAGATGCGATTAGTGGATTTCGAAATTTTATACGATAAAAAAGCTCATTTAAGGACACGATATGATTAATTTGTATAAACCCTAAATCCTTTGTCCCCCAAATGGAAAAAAACAAACCAAATCCAGATAGCACTACCATGGCACCGCTCACGGAGGAGCGGAGTACCCAATCCAATGCCATTGAGATACCATCCATCTCTCTGCCCAAAGGTGGTGGAGCACTTAAAGGTATCGATGAAAAATTTGAGGTCAATGCTGCCAATGGTACTGCTTCTTTTGGTATTCCCTTGCCGTTTAGCCCGGCAAGGAATGGTTTTAATCCAAGCCTTTCCCTGGCTTATAATTCGGGTGGTGGTAATAGTCCTTTCGGCTTGGGGTGGGATATAGATTTGCCAAGCATTCAAAGAAAAACGGATAAGGGCTTGCCAAGATATGGGGATGGTGGTACAGAAGATATATTTACCCTCTCTGGAGTGGAAGACCTGGTTCCTTTTTTGAAGGAGGAAGACAATTGGACGATTAAAGAGCAAAAGGTAGGTGATTTCCATGTTCAGCAATATCGCCCAAGAATTGAGGCTAGTTTTGCCAGAATAGAACGCATTAGCCATCCAAATTTTGGAGTATACTGGAAAGTAACGGCTCCTACTAATGAGGTTACTTTTTATGGCCGCAGCCCAAGTGCTCGAATTGTCGATCCAAAGGATGAAAGCCGCATTTATCGGTGGTTGCCTGATTTTGCATATGATGGCAAAGGCAATTGGATCCAATATGAATACAAAAAGGAGGATCTGATAAATATCCCAAATGAAGTTTACGAAAAAAACAGGTTGAATGGCCTTGCTTCTTTTACAAATGTTTACTTGAAAAGCATTAAATACGGTAATCGAATCGCCTATTTTGCCGACCCTACTCAACCTTATGATCCTCCACTTCCTGCTAATAAGGAACATTTCTTTGAATTGATTTTGGACTATGGCGAACATGACTCAGCAATGCCAAGCCCTCTTGATGATGGTCAATGGGACTACCGTCCAGATGCTTTTTCATCCTATCGTTCTGGCTTTGAGATCAGAAGCTGTCGCTTGTGTAAGCGAATATTGATGTTCCACCATTTTAAAGATGAAAAACAATTCGTGGGTACCGAAGAGGAAGAAGTTTTTGGTGATAACTACCTGGTTCGTTCCTTGCGCCTGACCCATGAGTCTTCCTCTATCAATGCTTCGCAGCAATCAGAAACGACCTATTTGAAGTCGATCACCCAAATCGGCTATATACGGAAGCCCGATGGTACTTATTCCCCAAAATCACTACCCCCGATGGAGTTTACTTATGAAAAACTCCATTGGAATAAGACGATCAAAACGGCGAGCCCAGATAGCATAATAAATGCTCCGGTCGGATTATCCAATAATTACCAATGGGTAGATCTGTATGGTGAAGGTATTTCCGGTATGCTCACCGAACAGGGAGGAGACTGGTTTTATAAAAGCAATCTGGGAGAGGTAGAGAAGACTGGAGCGCCCAATTTTACCATTGCAAAAAAAGTAATGCCTAAGCCTTCTTTTGCGGGTTTATCTGATGGGCTGCTGAGCATTCAGGATCTTGCTGCTAATGGAGAAAAACAGATAGTCATCAATAATAAAGAGCTCAAGGGGTATTTTGAATTAACGAGTGATAATGAGTGGGAGCCATTCAGATCCTTTGAACAAATCGCTAATATTGACTTTGCCGACCCCAATACCCGCTTGATCGACCTCAATGGGGATGGACAGGCAGAAATTGTGGTGACGGAGGAAAATGCCTTCACCTGGTATGCTGCGGATGGGAAAAAAGGTTATTTGCCCGCTGAACGAACCCCCAAACCCTTTGATGAAGAACAAGGCCCCGCCATCGTTTTCTCTGATCAGTTACAAACTATTTTTCTGGCCGATATGTCTGGAGATGGTTTAACGGATATCGTGCGCATCCGTAATGGAGAGGTCTGTTACTGGCCAAATAAAGGATATGGCCGCTTTGGTGCAAAAGTAAGCATGGGCAATGCCCCTGTTTTTGATCATCCCGATAAATTCAATCCTCAATATTTACACCTCGCGGATGTCAGTGGTACTGGCGCAACAGATATGATCTACCTGGGCAAAAATAAATTCAAAGCCTTCATCAATCTCAGTGGGAATGCCTGGAGTGAAACCCACGAAATTGAGCCATTTCTTCCGGTAAATAAAAACAGCCAGCTTTCAGTGGTTGATTTGCTGGGAACAGGTACTTCCTGCATTGTGTGGTCATCAGATTTGCCGGCTCATGCCAATGCGCCAATGCGCTATATCGACCTGATGAGCAGTAAAAAGCCTCATGTTATGATCAAACACATCAATAACATGGGTAAAGAAACCAGTGTAGAATATAAATCTTCGACCTGGTTTTATTTGAAAGATAAAAAAGAGGGCAAACCTTGGTTTACTAAATTACCTTTCCCTGTTCAGGTGGTACATAAAACCATTGTTGAGGAAAAAGTAACCAATGTCCGATTCACTTCCGAATATCGTTATCGCCATGGCTACTATGATCATGCCGAGAGAGAATTTCGAGGCTTCGGGATGGTGGAGCAACTCGATACGGAATTTTTTGATGTGTTTGAAAAATCAGAAGCGAGTAATACAACGACAGAAGAATTATATCAGCCCCCCGTTTTGACCAAAACTTGGTTTCACACCGGCGCTTTTTTTGACAGAAAAAAAATACTGTCTCTTTTTGAAAGTGAATACTGGTATCATCATTTGAAAGAAGTAGATATTGAGCTCGATCCCATCGAATGCCAACTTCCGGATGCGATTATTTTGGGCGCAGATAATCTGCTTGAGTTTTCTGTGAAGGATCTGGATGCCGAAGAATACCGGGAGGCCCTCCGCGCCTGTAAAGGAATGATGCTGCGACAGGAAGTTTTTGCTTTGGATGCAGCGGACGAAACAGACTTTAGCCAGCAAATCAAACAATTGACGCCTTACACCGTCGCCACACACAATTGCGAAATTCAGGTCCTACAAACCCGAGGCGACAATCCGTATGCGGTTTTTATTGTCAAAGAAAGCGAAGCCATCACCTATTATTACGAACGCAATCCGACCGACCCACGAATCGCTCATACTTTGAATATCGAAACGGATGAATATGGAAATATTTTGGAGTCCGTGTCGGTCGTTTATCCGCGAATAGGTACAGAGCCTCTTTTGGAAGACGAGCCTACTGATAATCATGCCACGCAAATGGCTAAAGAAGCAGGACGGAAAGGGCAGCAGAAAATGTGGATAACTTTTACCAAGAATGATTTTACCAATGATATTATTGAAAACGCCGACTACCAATTGCGTAAAGGATGGCAGTCCCGGACTTACGAATTAACAGGAAAAAATATTCTGGAGGGACAATCCATTTTTAAAGTTTCGGACTTCCAAAATATCATCGATGAGTTGCCCGAAATCCCTTACTACGAGACAGCCGATGAAAATACCTCTCAAAAACGGCTGATCGAACACCTAAAATCCAAATTTTACGATGAGTTGCTCACCACCCCGCTACCTGATGGCGAACAAAATAAATGGGGCATCGCTTACGAAAATTATCAATTAGCTTTCACACCGGATCTGCTAGAAACCCTGTTCACGCCTAGTCAGTATGCCGCTCAGTTTTCTATCAGTAATGATGATATGGAGGAAGGCCGGTTTGTATTGGACCATGATAAGTGGTGGACCCGCTCTGGCGTCGTGCACTTCAGTAAGGAGGGAGAAAATTTTGAGGAGATTCAAAACCGCTTTTTTACCCCTATTGCCTATACGGACCCCTTTGATACCACAATAGAAGCTTTTCCGGATCCTTATTTTCTTTTTATGGAAAAATCAGTGGATCCACTCGGCAATGAGCACCGTGTTTTGAACTTTAACTACCGAACCCTCTCTCCAGACCGGATGATTGACCTGAATGATAATATTGCTTCCGTCTTGACGGACGAATTGGGCTTGGTCAAAGCAACTGCTATGGAGGGTAAGGATAGTAATGAGGATGGCGTAGGGGAGGAAGGAGATAATTTATGGAACCTCCAAGAACTTACAGACAATGCAGAGCAGGACCTGATAGAAAAGTTTTTCACCACGGCACAAGGGCCTGATGTCTGTGATTATGGACAGTTGAAAAGCTTTGCTCATGAACTATTGCAAAATGCAGGGACAAGGTTGATTTACAATTTTGGCCAAACACCTACTGTGGCGGCAAGCATTGTTCGTGAAAAGCACTTTCGAGAGGATCCCGATAGTCCCTTGCAAATTACTTTGGAGTATAGTGATGGTTTGGGAAATGTAGTCATGACCAAGGTACAGGCAGAGCCTGGTTGGGCCAAAAGCGCCCAACTTCAGGCAGATGATACCTGGCTAATAAAAGAAGTCAACACGGAGCATCAACTACGTTGGGTAGGCAATGGCCGCACGGTTTTAAATAACAAAGGCAATCCCATCAAACAATACGAACCTTATTTTTCAGTCACACCTGCTTACGAAACGGCCCCGGCCCTGGTTGAAAGTGGGGTAACGCCTACGCTATTTTACGATGCACTGGGCAGATTGATAAAAACGGAAATGCCAGATGATACTTTTAGCAAAGTAGCATTTGATGCCTGGAAGCAGATCAATTTTGATGCGAATGATACCGTTGAAGATAGCGATTGGTATGCTCACCGCATGACTTTACTCAACAACGACCCTCAAAGGCAAGCCGCCGAAAAAGCGAAAGTGCACCATGGTACTCCTTCCTATTTATTCCTGGATACCTTGGGCCGACCGACCCTGGGGGCCGACCACAATCGAAAGCTGTTAGGAGAAGAAGGGGTGCTTTATTATACCCATTCCAAATTAGACATTGAAGGCAATGCGCTTTCCGTCACAGATGCCCGAAACAATGTAGTGATGTCATGGAAATATGATATGCTGGGGCATCGGGTATTTCAAGACAGCATGGATGCAGGAAAACGCTGGATGTTTAATAATGCCATAGGCCATCCTGTTAAGCTATGGGATGAACGCCGGCATACCTTTGCTTTTGAATATGATATTTTACAAAGACCGATATCAAAACTGGTAAGCGGAGGGGAAAATGATCTGCCATTAACTCGATTTGAGTATATCGTATATGGCGAAGCGGATCAGTTCTCCAATCCTGAGGTCAATAACTTGCGTGGGCAAGCTGTCTTCATTTATGATACCGCAGGAAAAATCATCAACGACCAATACGATTTCAAGGGCAATCTGCTTAGCTCGACCCGCATTTTCGCAAAAGACTACAAAAATACGCCTGATTGGTCAGGAGATGATCTGGATAGTCTACTGGAAAGTAGCGGGGAATATGCTTTTGATACCAAAACAGAATACGATGCGATCAATCGTCCGATTCGGCAATTCGCTCCTGATGGTAGTAATGGGGAACCCGATAGTAGTCGAAGTGTAACGATTCCAACTTACAATGAGGCCGGCTTTTTGGGAAGCATGACCATTGAAAAAGCAGGGACAACTACCCATTATGTCCAAAACATAGATTACGATGCCAAAGGACAGCGTACCCAAATTCAGTACGGCAATGGCATCCGAACAAAATACACCTACGAGCCCGAAACCTTCCGCTTAATCCAACTGCGCACCACAAAAGCAGAGAATGAAGTACTGCAAGATCTGAATTACACTTATGATCCCATGGGCAACATCACCCAAATCGAAGACCTTGCCATAGCGGTTGAATTTTTTAGCAATAGCCTCATTGAACCAAAAAGTGAATACACTTATGATTCCTTGTACCGCCTGATTGCGGCTACTGGAAGAGAGCGGAGCAGTAACCATAATTATAATGCCTCCGAAAACTGGCGGGATGCTTCAAAAATACCTCCCCCAACCAATCCCAATCAATTGCGAAATTATCGACAAGCTTACCAATATGATAGTGTAGGCAATATCCTGGAAATGCGACACATTGCCAATGGTGGGAGCTGGACGAGGAGGTATGAATATGAAACCAATAATAACCGGCTAATTTCAACCAGGCTTGGCAATACTACCTACCATTATCCACACCATGCACAACATGGATTTATCCATGAGATGTCCCATCTTTCCCGAATGGACTGGAATTTCAAGGAAGAACTGCAAGCCACTTCTAGCCAGGTCACCCATGATGGTCCGCTCCCAGAAACGACCTACTATGTCTATGACGGCAGCGGACAGCGGGTACGCAAGATCACCGAGACGATCAACGGTGCCGGTATCAAAAATGAACGCCTATATGTGGGGAATATGTTTGAGGTCTATCGGCAGCAAGATGGCCTGGAAAGAGAAACGCTGCACCTGATGGATGATAGCAGCCGCATTGCTATGATAGATACCCGCACCAAGGGCCATGATGAGTATGAGCCTCAAACAATCCGCTATCAACTCGGCAACCACCTCGGCTCCGTCAGCTTGGAAGTCAACCAGCACGCTGAGATCATTAGTTATGAAGAATACCATCCTTATGGCACCACTGCTTATCAGGCTAAAAATGCTAATATCCGGACTGCTGCCAAACGCTACCGCTACACCGGTATGGAACGCGATGAAGAAACGGGGATGAATTATCATTCAGCCAGATACTATTTGCTTTGGTTGGGCCGGTGGTTGAGTGCAGATCCGATTGGGATTGGGGATGGGGGGAATTTGTATGGGTATGTTCATAACGGACCAACTGTTTATGTCGATTTTGTTGGGACAAAAAAGACCTATGGTGGTTTGTCTGTTTCAAAAGAGTCAAAAATAACTGCTGCACAAATTGTTGAAATGATACATAAGAGTAAAAAATTAACACCTTTTATGAAATCATTAATTGATGTAGATGGAGATAAAATTGTACTTACCCAAAATCCCCAAAGAATAAGATTGCCAAGAGGGGTTTCAATAGAAGATTTGCCTAAATGGTTCCAATCATTCTTAAGGGTTGTTGCAACTGGAAAATATCAAATAACTACAGCTACCAGTATTGTTAATCACGAGGGTGATGCAAATGATGCATTGAGAGCAGATACAGAAGATGGCGATAGCATTAAAGGACCTAGTCCTAATGTAAAAAGAGATTCTGTCATACTTGGGGAAACTGCTTCAAGTGAAGGTATTTTAAATGAGGGGGAACCTGGAAAAAAATCTCCTGAAGTTGATGTCAGAAGAAAAATGCTAAATGATCCCCCTTCAGATAGTAGTAGAAAAAAAGGTCAAGGACTAATTGTAATTTCAATTGCAATTGGTGTAGATACTGACTTTCTTCCTGAATCAAATGTGATTTTTTCCATGAAAAGAGATCCTGATGCTATACTTGAAACACTATTTCATGAAGTTTATGCCCATGCAGAATTAGATTTGCAGGGAAGAGACTCATCTCATGGCCCTAACTGGCGCGAGATACAAATTACAACTGCTGATATAAGAGCTAAAGAAGTTGCAGATTGGTTTGAAACAGAAAAAAGAGAAAGATTATTAGTAGAAGCTGTTGAAAAACTCACACCCAAAAAGAATATGATAATCAATTTTGATAAATGGTTGGAAAAAATGGTTGAAGAGGAAACAAAAATTACTAAGGACCAAAACCCCTCGATGTCGCAAGCTTTGAGTTTACTTCAAGTAACTGTGTCAAACTCAAAACGTCCCTGATGACTATTAAAAATAAAAACAATGAGCAAATCAAAAGAAAACACATTCGCACTAAAAAAAGAATCTAAAAAATATCTCGACCTCTGGAAATTTTCAGAATAAGGATTTATAGGATTTGAGGAATAACAGAATTAGATCAAGGATAGGTTGTAATTCAGAAAATTCTGATCCTAACAAAAAAATAACTTTTAAAATTAAACACCATGACCACCCCCCAACTACCCATCACTATTTTCTCCAAAACGCTCAACACATTAACAGCTGCCGAAAAACGATTGGTGAGGCCCCTCCTATCTGATTACCTCAAAAAGGTCATGCGCCACTTTTTAGGGACAGCAGCTGAGCCCCTTGAAGCAATTTTGGAGCGCCTGAGCATCGATTATGAAGAATGGGGCGCAGTCAATTTGGTGGAATTGATCAAGCAAACCTGGTTAGCCACAGCCAGCGCTGACCTGACCTTGCGGGAAGCCGTCAAAGCAGCAGAGGCGCAACTGAAGGGAAGAAGATCTTCTGAGGTGTCGAACCTATTAAAATTCGAGGCCGTATTGCAAGAACATCCCGCTTTTGAAGCGGCCTATCGAAATGCTCAACTTTCCGCCTTTGCTCGCCTGACCAACTTAAGTGAACGGCGCACAAAGCAACTTCTAGAAAAAGATTGGGAGCCAAGTACCCTAAATGCGTACCAACTCCGTCAACTAGAAGAGGAGGGAGTGCTGACTAGCCGACAACGAAAAAGCATGGGCGTGTTGATTGATCTTCATCAATTGGTGGGGGCGAATATTCCACTGATGGAGGCTGTTTTTTCTGCCCGAAAAGAAAGTGCTACCGACTGGGTGGGTTTTGAGGCCGCTGATTGGTTAGCCATCATAGAAGAAGAGGACCTTGATCTACCTGTTGGGGAGCAAAGTGCGGTGGCCTATGCCGAAAATATCCGTACTAGTTTTGAAAGAAGTTTTCCGTCCAAATATTTCTTCAAGCGAATCCGAAAGAATAATTATACAGAAGATACCCAGCGATTAAATTCCGTACAGGCCTTGGCCAGACGAAATCCTGACCTCATAAAAGAAGAACTGGTGGATATGCAGGCCATCGACTGGGAAGGTATTTCCAATACCAAGCGCCGTCAGATCGAAGAAGATCTGCCAAAACTGACTGCTTTCGTGAATCGCTATCGCCGTTTGGGTCTGGAGGAGATTATCAACGACTCGAGCTCCGACTTGAATGCAAAAAAAGCACAGATTAACGATCGGCTGCAGTTGTTGGGTCGGTTTATGGACAACAATCCCGATTTTGATCTGGAGCTAACCAATTTGGCAACGGTTAATGAGGATCTCCAATGGACTGATATCCCGGAAGACGATCGTCCGGCGATTAAAAGTCAGTTGAGAGCCTATCAGCGTGTAAAGGCGTTGACCGACAGCTACGACCTTAGTGAGCAATTGTTAAATAGTGGATTGGATTCCGCTTTTGCCATTGCCAACCTTCCGGAAGATGATTTTTTAAAGCGCTCAGGATTGGATTGGAAAACCGGCCGCGTGCTCTATAAAAGAGCCAAGGAAGAAGCCGCGGCTACTGCCCATGCTATGACTGCAATGAGTGAAATGGCAAAGGGAGGTTTCCGAAATATTGGGATGAATAATTTAGGGGTCACAGCAAATGATCTGATGGAAGTAGATGGCTGGGCAGATTTATTTGGCGAGCAGGATTTTTGCAAGTGTGAGCACTGCAGATCCATCTATAGCCCTGCAGCTTATTTTACCGACCTGATGCATTTTACAGAAAAGTACGTCTCCAAGCGGGCAAGGTCGAAGTATACAAAGGATGTTTTTTCGGAACATCCACTTAATCTTAAAAATCGCCGACCGGATTTATGGACTTTGCAATTGACTTGTGAAAACAGCAACACCCAAATTCCATATCTGCAAGTCGTCAATGAAGTACTGGAAGCCTATCTACAACAAGCGGATGCTGTTCCTGACATCTTTTCTACGCTGTCTTCTGCCAAGCAATCCATGCTGCTTCCTTTTAATTTGCCTCTACAAAGCCTCCGATTGTACCTGCATCATTTCGGGTGGAAATTGCATGAGGTGTACGACTTACTCCAGGTGCCTAAAATGGAACGAGATAGGGAACGACTGAAAATTTCAAAGGAAGAACTGGAAATTATCGTTACGCCTGACAATGAGAATGTTTTAGACTATTTTGGTTATCCTAACCTGAATAATCCTAAAGTAAAAGAACTTTTACCCCTATTACAAATCACTCGTCAGGAATTGGATGAACTATTGAATAGCCGCTTTCTTCCGGAAATAGGGGAGCTAAGTATTGCTAGAATAGAAAGTGTAGCGGATATTCAACAATTTTGGGAAATCCTAGAGGGGTTGACTAGAATGCGATTGGATTTAATTCATCGTTTTCTCAGACTCTGGAAAAAAACGAGTTGGTCTATTCCTGAGTTGGATTTAATTCTAGTCAGTCTCAAAGCTGCCGGCTTATTAGATGATTTGGACGTAATGCCTGGAGAGCGAAATCGACTGATCCCTCATTTGAGTGATTTGGTTCGACTGGAGGAAAAGCTAGGGCTGAATGTGGAAGATCTTTGCGTTTTGTTGGGTGACTTTCCAGGGAGATCGCTTTCGAATTCAGCACCAAGTTTATATGAAAGAAAGTTTAACCAGGAACAACTCTTTGGCATTGCCTCCACAGACGATGAAGGCCATTCAGTTTTCAATGAGAGCATAACCATCACGGAGAATAATTTGGCATCCATTGTACCCCCATTACTGGCTGGCTTGAGTATAAAGGAGGATGACCTTGCTCGATTGATGGAATCATTGGGCTTAGATGTTCAAGATAGCTTTGTTCTAGACCAAAAGGCGATTTCAAATATGTATCGGCATACCCGGATTGCCCGTGCATTGAAAATTAGTATTGAAGAGCTTATTCAGGCCATTGGACTCGTCGCAGAAGGCAAGTCACTGACTGATTTGGAAGTGATTTTTAAGATTGTTGAGTTGATCAATTGGCAAAAAAGCGCTTCATTCTCCATGTCGGACTTACAACTAATTACCCAAGAGTTGGCCAATGCTCCATTTACTTATAAAAACACAGAAGCATCACTGGTCAACGGATTGATTCAAATAAAAAATGCTCCGGAAAAAGACAAAACCCATTTGTTTTCAAATTATATAGGTCAGCTGTTTACCCTGACTGCAGAACAATTGGAAAAGGAATGGCTAACACAGTTAACTCCATTGGATTTAAGCGGGACTTTAGTGCAAAATATACTGGCTGACCCTTTTACAGATAACACCCCAACTAATCCGGGAGCTATTCAAGAGTTGCTGGCCTATCTGCACGCAATGGAAAGATGGCAGCTGCTGTTTGGGCGTTTAGACTATCAGCCTGCTGATATTACTTTTTTTATCCATCACAAAGAAGTATTTGGAATAAGTGACCTTCAGCAATTAAATCTGGAACACCTAAAACTGGCTGAGGCCTATAAAGAATGGATCAATCAGGAGGAAGATCTGATCCCGGCACTTCGAGCTGTTTTGGTTCAATATCAAACAGACGGCCATTTTTCTGAATCTTCGGTAAGCACCATTGCTCACGTACGAAAACAGCTACCCAGTCAAATAGAGAGGCTGCAAAGTCTTTCACTTGGATCACCTGCCTTGGCAGCTGTCCAACGTCTTTTTCAATTGGCTGATTTTACAGAAAAGCTGGGCATTTCAGGGCGGTATTTACCCCAATTTGCTGCTACAAATTATGAGGAATTAAGCAATGTAGCGGCCATTTTAAAAGATGTTTTTATAGCTAAATACGAGTCGGAAACATCTTTGCAAGAGGCATTCGAACCTTACACGGAACAGTTAAATGTTTTAAAACGAGATGCTCTTTGTAATTATATCTTGTCTCAAAAAGAGACCTATAAATTTTCGGATCGAAGCGATTTATATCAGTTTTTCCTCCTGGATGTAGAGATGAGCGGTTGTTTCCGGACCTCCCGAGTGGTCTCTGCTATTTCCAGCGTCCAGTTGTATCTGCACCGGGTTTTAGTCAATCTCGAACAATCTGCCGCCCACCTCAATCCGCAGATTCCCGATATCAAGATCAACCCCACCTGGGTACCAAGGGAAGAATGGGACTGGCGTAAAAACTACCGGGTTTGGGAAGCCAATCGCAAGGTGTTTTTATATCCTGAAAATTATATCGAACCTGACTTGCGGGACACCAAAACTCATTTGTTTGAAGAGCTGGAAAATGAGCTGTTACAACAAAAGATTTCCATGCCTGAAGCGGAGGGGGCCTATAAAAAATACTTTGCACAATTTGCCGAATTGAGCCGCTTGCAGTATGCGGGAGCTTATTATCATCGGGTAGCGGCAGAGTCGGAAGCCATTCTGGAACTGCCTAACCCTAATTCCAGTCAACAATCTTTTTATAGAGCAGCTCAAATAGGTGTTTTAGGCAGTTCGGGTCCCGGGGGGCATGTACAACTGGAAAGCTATTATTATTTCTTTGCCCACACCAACACCGATCCCTACCAGTACTACTACCGGATTTATCATGCTAATAAAAAAATATGGGGCAACTGGATAAAAATGGAGGTGGCCATTGAAGCAGATGAAGTTTCGGCCCTGATTTTCAGGGGACGATTGTATGTATTCTGGAATGAAGTCACCCACAAGGAAGTAAATGAGCTCGACAAAGGTTCTTATAGTCGTGGAGGCGTAAGTTTTACAACTTATCTAAAATATGCTTTCCAGGATGAGAAGGGAATATGGAGTCCTCCACAGCGCTTGAAAGTGGGGACTGGTTTCGCAAATGAAGAATTAATTTTTAGAAGAGTAAATTCTAATTATTCTGCTTTGTCAGATCAAGACAAGGAACGGTTGTGGGAGAGCTATCAGGAAGATTTTATACAAAAAGTATTTAATAAGCCATATGCCTTTCTGAGTGGAGAACAGGCTACTCCTATTCACGTTTCTCAGATGTGGTCAATAAGAAAACATGACAAAGTATCAGGATACCTTGTTGCTGTATCTTTTGAAATGGATGGAATTTCCTATGAGGGGAAGGACAAATTTCATGAGGAGTTTATTATCCATAATAACGATTTTACAAACGCAACCAAAAAAGTTAAAATCAAAAGAGCCATTGGCGATAATGGGGTTTACCTTGACGGTACTATTTACTTACGAAATGCAGATAAGGCAGAAATAATTGTACATATTAATAGCAACACATCTGTTTTACATTCATTAGGCATTGCTAATAAGCAGAGTTTCGATGAAATTCTATCTACAAAAACAATCCCTTTGTCATTGTCCCAGAATAAATTCGAGGGGATTTCTAATAATGACTTATTTGATATTAAATACGATCAAGCAATCGATCACAATCACTTTTTGTATGATGAATATATATTGGTGACAGAAAAAAATGATTATTCCAGACATGTTGAAGATGGAACGAAAAATTTCACTCTCCATAAAAGAGTAATTACACAAGCCAAAGGAGAAGACGCCAGTTTAAGTACAACAACAAATAAGGGCTACATCCATAATGTTCGTCTGTCTACTATTCTTACGGAAGAACTTCAGGATATTTTGCATGCTAACGGTTTGGATGCTTTTCTGGCATTAGAACCCCAAACCCTTACAAAGGCAATTAATATAGTAATGATGGCAAAGCTAAATATGTCTGGCCCTTACGGCGCATATTATTGGGAGCTCTTTTTCCACATTCCTTTTGTCATTGCCAATCACCTAAACAAAAACCAACGATATAAAGAAGCCAAATGGTGGTACGAACGAATATTTAACCCAACCAGCCCGGAAGACCCGGGAGATAAGAATCCAACAGATCACAATTGGCGATTCCGGGAATTCAGAGGATTGGACAAACAAAAACTAAAAGAGCTGTTAACTGATAATGAAGCGATAGAAGCCTACAAAAAAGATCCTTTTGATCCGCATGCCATTGCCCGCCTGCGAATTGCCGCCTATCAGAAGACCATAGTGATGAAGTATATTGATAATCTATTGGATTGGGGAGATTATCTATTTGCCCAGGATAGTCGTGAGGCTATTCACGAAGCAGAAATGTTGTACATCCTGGCTGCGGATATTTTAGGAGACCGCCCTTACCAGCAGGGCAAATGCAAAACGGCGAGCGATCATCAATTGACTTATGAAAATCTCAAAAACCGGATGGATAAAGGGTCTGAGTTTTTATTGACGCTGGAAAACCTGCGGTTCCACATGATCAAGGATAAAGAACATTTTATTGATCCATTGGACAACCACATCGGAAGCTATGTTGAAATTGGTGAGACTATTGGGGGAAAGAGGCAGATCCATTTGGCAGACCTCATTAAACGTGCCAATCACACCCGCCTGGATAAACCCGTATTTGCAACAGCGGACGCCACTTTTTCATTGACTGTCAATCAGGCACGTCCTATTATTCGATACAAGGATACGGCTATCAAAGCACAAGCGGGAAAACACGAGGCATTTGAAGTGATAACCGATGATAAGGCACAAATTCAATTAAATGATGTCAAGCCTATAGAGCCTTACATCATAGTCCGCGATACCCTTGTTTTTTGTGTTCCTGAAAACAAAGATTTGCTCCATTATTGGGATCGAGTTGCCGATCGCTTATTCAAGATCAGGCATTGTATGAACATCAGCGGAGTTCGCCGGAGTCTGGCATTATTTCAACCACCAATTGACTCCAGTTTGCTGGTACGAGCCAGGGCCGCCGGTTTGACTATCGACGATATTCTTCGCTTGATCAATGAATCGAAAACGCTGCCTGTTTATCGATTCACCTATTTACTGGAGAAAGCCCGGCAATTTGCACAAACTGTACAATCTTTCGGGAATGCTTTGCTGAGTGCCCTCGAGAAAAAAGATGCAGAAGAGTTGATATTACTTCGCTCGCTACACGAACAGAATATTTTGTCTTTGACTACCCAAATAAAAGAGAAGCAGGTTTTAGAGGCTCATAGACAGATTCTATCCTTACAGGCTACTAAGGAAGGAATAGAAAAACGGGTCAGTTATTATAATGCCTTGATTGATGAGGGGTTGAATGACGCGGAGGTTACCCAACAGGTTTCAGGTTATGTTGCTACAATTTCAAGATCAATAAGCAGTATTTTTTTTGGTTCGGGTTCAATTTTAGCACTTCTACCACAAGTGGGAAGCCCATTTGCACTTACCTATGGAGGTACACAGCATAGCGATAATGCTTCTAAATGGGGTGAATTTCTTAATAAAATAGCTAGTGTAGCCGATGACATTTCTAGATCAGCAGGTCTTGAAGCCTCTTTCCAACGCCGTGAGCAGGAATGGAAACATCAACTTGATTTGTCTAATAATGATTTAAGAAAAATAGACCATGATATTCTAGCCGCAGAAATCCGTGAGCAGAGCAGCAAGCGGGACTTGGAAATTCATGAAAGGCAGATAGCGCAAATGGAGGAATTAGATCAGTTTTATAAAGATAAATTTACGGGCTTGGGCTTGTATAATTACATGACGACTACCCTGACCAGATTGTATCGACAGGCTTACAATATGGCACAGGCTATGGCC
This sequence comes from Bacteroidia bacterium, assembly GCA_030430845.1. Taxonomy (GTDB): domain Bacteria; phylum Bacteroidota; class Bacteroidia; order Chitinophagales; family Saprospiraceae; genus JANQPA01. The sequence continues at coordinate 46,294 of JAUIKE010000022.1, read as the reverse complement.
AACACTGCCGAAAGAGCTTATAATTTTGAAATTAATACAGAAAAATCTCTCGAAACCTTTATTGGTTATGATAACTGGCAATTAGACAAAGCAGGCCTGCTGGCAGGTGAAAAGCTCCTATTACAATTACAGCAAATGGAGCAAAGCTATCTGGAAAAAAATGTACGTCAGATAGAAATCACTCAAAGCTTTTCTATGCGTCAGATCGATCCTCTTAAATTGCTTCAACTCAGGACAACTGGTAAATGCGAGGGCTTCACAATACCCGAAGCCGCTTTTGATCTGGTATATCCATACTATTATAAGCGTTTAATAAAAACAATAAGGATTTCAATTCCAAGCATCGTAGGGCCATACACTAATGTTGGGTGTACGGTAACATTAGCCGGAAGCCAGGTCCGGGAAGTAGATGAAGTTCCATCAAATGATGGTTTGACATCTTATCCTTTTGGAGAACAAGATTTGATTGCCACCAGCACTGCCCAACAAGACAGTGGTGTTTTTGAGTTGAATTTCAGAGGAGAGCGGTTTTTACCGTTTGAAAGGAAAGGGGCTATTTCTACCTGGAATTTAGAATTGCCAACTATGGTTCGTTCCTTTGATTATAATACTATTTCAGATGTGATTTTTCATATTAGTTATACTGCAAAACGTTCCACTAATTTGGATTTTAAAGACTGGGTTGATGAAAATTTAGCTCAAAAAATAAATTCCCTGGCGGGTCAGGAGGTACTACAATTCTTTAATTTAAAACACGATTTCCCTTCTGAATGGCACAAATTATTGCACCCAGTCAATCCAGAAGATGGTAATGTTTTGAACTTGCAACTGAGCCGGAATCTATTTTCGTACAGGGATATATCGCATGTATTAAAAATAACTTCCATCACTGTAATTGCAAAGTGTTCGGACAGTGGAGATTATAATATTCGCTTCCACTCTTCTTCGTCAGCTTCATCCACAGGGAGTGTTGAAATGACTTTATCTCCCAAGGCTGAATACGCAAACGCACATTTCGATACAAGAAATACCTCTAGTGAGGGCATCCTGTTTGATTTTATTGCAGATACTGTTTTGAGTTTAGCGGTAACATCTCCTTCTGGCAATAATTTGATGAAAGATGAACTGCAGGATATGTTTTTGATAATGGGGTATCAGTGGGGAGATGGAGCCTGAAGAAAGGGGGGATTAGCACTGATTAAACACCTAAAGATTGGTTCTGAATAACAAAAATGTAATCTACTTAACAGCATTTTAACTCAAACCAGCCGACGTTTTCTCTTCTCAGCATGTCTTAAGTCCATTAAAAGAGAAAACTCGGCCATATGAAAAATCAACTTTTCCCCATTATCATGTGCCTATTGATAGTCATACAACTTTCTGCCCAAACGGCATCCTTTTCCTTACCATTCGAGGCCAAGGAACCAGATGAATTAGGCGTCTTTGGACAACATCTATTCTTTTCCAATCAATGGCCTGACAACAATACGGAGCAGCTTTGGCAATTTGATACCCAAAGCAAGGAATTCATCAAAAGAAGTGATGATTCTACCTTCCTAGTCGACTTTCAGCTGGCTCCCAATGGAGTGTTCTGGCTAGAAAAGGACCTGAATAATCGGTTCGGAATTGGCCAGATGAGCCTCTGGTTTTGGAGTGGGGAAGCGGAGCAAGCCCCACAACAATTACAATCCACTTCAGCTGCGAATGCTCGCCTGCTTGGCCTATCAGAGGATATTCTATTCCTGTACTTCGACATCTCCATCCAGAGTGTAAATCTGAATACTTTAGAAGTCCAAAGCTTAGGAGTAGCACCTGTTCTTTCTCAGGAAGGACGTGAAATTATCTGGCAGGGGCGGTATTTTTGGAGCGTATCAGACGGTAATCAAAACCACCAAATTTACTGGGCAGATCCTGATTTAGGAGTACAATTGTTTTGGCAAGCCGAACGGAGGGTTTACAACTTTGTCCCGCTTGGTGATCGATTGCTTTGGCGGGAAGGCCCTCGTTTGGTACGATATGATTGGGAAAGCTCTGGTCCACAATATTACTATGAGTTTAAAGACTGGGATGAACAGATCAGCTTTTTTGGTGAATGGTTTGGTGCCAGTTTGAATGATAGTCTTTACCTTTTCCCAGCTGCCACGGTAAGTACTGGCTCAGAACCATGGCGCACCGACGGGACTATTGAAGGTACCTTCCTCTTAAAAGATATTCCTACCGAAAGGACCGGTAATTTTACCCCCGGATCATTTACCAGGTACCTGCATCAGAATGACGGAAAAATTCATTTCCTGGCCTATACCAAACTTTCCGAGGGTCAACAACACTGGGAAAGCGACGGGACAGTCGAAGACGCCGTTTTAAAATCAGAACTTTTGGGAACCGACGATCGAGTTTATTTTGGTTATCCGATCAATGTTAGCGTTTATGTCCTTTATATCAATTCGGGCTTGGATGGGCTGGAACCGGCTCTATTTTCCCCCACAGCAGTTTAAGTTTGAACGATGGAAGTGTAGTTTTGGAAGCCTTTACCGCCGAGAGTGGGAGAGAGCCTTGGATACTTTCTCCTGATCAGGGGGAGGCCCAGTTCATGCCGCCAATATTGATCCCAACGGAAATTTCTGGCTGTTTCTCAACAATATGGGCCACAATTTCAATGCTCCTTGTAATTTTGGAACCATTTATGGCCGTTTGGTCAAGCTAGGTCCTACTGGAACTATTCTTACGGAACAGGAATGGTCGGGAGACGATGCCTGGTATGCCACAGATCTGAGTTTTACGGCTCAAGGCAATGTTTTGTTGGCCGGTCGATTTCGTGGCAACTTAACGCTGGGAAATATCCCATTAGAATATAGTGGATTCGAATGTTCGTCCACTGGCTTCATTGCCAAAATCGATCCATTCGGCACCCCTGTTCGTGCCCGAGCTATTGAAAATGGGCGCATTCCGGAAGCGGTAGTGGCTAATTCAGACGGAACCTATACGCTGGCTGGCTATCAAAACTTAAGAGAGCAGATCAATTATCCTGGGTATTCGCACTTTCCATTCGGCCGAAAACAGGGTCGAATATTTACCAGTATTTATAGCAGTACAGATTCTTTGTTGGCAGAGCGAGATTTTTTAGCCAATGAAAATTTTAACCAAGGAGGTTTCATCTTTTTGTTGCCCGATTCAGACGACGGATGGATACTACAAGGAGAGGTGGATGATATGCTGGATACTATTGGATCGGTTCAGCCTTTCTTTGGTGTGGGGCATTATATCTATTTAATGTCCTTTGACTTGCCTTACACTCTACCTCAGGAGGAAGCGGACGAGAACTTATTGAAGGAGGAGATATTGGCCTTCCCTAATCCAACGACAGATTATGTGATCATTCAGAGTGAGGATATGGATTTTGATCAGGCGGACATCGCCTTATACAATGCGCAGGGGCAACGCTTGTCACAAATGTTGGAGCGCTTTGAACCTAGTGTTTATCGGATGAACCTTTTGGGTTTGCCCGTGGGTATTTATCAATTGGTGGTGCAGTTGGGGGATCAGGTATTGAGCAAGCCGATTTATAAGGTGGAGTAGGGGGGAGTATTAGGCGGGTTAGAACTGGTGAGGACCAAAGGCTTTTCATGCCAGATTATAATTGAGCTTAGAGATAGCAGTCAGAGACTGGACGAGATTTCGTTAGGCAGTCGAGGAAGACTGCCACGAACGGAGATAGAAAAAGCTCACGTCTATTGCAATCAAGTTGCAATTAATGCTTTGTGGTATCCAAGGTTTTTTCCGAACAGGAAGCTAAATTGGATGATTCACAGTTCTGACCATTGTTCAAAGGCTATAGTTTTACCGTGTTTAAGTATCGGCCCAACGAACCGCACACCTTAAGCAAAACCAGCTCTAATTACTCCTCACCACTTTTTTAGTAATCCGCCCATTTCTTGTCTCCAAAGAGAGATAATACATGCCTGCGGCTATATTGTCCAGCTGAATGCGAAAGACATGAGTGCCGGCGCTTAATTTTTCAGAGGATAAAAGCGGCCGGATCAGAACTCCCTGGCTGTTGTATAAATGGCCCCTGAGCTGTACCTGCGACGAAACCGAAATCTGGAGGCTCATGACGCCGCGGTTGGGATTCGGGAAAACTTTAAAATCGAAAGGAAGCTTTTGTACTTCCACCGTAGGCGTCATTTGTCCACATTGCGGATGAGTCGGTTCTAGTAATTCAAGCCGGATCGTGTCGTGTAAGGTCTGACAGCCGGCTTCTGACCGGGTCCAGACGGCCGTGTAATGATCTCCGGGAACGCCACTAAAAATGGCGACTTCTTCTAATTCATCAAAACGGGCCGGCTCGGATAAGGTCTCCTGAATGCCCCAGGAATAGTCGCCGGGAAGCGGGCCGTTGTGTAGCTGAATGTTTGAAGAACAGCTCCTGACCGTGTCGAGACCGTAAAACAGATCGGTTTGACAGGGGGCCAGGGTATGGAGCTCAATACCATTGGTGCCTTTATTGGCCCAAAAGTACAAGCCGGCTTCAGAGCTTGAAAAGTAGCGCGGGTCAGAAGAATTCGGTCCGGGGTAATAGTCTACCACAAGTCGGGTACCTTCGAGCGTGCCGTCGGAAACGCCCAACTCTTTCCCGATGGTGTCACTGACGATCTTAAAGTATAATTTGTTGTTGTAGGTGACCATGTCAGAGGTCTCGTAATCTGTCAGCTGGAAGGTGCCTGCTTCCGTCCCGTCACTGCGCCAAATGAAATAGCCCTCACTATTTTGGGCAGCCCTGAAATAGATCAGGCTGTCCGTTTTAAAAATAGGGCCGGGAGCCGAACTGCCGCTGCCTGGTTTGATGTCTTTTACCAAAACTGTGCCTGCTTCCGTGCCGTCGGTTGCCCACAATTCTTCGCCCGTTTCTCCCTGGTCTACAACAAAAAATAACTGATCCTCTAGGGCCGTAAAGTACTTAAATTCGCGATAGACCCCGCTGAAGGTCTTTATTGTGGCCGTTCCTTCAGTTGTTCCATCGGTCCGATACAAGACCGGGTTTCCGCCGTTGTTGGCTGCTCCGAAATACAGCTGATCCTGGAAGACGGCGGGGGTGCCCCAACCTCCAAAGTCTTTGGAAAGAGAAAATACAGCTTGGGTGCCCTCCGCTGTGCCGTCGCTGCGCCACAGATTGTAGCCTTTTCCTACCTCGTACCCTACAAAGTAGAGCTCGTCTTGATAAATCACAAAATGACTGGGCGAAACATTCTTCCCTCCCGTGTTCATTTGTTTGAAAAAATAGGTACCCGCTTCCGTGCCGTCACTGCGCCAAATGGTTTTGGGATTCTGGCCGTCGTTCGCGGTGAAAAATAATTGATCGCTGGAAGCAGCCATGGCAAATACTTCGGAACTGCCGCTGCCTGGCCGGATGTCTTTCACCATCTGCGTGCCTTCAAGCGTACCGTCCGTTTTCCACAACTCTCCTCCATGCGTTTGGTCATATCCGTAAAAGAAAACCTGGCCGTTGATCAACTCGCCTCTGGGGCCATACCCGTAGTTCCCGGGGTAGCCGTTATTCATAGGTTTGATCAGGCGGGTGCCTTGCGGCGTTCCGTCGGTCGACCAGAGGCCGGATTCGTTATTGGCAATGGCGAAAAAATACTGTACTCCTTTTTCCGGATCTGCTCGCAGGAAGGTTACCGTAGTGCTGGCCCCGCTTTTATTGATGTCTTTTACAAGCTGCGTCCCCTCCGCTGTTCCGTCCGTCCGCCAGAATTCATAGCCGTGTTCCTGGTCGTTGATAATGAAAAACAACCACTCATTCAGCACAAAAAGGTTGGAAGGGGGGTCCACGGAGCCCTTTTCTGGGAAAATCACTTTTAGAATGGACGTTCCCTCGGTCGTTCCATCCGTCACCCAGATCTGGTGACTGTTGTCGTTTTCGTAGGCCTTGAAATAGTATTTTCCCTGAAAAAAAATAAGATTATCGGGCGAACTGCTGCCCTTGCCCGGATAGATGTTTTTGAGTAATTTGGTACCGCTGGGCGTCCCGTCGCTTATCCAAAGCTCCGAACCCTGGGACTCCGAGAAGGAGGAGAAAAAAACGAACTTTTCATCTGCGAGTTTGATCTCGCTCACTCCTTCCGAAAATCGATCAGTGAAATTGGTCAGCTGAACGGTTTGTTCAGCAGTTCCGTCTGATACCCAAAGCTCTCGCTGGTAGATGATGTCTTCATCCTGCGCTAGGAAATAGAATTTTTCCGGAGTGACATAATAATATAGCCCCGAAGAATAGGATTGCACAATGTCGGCTTCTATAAAAGGGCGGGTTCCTTCCGGCGTTCCGTCCGTTACCCAGATAGACTCATCGTTGTTGGAAATTCTGGCCAGAAAATACAACTGCCCTTTGAAGGTCATGAAGCTCTGGGAGTAAATTGCAGCAAAATTGTGGTTCGTAAGCTGTACGGTTCCTTCTGAGGTGCCGTCACTGACCCATAATTCCTGGGTCCGGGCAGTTGGGTTATTGCGGGCATTAAAAAAAAGCCGATCATTCAGCAGCGTAAAGTTCTCTGCTCCAAAAGGCTGATAATTGGTACCTAAGTTTTTGATCAAAGTGGTCCCCTCCGTACTGCCGTCCGTTTTCCAGATCTGGATGCCTTCCTCCTGGTGATATACGGAGAAGAACAGTTCTCCATTCCAATTGACCTTGCCCCAAATAGGCGTTTCGGCCCTCCCTTCGTTAATGTCTTTCAACAGGAAGGTACCGGCTTCGGTGCCGTCCGTCCGCCAAAGTTCCTTGCCTGAAACATTATTTTTATTCTCAAAATAGAGAACATCTCCTATGGTGGCGATCAATTTTGTACCGTGGCTGCTCCATTTTTCCGTAAGGTTTTTCACCAACACGGCCTGCCCCTGGTCTTCATCAATCTTCCACAGCTGCTGCCCATCCATCCAATGGCTAACAAAGCAGTAGAGGGTATCTTTCAGGAAGAAAAGGTTATAAATGTCGTGTTCGAGTGGTCCGGGGCGGAGGTCCACAAGGAGGTCGGTGCCGGTTTTGGTACCGTCACTTTTCCAGATCTCGCGACCGTATTGGCTGGTTCGCTGGAGAAAGTAGAACGCATCGCCTTTTCTTAGTACGGAACTGACATGATTGTTGCTTTGAGGCAAATAGCTCATATCTTTTACCATCCGAATCGTTTCGGAGGGCAATTGGCCGTAGTTGTAGGATTGAAAAAAAAAGATGGACAGAAAGGGAAAAAATAGCAGTTTTGAAACAAAGCGTCTCATATGTGTAGGAGTTTAGTGAGTGAAAAAATATAATGGCGGATGGTGCCGGAAATATCGCTGGTTTTTTAAAGATAGAGAAACTTTTGATATAAAGCCCATATTGGGGTGGAAACCCAGATTCTACTTTTGGGGCGATTACCCCAGGGATGGGCGTATGCATCCACAGTTAGAAAAGTTCATGCATTTTTATTATTATCGAGTGTTCGGGAAATACCCAGGGGCGTTACAGCCCGGATAGGGGGCTAGTGCCCGGCGCAGCATCCACCATTCGAGTTGTAAGAACTATAAAGAAAAGAGAAAACCCATATAATGAAAATGTTGAATAAGCTAATACCGTGCTTATTGCTTATGGTTACTTTGGCCTGTACGAGCACTCCAACAACGGAAAGTAAACCTAATATCCTCTTTATCCTGGCCGACGACCTGGGCTACATGGATCTGAGTTGCATGGGTAGTAAGTTCTACGAAACACCTAACATTGACCGGATCGCGGCGGAAGGTACCGTATTTAGCAACGGATACGCTGCCTGCCAGGTTTGTAGCCCTTCGCGCGCCAGTATTATGACAGGGAAGTTTCCGGCCAGGCACGGAATTACCGTTCATATCGGATCCCCATCAGGGGTGGAGTGGCGCAAAAGAAATCGTTATACCCCATTGCTGCCCGCTGAATATATTCACCAGCTACCCGCCGAATACACCACCATGCCGGAAGCACTGCAGCAGGCCGGCTATACAACCTTTTTTGCTGGAAAATGGCACCTCGGAGCGGAAGGCTCCTGGCCGGAAGATCACGGATTTGATATCAATAAAGGCGGCTGGACGTCCGGCGGGCCCAACGGAGGTTATTTTTCGCCTTATAAAAATCCAAAACTGGAAAACCTGGAAGAGGGCGAAAACCTTTCCCATCGCCTGGCTAAAGAAACAGTACAGTTCATGCATGAAAATAATCCGCAGCAAACAGGGCGGCCCTTTTTCGCTTATCTTTCTTTTTATGCCGTTCATTCACCTATTCAAACCACTCAGGAGAAATGGAAAAAGTATCGGGATAAAGCAGCACAAATAGGCATTGCGGAAAGCGCTTACCAAATGGGCAAATATTTACCCATCCGACAGCTGCAGGATAATCCGGTTTATGCCGGCTTGGTCGAGCAAATGGATGAGGCGGTCGGTGTGGTGCTAAACGCCTTGGATGAACTCGGGCTGGATGATAATACCATTGTCGTATTTACCTCTGATAATGGCGGCGTGGTCGCCGGCGATAATTTTTCGACCAGCAACAAACCCTTACGAGCGGGTAAAGGCTACCAGTTTGAGGGGGGAATACGAGAGCCTTACTTTATCAAAATCCCAGGTCTTTCTAAAGGGGGTGAAAAAATTGATTATCCAGTTTCCGGAACCGATTTTTACCCCACATTACTAGAACTGGCAGGAGCCGACTTACTACCCCAGGAACATATAGACGGCATCAGCCTCTTGCCCTTGTTTAAAGGAAAAAGCCTGCCTGAGCGTGCCCTTATCTGGCATTTCCCCCACTACGGCAATCAGGGCGGAGAGCCTTCTTCGATTATTCGCCGGGGCGATTGGAAGCTCATTCATTATTATGAAGACGGCCGGAAGGAGTTGTACAATCTGGCAAAAGACTTAAGCGAAACTACAGATCTTGCGACAGAACAACCTGAAAAGGTCAAACAACTGGGAAAGGAATTATTCGATTATCTGACCGAGGTCGGGACCAATTATCCCCAACCGGATCTGGAGTATTCTGAAGCGAAGGCCAGAGAACATTTTTTTAAAATGGAATATGAAAGAATGCCCGCCCTGGAAAAACAACGGATGAATATGTTGTCAAAAGAATTTAAGCCCAACGATCATTGGTGGGGCAGCAAGGTGAATAACTACGATATTAATAACTGATGTTACGCAGCAAAGCGTAAGTAACGCTGTATAACATCAGTTAATTATTAAACCGAACGGTAGGATTATTGCAAGATTATCATGATGTTGTCACAGTGATATCGTTTCTTAAAGATTACCCCTCACTCACTCTTCAGGGCCACCACCGGATCTGTCTTCAACACTTTAACCAACTGATAGGCAATGACAGCAAAACTAGCGGATAAAATGATGAAGCCGGAAAAAAGGTACACTTCGAAGCCGACCGGGACATTAAAACTAAACTCCGATAACCAACGCCTGACTAAAAACCAGGCTATTGGGAAAGCCACAACAATGGGTAGGATCAATACGGTCCGGTAATTCTTTATGATCGATTTCAGGAGATTGGAATAATTGGCCCCGAGTACTTTTCGAATACTTATTTCTCTGGTCTTTTGTTGCACATGCAAAGAGAAAAGAGCAAACAAGCCCATAGCACACAGCATCATGGAAATAACAGAAAAAACCCGAAACAATTGGGTCAGTCGGCGCTCTTTTTCATACATCGAACCTATGAATTGATCAAAGTAGGTCACAGAAAAAGGAGCTTCAGGGTAAAAGCTGTTCCAGGCAGACTTAATGGCATTCACTTCAGAGAGGGGAGCTTTAATCAGAAGATTATTGGCATACTGGTGTTCGTATAAAAAAACGATCGGTTCAATAAGGTTATGGAGCGATTTGTTGTGGAAGTTTTTTACCAGCCCAATCACTTCCCTGCGTTCACCACCATACCATATCTCCCGTCCAAGCGGCTCTTCCCAGTTTAAGGATGCAGCCAGGGCTTCATTAATGATCACACTGCCCGTTTGGTCATTGGCCATGTCAGGATTGAAGTTCCTGCCCTGGTCCATTTTTATGTCAAGAAGGTCTATATACTGTTCGTCTATCCGGTAGATGTTATACACTTTTTCGATTTTTGAACCCTCTTGCATCACTTCAAACAGGTCTTTTCCATTTTCTTCTCCGGGAAGGGCTCCGCCACCGATCAGGGAGGCATTTTTGACGGAGGCTATATTCTTGATGTGTTCCTTGAGTTGTAAGCCATTGTCGGAGATGGCATCATTTTCGGGGAGTGGCAGTATGATGACTTCCTGCTGGTTAAACCCTAAATCTTTGTTTTTGATGAAATCTAATTGCCGCCCCATGGTCAAGGTGATGATCAAAACGACGGAAGCAATACTGTATTGAAATCCGAGCAATATTTTTTTGAATAGCTGAATGCCGACACCTCTTGGAGGAATTAAATGGCTCGAAAAAGAGAGGTAAACTCCAGAATAAGAGCTCCCTAAAAGCCCACTGAAAAAAATGAGTAGAACCAGGATGGCAATTAATAGCCCATTCCCTTCTAAACTCCAGGAGGCAAAACCTGTATACCCGGTATACAATTTTTCAAAAAAGAAAATAAGACTAATGGAGAGCAATATCACCAGCAACACCATGGCCAATGATTCAATAGCACTTTGTAGGACCAACTGCTTTCGAGTTATCCCAAGGATCTTTTTAACAATGATCTCCTTAGATCGCTGAGTTGAGCGGGTGAGGGTCAGGTTGATGAAGTTCAGAGCAGCGATCAAAAGCACCAGTAGACCGGCCATTGCCAATGAGTTCGTGTAAACTAAACTCCCTTTTTTTACATCATCTACCAGGCCTGGCGAAAAAAATACATCCTTAAGCGGTTGGGCCTTAAATCGGACATCGAGGCCCGAGCCCTCAATGATGGGCAATAGCTGCTCGGCAGCCAGTTGACCTAAGGTGTGGTCCAGGTCTTCTGACCGTATGGACTGATCGACCAGGACATAAGTGTACTGCTCTATATCAAACCAGCTCTGGGCGTCATAATCAGCCTCTTCTTCTAAGGATAAAAGGGCATTGACCTCAATATGAGTATTTTTCGGCCAATCCTGAAATACGCCCTTTACGATATAGTTTTCATCATTCACAAGGAGCGGTTTCCCGATGATATCTACCCCATCAAAGTATTTTAAGGCAAACGATTTTGATAAAATGATAGAATTGGGTTCGTAAAGGGCTTTTTCATCACCTGCAATAAAGTCAAAAGTGAAGAGGGATAGTGTTTGTGGGTTGGTTTGAAAAAAAGTGGTTTCCCTGAAGGCTTCTCCTTTCGCACGAACTATAGAGTGATGGAACTTCAACTTTGAATACCCTTCAATACCCGGATAGTTTTTTTGCAGAACTTCCCCTAAGGGTTTTCCCGTACTCGCATAATGATCAGTGTTACCTCCAGCCTCGATCTCCATGCTTAGCCTGTAGATCCTGTCGTGTTTTGTATGGAAGGCATCATATTTATAAGACGTCCTGACATAATCAGCAATAAACCAAACCGCACTGACCGCAACACTCAAGCCGATAAGTGCAAATCCGGTATACAAGCGGTATTTAAAAAGTATTCTGAAACCAAGGCGAAGTTGCTTAAGCATATGTTTTTTAGTTAGAGAGCTAAAGTGGAACGCTTAGGTTGTATTCCAATATGCCTTCGCTTTTTTAACAAAACATCCATATAGTTGGAAGCGTACTAAAAATGTAACACCCTCGTCGTCGCATATTCCGATGGCTGAAAAGCTTCCTGGTAGTTCGTACCCGAAGGAAGAAACTGCCCGGGCGTCATTTGCTTCGTCCAGTCGAAGGCGTTTTTTTCCGTAGAACGCCGGCGGAATTCAAAAGGGGTGCAGGATCGATATTTCTTGAACAGCCGGTTGAAGTTGGCCAGGTTGTTAAAGCCCGAGCTGTAACATATTTGTTTGATGTTTTGATCCGTACTCAACAGCAGCTTGCAGGCATGTCCCAGGCGTACGTCAATAAGGAATTGCCGAAAACTCTTATTCGTATACTTCTTGAAAAAGTGGCTGAAGGCGGAAATGCTCATATTTAAAAGGGAGGCAACATCTTCTACCTTTATATCTTTATCATAATTTTTTAAAATATAACTGTAAGCGACTTGTATTCGATTCCCTTTCGATGGGATGCCTTCCGGACTAAATCCTGCACTGGCCAGAAAAGTAGTTTCTCTTGAATTGGATAATAAATTCAAGAGCCGGAGAAATTCAATGATGTTCAAAAAGCCTTTATCTTCCGTCAGCCCGATCATCATCTCCGTCGCTTTTTCAAAGGTTTCGCCATGAAACTTGATCCCGCGGGCACTGTCGCGCAAAAGCCTGTTTATTTTTCCAAACTGACTTTTTTTGAAAAATTGTGAGTTAAACAAATCCATGCGAAACTGGATCGTAATTACTCTTGAGGGGGTTCCTTCAGGGACCTTTGATTTGTCGATGTCCCATTTGTGGAATAGATAAGGGCCTATAAATATGAGATCGTTCTCGGAATAAAATTCCGTTGAATCACCTACTATGCGAGTCCCCGAACTACCCAAAACCAAATTTAACTCGAACTCCGGATGATTATGGATTGGATAATCAAAACCATTATTAAAGGAATCCAGGAGGATGAAAACATCGGATTCTTTCAAAGGGGTGATTTCTCTATATACTTCCATAATAATTTCCTTTTAAGTTCTATCAAGTGGATTGGCAACTTACCTTACAATATCTGAAAATAACAACTTTATATCATATTTTTGCAGAAAAGTATCATTTTATATGCCTAAATAGCAATAAGTTTAAGAAAAATTGTTCCGCAAGCCTACTGCTGAATAAAACCAAAAAAATGAAAGGACAGTTTTACAATCCACCAAGATCGATCGTATCGTACCTTATTCTGGCCTTGCTTTTGAGCTCATTCCAACCACTGCGGGCCCAGACCACCACTGTGACCATCACGGGTACGGTTACCTCATCCGACAATGAAGCCATCATCGGTGCCAATATCGTTGAAAAAGGTACAACGAATGGCGCAACAACCGATATCGATGGCCAATATTCCATTACGGTGGCCTCCGATGCCATTTTAATATTTTCGTATATCGGCTATAAAAGCCAGGAAGTGCCTGTGGGCAGCCGAACGCTCATCGATCTGGTGATGCAGGAAGAGACCGAAAGACTGGAAGAAATAGTCGTTACCGGATATAAAAGGGAAAGCAAATCGGATGTAGCGACCGCCATTTCATCCATCAAATCAGAAAATATTGAAAAGTTGGTGGTCGTAGGCGTCGATCAGGCCCTTCAAGGCCAGGCGCCCGGTGTTATGGTGACTCAAACGACCGGAGCGCCCGGTGATGACATCGCGGTAAGGATTCGCGGCGTCGGTACCCTTGGAAATAATAATCCGCTCTATATCATTGATGGCGTTCCTACTACGGGTAACATCAATATGTTCTCCACCAACGATATTGAATCCATTCAGGTTTTGAAAGACGGGGCATCTGCGGCCATTTACGGCTCCCGTGCCGCTAATGGGGTGGTTGTCATTACCACCAAAAAAGGGAAAGCCGGAAAGCCGACCTTTACTTTCGATGCTTCCCTGGGGGTTCAGGAAGCCAATCGATTGCCGGAATTATTAAATGCGGAAGAGTATCTAAGCATCCGAAACGAGGCCATTGCCAATGCTAATGAACTGAGAATTCCCATTCGCCAGTTGGAACTTTACGACCCTGCTATTTTGGATACCTTGCCGGATATCGATTGGCTGGACTTGATGTTTGACCCCGCAACTATCCAGCGTTATTCCCTTAGCGCAACGGGCGGCAGTGAAAGTGCGAAGTTTTATGTTCTTGGCGAGTACCTTAACCAGGATGGTGTTTTTAGAGGCCAGGCTTTCGAAAAATACCTGCTGCGTTTTAATGGTGAAGTAGGGAATAGCCGGATAAAAATCGGGAACAACCTGTCATTTTCTGTTACGGATAGAGATGTCATAAACTCTTCTGGAGATGGGTTTGGCGGAGGAAATGAATTGAGCGGGATTCGCTATACTTTGATAGCATCCCCTGTTTTTTCACCTTATAATAGTGATGGTTCTTATGTCAACGTCAGTTCCTTATTGGGCGACTCAAGATTGTTTGGCGATGGAAATGCGAACCCACTGGCCTTTGTGGACGCCACAGACTGGACTATAAAACGATTTAGGGTTTTTGGAAGTGTTTTTGCGGAAATAGGACTCACAGAAGATGTAAAACTACGCACGACCTTAGGAGGAGACTTTCTTTTTGAAAATGGAAAACTATTTAAAGAACGGCTATCCCAGGCCGTTTATGACCCTACTTCTCTGAGCGAAAGCCGGGTTTTTGACCAAAACCTGATTTGGAATAACACCCTCGATTTTAATCATACCTTCGGTAAAATGGGGGTCTCCGCGCTTTTAGGTATGGAGTCCATTCAAAACAAAACGAATTACCTGGCAGCCTCTGCCAATAACTTTCCCAGATCGAACCCATTGTTTCGCTATATCAATAATAGTATTCCGGCTGATATCGGCAATGTGGGCGCTTCGGGCATAGAAACGGAGTGGGCCTTGCTGTCTTACTTCGCGCAGGGTGCCGTCACCTTCGATCGGCGGTATGTGCTGAATGCTTCTATTCGCAGAGACGGTTCCTCTCGATTTGGAAAAGAAAACCGCTGGGGAACCTTTCCATCTGTTTCCTTCGCATGGAATGTGTCCAATGAAGCTTTCTTTGAAAATATACCCCTCATTTCCAACTTAAAACTCCGGGCAAGCTGGGGGCGCTTAGGAAATCAGGAGATCGGTATTTATCCGTTTAGCTCCCTGGTGGAAACGGGGCAGCGGGTTTACAATTTTGGCGATCAGATCGTAACCGGGGCCACCCTGGTCGAAACCGGGAATAGTAATATCAAGTGGGAATCCACCACCCAAATGAATTATGGATTAGAGTTGGGTTTATGGGAAGACCGGCTGTCGCTGGTAGCCGATTATTATGTCAAAACAACCGAAGACATCTTGGTCCGGGTGCCTATTCCTCAGGCAGGAGGTTCCCAAAATCCGCCCTTCGTAAATGCCGGTGAGGTAGAAAATAAAGGATTAGAACTCGGCCTGACTTTGAGGGGAAGGCAAGGGAAATTAAATTACAGTATTGGGGCCAACATAGCTACTGTTCACAACGAAGTACTTTCGCTGGCAGATGGCGCGCCCATATTAGGCGGCTTCGGCTTGTCGGATGGTCCGATCACGAGGACGGAAGTCGGCCACCCCATCGGTTCCTTTTTCCTATGGAGAAGTGAAGGCCTATTCCAAACGCAGGAAGAAATCGATGCCAGTCCTTTTCAATCCGATGACACCCGGCCCGGAGATATCAAGTTCGCTGACCTGAACGGGGATAATATCATCGATGACAAGGACCGGGAACACAGCGGAAATCCCTTCCCTGATTTTGTTTACGGCATGAATATTACAGCTTCTTTCCAAAACTTTGACCTATCCATATTGGGACAGGGCGTGCAAGGAAATGATGTTTACTTTTTATACGGAAATTTTGCCTACGAAGTACCTGCTAGAGGCTTTAACTCCTACAGAGAAATACTCAACCGCTGGACGCCCGATAACCGGGATACCGATATTCCAAAAGTGAGCATTGATGACCGCAACGGCAACCGCCGGATATCTACCCGTTGGCTGGAAGACGGCTCCTATTTCCGGATCCGCAATATTACGCTTGGATATACTTTTAAGGATATTTTGAAGAATGAAGCTTTGGCTAACTTACGCCTCTATCTGTCTGTTCAGAATGCCTTTACCTTCACAAAATACCCGGGCCTGGACCCTGAAATACAGGCCAATACCAATGACACACAAGGCCTGAATATTTCTTCTGACCTGGCTGTCGGCGTGGATTGGGGAACGGTGCCTGCACCCCGGACTTTTATTTGCGGCTTGAGAATGGAGTTTTAAGTTTTTGTGCGTTCAACGCCTTCATTAAATAATCAAATTCAGAAACCAAAAGATATGAAATCAAAATTCCATCTTTTCTTTTTCAGCCTCCTGACACTATTTTCATGTGAGGGAATCCTGGATAAAGAACCACTTGGGATTCTTGATGCAGGGTCCTTTTTGCAAACGGCGGAGGATGCTGTTCAGACCATCAATGCGGCATACCGGCCACTGATGTTTAACAACGAAAACAATAATTTTTATTGGGCCTTTGCCGAAGTTACCTCTGATGAAGCCATTGCCGGGGGCGATGGTTCAAGAGCAGGCATTACTGAGTTGGAGTTTTTTACCCATACGCCTCGTACTGCCGAATTTAATGATTTTTGGGTGGTCAATTATACAGGCATTTCTCAGTGCAATACGGTTCTGGATGAGGTGCCTTCCATAGAAATGGATGAAACCTTAAAAAATCGAATACTGGGGGAAGCGCACTTTTTACGGGCCTATTACTATTTTTTACTAACGCAGGTATTCGGAGATGTGCCGATGCTTTTAAGCATTACGCCTCCGGACGAATTAAAAGTCCCTAAAACGCCAAAGTCAGCTATTTACAGCCAGATTATCGCAGATTGTGACCAGGCCGCCGCCTGGCTCCCTACTGAATATTCGGGTGCTAACCTTGGCAGAGCTACCAAAGGAGCCGCTCTCGCCCTGGCCGCCAAAACCTATATTTATGAAAAAAACTGGAACCAGGCACTCGCCTATATCCAACAAGTAAAAGATTTGGGCGTGTATGCCCTCGTCGATAATTATCAGGATAATTTTACCAAAGGCACACAGAACAATAGCGAATCCGTCTGGGAGATCCAGCATGCGAACCTTGAACTGGGCGTTGGGAACTTCCTAAACCAATGGTGGAAATCTAAAAAGGTAGAGGGGTATGGTTATTGTGAAGTTCGCCCCGAATTTGTGGAAGCATTTGAAGAAGGGGACCCTCGATTGAAGTTCACCGTCGCCCAGAATAATGACGATTATTTTGGTTTTGTGTTTAAGCCATCTTTTTCTTCTACGCGCTATGGCGTGAAAAAATATTTGCAGGACACGACTGTTTCTCAGGCTTCTGATGGGGATATTAATTACACGCCCATTCGGTATGCAGAGGTGCTTTTATGGGAAGCCGAAGCCCTGACAGAATTGGGCCAGGTACAAGCCGCTCAGGCTCCGCTGGAGGAAGTTAGAGCACGGGCCAGAGCACAGGCCGAAGACCCTGATAACACCTTGCCTCCGGTTTTAACCACCGACCAAAACGAAATGAGAATGGCCGTTCGCCACGAGCGACAGGTAGAGCTGGGCTTTGAAATGCACCGCTTTTTTGATCTGGTTCGATGGGGTATAGCCGATGGCCTGCTCGAGGGTTTTCAAGCTGGGAAACATGAAGTTTTTCCGCTTCCTCAAACCGAGATTGATTTGAATCCTTCTTTAATCCAAAATCCGGGTTATTAACTACTTGACTGTATGAAAATTAGCAACTGTACTCTGATACTCATATTCATTAGCCTTGCATTCGGCCTGAACGCACAGGTGACTCAAATTGACATCAACCGGATTGAGATGATGCCCAATGAGCCGAGTCCGTATAATGTGCGGGACTGGAAACAAGTGGCTATTCAATATGATTCTTTTGTTTATGATGTCCAAAAAACGGGGCAGTATCTGCCCTTGGTGTCTACACAAGGCCCGGCATTTGGATTACACACCTATGTAGGCACCAATAATACCAATGGCAGAGAGGCCATTAATATTTTACCATCTCTGGTGGGCGCCTCTCTACTCGGAGTGGATAAGAGCAATCAGTACGGACAAAACTGGGTATTAAAAAGCCAGGGGTTTTTTAATGATAATTCAGGCGAACTCATTTATCTGAATAATCCGGGCGGAGGAAGCGGCAATGACTGGTGGTATGAGACCATGCCCAATATTTTCTTTTATCAGCTGTATGATTTGTATCCCAACCTGGGTGGTGAAGAGGCTTTTCAATTTACCAGCGTGGCTGACCGGTTTTTGGCAGCGGTAAGAGCCATGGGGGGGAATGATACCCCCTGGCAGCCGGCCTACATGAATTATCGGGCCTGGGATTTCTCAGATATGCAAGCCTTGGATGAAGGGGTCAAACAACCTGAAGCGGCCGGTGCCTTTGCCTGGATACTGTATCATGCCTGGAAAACAACAGGAAATCCCGAATACCTCAAAGGAGCGGAATGGAGTATGGAGTTTTTAGATGACTGGAACACCAACCCATCTTATGAAATACAATTGCCCTACGGAATTTATGCGGCAGCCAAAATGAATGCCGAGATCAATACCAATTATGACATTGAAAAAATGGTCAATTGGGCGTTTGACAGAGGGGCTCTTCGCGGTTGGGGCGCCATAGTCGGAAATTGGGCCGGCTTCGATGTACATGGCTTGATCGGAGAGGCGAACGATAACGGCAACGATTATGCCTTTCAAATGAATGGCCTGCAGCACGCGGCTGCACTCGCGCCCATGCTTCGGTACGACAAACGGTTTGCAAGGGCCGTCGGAAAGTGGATGCTCAATTTGGCCAATGCCACCCGCCTGTTCTACCCCGGCTTTCTGCCGGACTTTCTCCAGGATGCCTCTGAATGGTCCGACGCCTATGACCCGGACCGGGTGGTGGGCTATGAAGCCCTGAGAGAACAATGGCAGGGAAATGCTCCCTTTTCTACCGGGGATGCGCTTAGAGGGGGCTGGGCCGCCACGAACCTGGCGTTGTATGGAACATCCTCTATAGGCTATTTAGGGGCTATTTATGAAAAAACGAATGATCCCAAAATCTTCAAGATCGATTTGCTGAAAACCGACTTTTTTAATGAAGAAGCTTATCCAACCTATTTGTTTTTTAACCCATACAGCACCGCCAAGACGATAGAGTTGTCCGTAGGAACTGAGGAGGTGGATCTTTATGAAATGCTTTCGGAGTCCTTCATTATGCAAAATGTGAATGGAAAAGTGATGATCACTATTCCTGCTGATGAGGCGATTATGGTGGCGCTTACGCCGGCCAATGGGGAAGTTTCTTATGAAAAAAACAAGATGCTGGTGGACGGAATCGTCGTGGATTATATGCAAACGGCTCAGCCTTTCCAATATGCTCCCCGCATTCAGTCCCTTATGGCAGCAGCCATCCAGGTAGAAGAGGGCGATTCTACCAGGGTTTTTGCCAAAGCTTTTGACAAAGACTCTCCAGATCTAAGTTTTGAATGGCGTACAGAAGGAGGCGGAATTTCAGGTTCGGGCACTGAGGTGAAATGGCAGGCTCCTGCTAGCATTGGAGAATATGAAGTGATGCTTATTGTAAGCGATGAGGCCGATCAAACGGATACGGCGGTTATTTCCATTAATGTAGTAGCCGAAATTAATGTGGCTCCTCAGATAGTAAGCCTGGATAAGGAAGATGGAGTCGTCGATCCCAATGAAACCCTGGAATTACAGGTGGAGGCCATCGACGAGAATGGCGATTCTTTAAGCTATGAATGGACCGCTTCCGGAGGTAATATTTCAGGGAATGGAAATGTGGTCACCTGGACAGCCCCCGCATCAGAAGGCGTATTTGAAATAAGCGTTACCGTTACGGATGAAGAAGGCTTAAGCGATTCAAGAACGACCTCCATTTGGGTAAAAACCTTTGCCGCCACTCAGGGAAACCTGATTGCCTGGTATCCTTTCAATTTTAATGGACAGGATATCAGCGGCAATGAACTACACGGCCAGGTGAGTGGCGCCATTTATACGGAAGACAGAAATGGGAATCCTTCAAGCGCCTTACTTACCGACGGCATCAATGACAAGGTTACGGTCCAGAACAATGCCCTGCTGAACGTCCAGGATGCTATTACGATAAGTTGTTGGTTTGAAGCCAGGCTACTCCCCAACAACGAGGTATTTCTCCTGTCGCACGGAAGCTGGCAAAACCGTTGGAAGGTATCCATCATCGAGGGGGAAAAGATTCGCTGGACGGTCAATACCCAGGATGGCATTGGTGATCTGGATTCGGAAGCCATTCAGGCGGATAGTTTGTATCACCTGACGGTCAGCTATGATGGAGAATGGATGATCATTTATCTCAACGGAAAGCTAGAGGCTTTTCGCTCTTTGACCGGGCCAATCAGAACGACTACCCTGCCATTCCTGATGGCTCAAATGCTACCTGATAATAACGAATTTAATTACAAAGGAGTGCTTGATGAAGTAAAGATCTTTGATTACGCGCTTAGTCCGGATGCTGTTGCTTCTATGTATCATGCAAGCACAACCTCCGTTAACACACGCTTCAGAAAAGAATCTCAGTTACGGCTTTCGCCAAATCCCGCTACCGAGGTTTTGACCATTTCATTTACAGATACTTTTAAAGGAGAGGGGCAGCTGTCCGTTTTTGACCTTCAGGGGCGCTTGCTGCTCAAACGAGACCTGGATTCCAATGCCGGCATTAACATGATGCTGGAGGATTGGCATCCCGGCGTATACCAGCTGGTTTTAAGAACTCAGCAAGGCATTTCAACTGCCCGGTTTGTAAAACTACAGTGATTCATAGAGGCCATAAATCAAATCCTTAATTATTTAAAACCAACAAAAATGAAAAGTATTCTACGACGGTTTTACTATTTATGCTATTGTTTTTTACTGACATCAGTAGCTATTTATGCACAAACACCAGTAGCAAATTATTCTTTCACAGGGAATACAAGTGACGAGTCGGCCACGGCCAACCATGCTTCCATTAATGGCGCATCTTTGACGCAGGATCGATTCGGATTTGCCAATAATGCCATCAGCTTCGATGGTGTACAAAGCTATTTGAGCGCCGCCAATGTGGCAGCCCTCAATTCCGATTATACAACAGTGGCTTTCTGGATAAAAGCCAATGAAATCCCTGCCACCGGCGAAGTATTTCCCATTTCTTTTGGCGGCTGGCAAGAGCGTTGGAAGGTTTCTTTACCCAGTCATGGAAAGTTAATCTGGACAACGAATGCGGAATCGGGAATATCTGATATGGATGCAGGTGACGGCAATGAGTTGGTTGCAGGCGAATGGACGCATGTGGCATTTGTGCATGACGGAACAAAGGACATCATTTATATGAACGGCGCCCAGGTTGCAGAAAAAGACGTGGCCGGCGCATTAAACGCGACCAACCAACCTTTGGGTATCGGCTTTGACCCCATCGGTAACGGCAATTATTTTAACGGCGATATGGACGAAGTCCTGATTTTTGACATCGCCTTAAGCGCCGGCGAAATTGCCGCCCTTTATGAGGCCCAAAATACTGCTCCTGCCGTTTCTAATGAATTGGTCGCTTCGTATTCCTTCTCCGGGAATAATTTAGATGCATCTGCTTATGGAAATCACGGTACCGCAACTGACTTGAATACGGTTACGGATCGCTTTGGATTTGGCAACAGCGCTTATCATTTTAATGGTACTTCCTCTGCTTTTAGGGCTGACAATTCTGCTCAGTTAAACTCCGCTCATACCACGATCAGTTTTTGGGTAAAAGTAAATTCACTTCCCGCCAGTGGCGAAGTGTATTTAATGTCTCATGGTGGGTGGCAGGAACGCTGGAAAATTTCCTTGCCGAGTCATGGTAAGCCTGTATTTACGACCCATGCGGGTGGTTCTTGCTGTAGCGACATGGATTCCGGCGACGGCAATGAATTGGTCGCAGGAGAGTGGAGACATGTGGCATTTGTACACGATGGAGCAAAAGATATTATTTACATGAACGGTGTACAGGTGGCGGAAAAAGACGTAGCCGGAGCACTGGACCCAAGCGTTCATCCACTTGGAGTCGGGTACAATCCTATTGACAATGATAATTATTTTGATGGAGCAATAGATGAAGTCCAAATCTATAATTATGCCCTGTCACCAGAAGACATTGCAACGGCCTATACCGAGCAATCTACGAATCCCGCTTCCGGTGATTTGGTAGCTGAATTTACTTTCACGGGAGATGCAACAGATAGTTCTCCTTACGGCAATGATGCAGTAGTTAATGGCGCCAATCCTTCTGTGGATCGCTTTGGTTATGCTTCCAACGCCTATGAATTCTCAGGCGAGGAGAGTATCGTGGCTGCTAATTCTGTTGCCTACAATTCAGATTTTGCGACCATCAGTTTTTGGGTAAAAGTAAACGAACTGCCGGCTAGTGGTGAGGTGTTCCTACTGTCTCACGGAGGCTGGCAGGAGCGCTGGAAAATTTCCCTGCCAAGTCATGGAAAGCCGGTTTTCACAACTCATGCCGGTGGTTCTTGCTGTAGCGATATGGATTCCGGTGACGGCAACGAACTGGTGGTTGGAGAATGGCGGCATGTCGTGATGGTACATGATGGCACAAAGGACAGAATTTACATGAATGGTGTACAGGTCGCGGAAAAAGATGTGACCGGTGCACTTGACCCAACGGTTCACCCATTTGGAATTGGCTACGATCCGATCGGCAATAGTGGCTTTTTTAATGGAAGCCTGGATGAAATCCAATTGTATAATGTGGCGCTTTCCGACATGGAAATTGCAGATCTGTATGCGGCCCAAAATATGGCTCCGGACATCCCCGGAAACCTGGTAGCCGATTATCCGTTTAGCGGGCATGCCAAGGATGCCACCTCCTACAGTAACCATGCTCAGGCAAATGGTGCTCAGCTTGCAGACGATCGCTTTGGGCTAGCCAACAAAGCTTATACCTTTGATGGCATCGGTGCAGGGGTTGTCGCAGCCAATTCACCTCAATTAAATTCCGACAACACAACCATCAGCTTTTGGGTGAATGTAGAAGAATTACCAGCCAGCGGCGAAGTGTATTTATTATCTCACGGTGGTTGGCAGGAGCGCTGGAAAATTTCTTTGCCTAGCCATGGCAAGCCCGTCTTTACGACCCATGCCGGTGGTTCTTGCTGTAGCGATATGGATTCCGGTGATGGTAATGAATTGGTGGTTGGAGAATGGCGGCATGTTGTGATGGTTCACGATGGTACCAAGGACCGAATTTATATGAACGGTGTTCAGGTGGCAGAAAAAGATGTAGCGGGTGCGCTGGATCCGACCACCCATCCATTTGGCATAGGATATGATCCGATTGATAATGCGAATTATTTCAAAGGAAGCCTGGATGAAGTACGGATATATAATGAGGCGCTTTCCGATACAGAAATCATGGACTTGTATACCTTGCAGTCGACTCCACCAATGATGGCAGATACAGAAGCGCCTACCGCTCCGCTTAATCTAAGTGCAGAGGTAGCGTTTAACAATGTATATTTAAGTTGGCTAAATTCAACCGATAATGTAGGGGTAACAGCGTACAATGTTTACCAGGATGGCAACAAGGTTTTAACAACATCCAATACAAGCGCTGACCTTTTATTATTGACGCCGCTCACCGAGTTTTTATTCAGCGTCACTGCTGTAGATGAAGCAGGTAATGAGTCATTACCTTCCTCCCTGAGCGTAACGACCGGCCAGGATGAGACGCCCGATACGGAAGCCCCTACTGAGCCCTCCAACCTTAGAGGATCTTTGGGTTCCAATTCTGTGTTGTTTGCCTGGGATGCGTCTACTGACAATGTACAGGTGGCCGGTTATGTAGTGTTCCTAGATGGTGTTTATGTGGATAGCCTTGATGGCCAGACGACCTCCGTTCTGATTGGCGGATTAGATCCCGAAACGCCTTATACGTTT
Source organism: Bacteroidia bacterium (assembly GCA_030430845.1). Taxonomy (GTDB): domain Bacteria; phylum Bacteroidota; class Bacteroidia; order Chitinophagales; family Saprospiraceae; genus JANQPA01. Next base: position 22,543 of record JAUIKE010000022.1, on the reverse strand, counting down.
GGAGTCTATGCCTACGATTTATCAAACAACAATTCCACCACAGCGGAAGTTACACTGACCACGGAAGCTGAATTAGATACGGGCGAGCCCGGTTTAGTGGCTCATTATCCTTTCGACGGGAATGCGAATGATGCCACTCCTTATGAAAATCATGGGGTAATCGGAGGGGATCCCACTTTCGAAGATGTTTCGCATCCAAATGGAACGGGTAACCAGGCGATCGTTTTTGATGGAATGCAGGATTCTGTTTTAGCACCGAATGCCGTACAACTGATTTCAGATTATACCACCGTTAGTTTCTGGATCCGGGTGGATGCCGTTACGACCGACCCCGAAGCTTATGTTTTAGATTTTGGACATTGGAGCCAAAGATGGAAAATTTCGCTTCCGCAGCATTTGAAAATCGTCTGGACGACCAATAGTACCAATTCCGTTTCCGATAACTTCGTTCATGATATGGATAGTGGTGATGGTAACGAACTATTATTGAACAATTGGTGGTACGTTACAATGGTGCACGACGGTGTGGACGACATTATTTACCTCGATGGGGTGGAAGTCAATAAGCTGCCTGCAGCGGGTACCTTGAATAGCACTGGTTTCCCATTAGGAATGGGTAGTAACCCTATTGAAGGAGGGCAGTATTTCACCGGCGCTTTGGACGAAGTGAAAATTTACAATAAAGCCCTCACTCCTGAGGAAGTAGCCGCTCTGTTTAGTCAGGGTACGACCAGCGTGAAGGATCAATTCGGTGAGCTGCTCAATGTGATCCAATCCTTCTATCCGAATCCTGTTCAGAATCAATTGTTAATCGAGCACAGTTTCGAAAATAATCAGCCCCTGCTGATTCGCGTATTGGATGTACAGGGCCGACAATTAGATGCTGTCCGGTTTAACAAATATGAGATACCTGTCGGGCAGTTCTCCGTCGATGTGGAGGATTATGCACCGGGAACTTACTTCCTGAATTTCCTTTATGGCGGTAAAAACCTGGGTGCGATGAAGTTTAGTAAACAGTAAAATGAAATTTGGGGCTGTCTCATCCGCCTCAGGCGGATGAGACAGCCCCAAAAAATATATTATTGGTTGTGTGAACCCGCCTGCCGGCCGGCAGGAAGGCCGAAGGACTTTTTACACAACCCCACACCTCTCCATAAATTTTCGTTTTTATGGCAATTAGATTTACTCAAAATCCATTGATTACAACTAAGGACATCACTCCAAGCCAGCCAGGGTTTGTGGTGGAGTGTGTCATGAATCCCGGAGCATTTCGCTTTGCGGGTAAAATATGGCTGCTACTGCGCGTATCGGAACGGGCGCCGCAAAAAGAAGGGAAAGTGTCGCTTCCCATCATGACAGCCAATGGAGAAATCAGGCACCTGGAGTTTGACGAGGAAGACCCTCTATTAGATACCTCCGACCCTCGGAAGTTTACTTACAAGGGCCACATGTATCTGTCAACCATTTCCCACCTGAGATTGGTGTGTAGTGAAGACGGTGTTCACTTTTATGAGCCGCAAGATCTTCCAGCCAAGATATTTGGACGAGGCCGGTTCGAAACTTACGGCATTGAAGATTGTAGAGTGTCGTTTTTTGAAGGGGCCTATCATTTAACCTACACTCAGGTTTCTGAAAATGGAGTAGGAGTGGGATTGATGCGTACCAAGGATTGGAAAAACTTTTCAAGAATGGATATGATCCTTCCGCCCCACAATAAAGATTGTGCCCTTTTTGAAGAAAAAATTGGAAATAAATACTACTGTTTTCATCGTCCGTCAGGGGTGGGCCTCGGGGGGAATTACATCTGGATAGCCAACTCTGACAACCTGACTCACTGGGGAGATCATCAATGTATCCTATACACAAGAGAAGGGATGTGGGATAGCTCAAGAGTCGGGGCAGGTACCTCTCCGATCAAAACCAAAGAAGGCTGGTTGGCCATCTACCACGGGGCTGATCATAATAGTCGCTACTGTCTGGGTGCCATCTTACTAGACTTGAAAGATCCTACCAAGGTCTTAGCTCGTTCTCATGATCCTATTATGGAACCCAATGCGGAATATGAAAAACATGGTTTTTTCAGCAATGTCATATTTACCAATGGCCATATTGTCGATGGAGATAAAATCACCATGTATTATGGGGCCGCTGATGAAGTGATCTGTGCAGCAGAAATGTCTGTTTCCAATATTTTATCCAGTTTAAATGCTCTTCGCGGGGCAGGGAGTGTTTAATCTAAATTTGGGGGCGTCTCCTCCGCCACAGGCGGAGGAGACGCCCCCAAAAATCACTTGAATCTTTATGATAAAAAAAATAGGCCCGGTCATTCTATTGTTATGCTTATTCTCCTGCCGTCCAAACAAAGATGAGCAGGCGGGCCTGCTATTTTGGTCATCCAATAACAATCCCGAAATAGAATTTACGAGGCTATTCGCCGATCAATGGAATCAAGATCATCCGGACCAAACCGTTCGGCATCAGCCGGTACCGGAGGGGAACTCCAGTGAAGAGGTGATCCTGGCCGCGGTGGTTGGAAAAACGACGCCTGATATTTATGCCAATATGTGGCAAGGCAGCGTTGAAATGTATGCCAAGGCCGGAGTGCTGGTGGCCCTGGATACCTTAGCCGGGTTTACAGAATTTATCACTGAGCGATGCGGAAAAGAAACGGTCGAGGAAATCACTTCTTCCGACGGGCATATCTATCAAATTCCCTGGAAGATCAACCCGATCATGACCATTTATAATGAAACCCTGTCGTCAAAAACCGGGACCGAGCGCTTGCCTACTACCTATTCCGACTATCTGGAGGCAGGCGAAAAAGTTAAAAAAGACCTGGACAAGGATGGATATATCGACCAATGGATTGGCTATACCGAAGTGAAAGTCATTTGGTATCAACGTTTTTTTAACTTTTATCCGCTATACCTGGCCGCTTCCGGAGGAGGCTCTTTGGTAAAAGACAACAAAGCGGCTTTTAACAACGAGCATGCTGTCGAGGTTTTTCGGTTTTTACAAAAGCTATACATCAATAACTATTTTTCCAAAGAGCGTTTATCAGCGGGACAGGATCGATTTATTTCCGAAAATATTCTGACTAAATGGACCGGGCCCTGGGAAATTGCCCATGTCGAGAAGTTCAAAAAAAGAGAAGACTTCGAATTTGACTTTTTCCCGATGCAGGTTCCGGACGATCATGAGGGGCCCGTTTACACCTATGCTGATCCTAAGAATATTGTCATTTTTAATACTTGTAAAAACCCGCAGGCGGCCTGGGAATTTGTAAAAACGTTGATCGATCGAGAGGGCGATAAGACGTTCCTGGAAATGTCAGGCCAATTGCCCAGAAGACAAAACCTGGAACAAGACTCGACTTTTGCAGACTATTTCTCTAAAAATCCTAAGGCCATGGCATTTGCCAAACAGGCCAATTATGTGAAAGGAGTGGATAATTGTGAGGTTATAGTGGAGGTGTTTGACATCATTTCGCAAGAATATGAAGCCTGCGTCATTTATAACAAAAAAACTCCTGAAAAAGCAATCGAAGATGCTGCCAGAGCAGTGAATGTATTGCTGGGAAATAGTGAAATATGAAATCAATAGCCGTCATCGGAGCCGGAAACTTTGCGTCCTTCGCACTCCCTATCATGCTGGAGCACGACCACACAGCTTTTGCGGGAATCCTGGATTCGGAGCCCGAGAAAGCCAGGGCCTTTCAGTCAGAATTCGGCGGCCGGATCTTCAGCAATGTACAGGATGTTACAAAAGATGAAGGAGTTGATCTGGTATACATCGCCACTCCTCCCTGGCTACATTATCCTTATGCAAAGGAATGCTTACTGGCTGGTAAACATGTCATATGCGAAAAACCGGCAGCCCTCCATCTGGAAGAGGTAAGGGATCTGATCCGGATCGCTAAAGAAACAAACAGCCTGTATGTGGTCAATTTGATGCAACGCTACAATCCTCTTTTTCAGGTAGTCAAAAAAATAATGGAGGAGAAGCTTTTGGGCTCCTTCCTGCACGGTTTTTTTGAAAATTATGCTTCTGACGAATTCCTGACCCCCACCCATTGGTTTTGGGAGGAAGAAAAGAGCGGCGGCATCTTCATTGAACATGCCGTACACTTTTTCGATCTGTTCGAAGGATGGTTGGGTAAAGGAAAGCTTATAAGCGCTTTGGAAATGAAAAGACACCATTCTCCAATATATGACAAAGCAGCAGACAGAGTGCAGGCCGTTGTGCAATATGGGGATGCGATCGTCAATTTTTACCACGGATTTGATCAGCCCAAAAAATTAGACCGGCAAGAGATCCGGCTGGTTTTTGAAAAAGGGAACATCAATTTATACGAATGGGTACCCAATAAAATGAAAATAGAAGCCATCCTTTCAAAAGAGGATTTAGCGACATTGGAATCCTTGATCGCTCCGCTGGAGATCACGGTAAAAGAATCCTACCATGGCGATGAAAAAAAATCTACCGGTCGCTTTAAAGTTAGCTCAACAGATTTCAAAGTGGAAATGGTGCATCAGGCTCGTTCAAAAATGGATACTTATCGACGGCTGGTCGCTGATTTATTCGCTGATCAACTAAAATGGATAGCAGACCCCAAACACGAACGGATCATTACCGAAGAAAATGCTTTTAGTTCTTTACAAATGGCCGTTGAGGCTCATCAAAGTGCAGAAATAATTGCTTAATGAATGCTTCTTCTAAACGGGGGGCATGCGAATCAGGGGAGAAGAGTCGCCCACCGTCCCCAAAGCTAAAGCATCGGGCTATTGATTTATCGTTCCTACGGAACATAATAAACAACTTCAAAAAAAGAAATATGAGAAAAAACAGATGGTTGCCCTATTTATTTGTTGCACCCTATTTGCTGCACCTGCTGGTGTTTGTGGCCTTCCCTGTATTTTTCTCTTTGTTCCTGACTTTTCATAAATGGAACATCATTTCTCCGGTAGAGTATGTGGGCACCTCTAATTACACGCGAATGTTCCAGGACAGAATGTTCTGGAAGGCAATATGGAATACCATCCAGTTTTTGATCATCCACATTCCCTTACAACTGATTATTGCCCTTGCCCTGGCCGAGTTTTTAAATCAAAAAATTAAGCTCAAAGGATTTTACCGGGCCGCTTTTTTCCTGCCCGTAATCGTTTCGGGCGTGGTCGTGACCATCCTTTGGCAACAGCTATTGGGCTTTGATACCGGGCTTATCAACCGAATATTAGTGATGCTGGGTTTTGGAAAAGTAGGCTGGCTTATCAATCCGGATATAGCGATGGGCTCCATAGCCGTCATGGCGACCTGGAAAAATGTAGGCTTGTATGTCATTTTGTTTTTGGTGGGCCTGCAAACCGTGCCGGTCGCCTATTATGAGGCGGCAGAGATAGAAGGGGCTTCCCACTGGCAAAAATTCAGACACATCACGCTGCCCTTGATTAATCCGACCGTCTTTATGGTGGTCATCTTATCTACGATCGGTGGTTTTTCGCTCTTTATCGAACCCTATATTATGACTGGTGGAGGGCCGCTCAGCAGCACCCTTTCGTCGGTTTTATACATTTACAAACAAGCCTTTGAGTATTATCATATGGGGTACTCCGCTACCCTTGGGTTTTTCTTCGCCTTCCTGATTTTGATGGTGGTGGTCATACAGAAAAGATATATTGAAAAGAAGGATTGATATGAAAAAGATACTGATATACCTGTTTTTGAGCATTGCTGCGATTACCTTTTTGTATCCGTTTTACTGGATGATCGTAGCCTCCCTGGCGCCGGAATCTGAAATCAGTGGCCTCTGGGTGTTCCCTTCCAAGCTCACCCTGGCAAGTTATACCCAGATGCTGTCAAAAATTCCGATCGGGCGATCTTTACTGAATAGTGTTATCGTAGCGTCCCTCACTACCCTGGGGGTGATTATTTTTAGCTCCATGGTCGGCTATGCGCTGGCTCTGATGAGATTCAAGGGCAGGAATCTCATTTTTTATATCATCATTTTCACCATGACTTTGCCCTTTCAAATCACCCTGATCCCTAACTACATCACTATGGTCAAGTTAAACCTGGTGGATACCTATGCAGCCCTGGTGCTGCCGTTTCTACTCAATGCTTTTGCTATTTTGTTGTTCCGGCAAGCCTTTATGGGCATGCCCAAAGCATTGATCGATGCGGCTAGAGTAGATGGTTGTTCGGATCTGCGGATCCTGTTCCAGGTCCTGTTTCCCAATATTATCCCGACCATCGTCATAGTAGGCATTCTGACCTTCATGAACTCCTGGAATGAAGTCTTATGGCCCCTGATCGTGATAAGAGAGGAATCTTTGATGACCATGCCACAGATGGTCACCTTGTTTTCTGTGGGCGGTCGGGCGGAAAGTCAGTTGGGCGTAAAATTGGCTTCGGCCGTTTTACTGGCCTTGCCGATTATGATCGCCTACACCTTTTTCCAAAAGTATTTTATTCAAAGTATGGCAAGCTCGGGCTTGAAAGAATAAAAAATAAAAAACATGTTATTCAATCGTTCAGATATCCGCATCTGTGCAGATGCCAAAAAGGTCATCCTAAAATATTTGAATTTTGGAGACCCCGCTACTTCAAAGAGAATTCAGGCTCAGGTAGATCGAATTTTACAACTTACCGACGGGGAGGTGGACGAACTTTACGAGGAAGTGGAGTGCGATTTTCGACACCGTCACCCGAATTTTGATTACTACCTGAACCATCATTTTGAAAAAATAAAAAGCCTCGTCCCTGAAAAAGTTGAGTTAAGCCCCCATCGAAAAAAATTATTAGGCGCTTATTTTTCCATGGAATATTCCATACGAGCGGCCGCTTTATTCAACCCGTCGATGGTGGCTCACCCTGACCAAAGCGGCTTACAGCCGGGAGAAAAACGATTTATCATCAGCTTGCGGGCAGTGGGAGAGGGGCATATTTCTTCCGTAGAATTCAGCAGCGGCCTGGTCAATGCGCAAGGAGAAATCAGGCTGGACGAAGACCCGAGCCTGGCCACCACCGCCATTCAGGATGATTCCAAGATTTTTCAAACGAAAAAATTAGAAAAAAGGCTCCGAATCGTCCCCGACTTTGATCCGGGCGTTTTGAACAACTGGGGCGCTGGCTTTACTAAGAAGGAGGTCTCTGACTTTGTCAAAAAGCCTGATCTCCAATATGATCAACACTCCCTGGACCTGCTTGAGAATTTTGTTGACAGCAACTATGACGTCATCGCTCCTGCCCATTCATTGTTAGCCGAAAGAGTCATTTTCCCGACTGCCAGGCAGGAATCGAACGGAATGGAAGATGTTCGTTTCGTTGAGTTTATTGAAAACGGGCAATCCACCTACATCGGGACGTATACGGCATACGACGGGCACCGCATTTCTCCGCAGCTCATCATCACGGAAGATTTTGTGCGCTTCAAAATACGGACGATGTATGGCGAGGCGGTTAATGACAAGGGCTTTGCCCTGTTTCCGGAAAAAATAAACGGGCGCTTCGCCATGATAGGGCGACAAGGCGGCGTGAACCTCTCTTTGATGTACTCGGATAATCTGTTTATCTGGGAAGACTATGAAACCTTACTGGTTCCGGAGGACGCCTGGGGCCTGGTACAAATTGGCAATTGCGGCTCGCCCATAAAAACGGAGGAAGGCTGGCTGCTCATTACTCATGTGGTCGGGCCTCTTCGAAAATACATGATCAGCGCTATTTTACTGGACTTGGAAGACCCCTCGAAGATCATTAAAAAATTAAGCAGCCCTTTGATCAGTCCGAATGAATCGGAGCGAGAAGGATATGTGCCCAATGTGGTCTATTCCTGTGGGGCGATGAAGCACGGCGATCTATTGGTCATCCCCTACGCCCTATCCGATTCGGCCTGTACTTTCGGGACCGTTTCGATACGAGACTTATTGGATACTATGGAGGTGTGTTAGCCGAGTAAAAAAATAAATATGAAGATAAAAACATGGATATTCCTTTTAAGCCTGACAATGGCGGCCTGTACAGAATCAGCCGATGAAAAAACAGCGCCTTCGGATATGAAACAGGATGCGGTCAACCTGCAGCATTTTTACCATTTATATCAGGACATAAGTATAGATGGAGACTCTATGGCCATCATTCATATTTACAGCGAAGCGCCCGACTATGTCTATGCGATTGAACCTAAAGAAGGCTATACCTGTGTGGACGATGTGGCCAGAGCCATTATCATGTTATCGGAATATTACAAAATTGCGGACGACAAGCCGAAGATCTTACGCCAAATAAAACGAATGCTCAAGTTTGTTGTGCACATGCAAAATGAAAATGGGTATTTCAACAATTTCATTTGGAATGATCTGACCATCAACACGACCTATAGAACCACCGTAGCCGAGTTGAATTGGTGGTCCTTGCGCGCTTTATGGGCATTGGAGACCGCTCTTCCGCTTTTGGAAGAAAACGATGAGCTTGCTGAAAACATCAAAGCCGCGAGCGCTTTATTGGTATCCAATCTCAAGAGAGATCTGGGAAGCAAAGAAAGAAAAGAGGAAACCGTGAATACTCTTGTTTGTCCCAGCTGGTTGCCCAATGATTATGCGGCCGATCAGGCGGCGGTCTTAATTTTGGGTTTGCTTCCCTATCAAAAAAGAACGAGCGATGTGGATGCCCAAAAGCTAATTGACTCCATGGCCGAAGGTATCATGCTCATGCAAAAAGGAGGTGCCAGCGAATTTCCATACGGCGCATTTTTAAGCTGGCAAAACCTGTGGCACGCCTGGGGGAACAGCCAGGCTTATGCCTTGCTAATGGCCGGACAACAATTCAATAATCAGGGATATATCAACAGCGCTTTGAAAGAGGTAGACCACTTTTATCCCTATTTATTAAAAAACGGCTTTGTATCTAATTTTATGATCGAAGATTCCGGAGAAGGCTTTACAGAAACCCAAAGAAATGAATTCGATCAGATCGCTTACGGCATTCGCCCCATGGTGTGGGCCTCCACGGCAGCGTATCAAATAACAGGCAACAAGAAGTACGCAGACCAGGCCAACGAACTAAAATCCTGGTTTTTGGGAAATAATGTGGCCCAGGTGAATATGTACGATGCCTCCACCGGGAGAGGTTACGACGGCATTATTTCCAAAGACGCTATCAATAAAAACGCCGGTGCAGAGTCCACCCTGGAGAGTTTAATGAGCTTATTAAAAACACAGTAAAAAATGGCAGAAGTCAGATTAGTCAACATCGGAAAAACCTATGAAGGAGGTATGGAAGCGGTTAGGAATCTCAACCTGACCATCCAGGATAAGGAGTTCGTGGTTCTGGTGGGCCCTTCGGGTTGTGGTAAAACAACCACCTTGCGCATGATTGCCGGCCTGGAAGACATTACGAGCGGCGAATTATACATCGACCATAAAAAGGTCAATGAACTCGATCCCAGCAAAAGGGAGATCGCCATGGTGTTTCAAAACTATGCCTTGTATCCGCATATGACGGCCTATCAAAATATGGCCTTCGGCCTGAAAATAAAAAGGGTGCCCAAAGCCAAAATACACGAACAAGTGATGAGGGCCGCTGAGATTTTGAACATCGAGGATATTCTACAAAAAAAGCCGGGGAAAATGTCGGGCGGTCAGCGGCAAAGAATCGCCATCGGGAGGGCCATCGTTCGCCGGCCCAAAGTGTTTTTATTTGATGAGCCGCTGAGTAACCTGGATGCCAAATTGCGCGGACAAATGAGAATAGAGCTGGCTAAGCTGCATAAAAAACTGGATGCCACGGTCGTCTATGTCACCCATGACCAGGTAGAAGCCATGACCCTGGGCGACCGGGTGGTGGTGATGAATAAAGGCGAGATCATACAAAACGCCTCTCCGATGGAATTGTATACGAACCCTGGAAGCAAATTTGTGGCGGAGTTCATCGGCAGCCCCAAGATGAATTTTATAGAGGGCTACATTCAATCGGCAGACGGGAAATTAGTCTTTAAAAACAACGAACTTCGGTTTGACCTTTCTGCCTTAACTCACCAAAACTTAAAAGACCACATTGGCAAAGCCGTAGAATTGGGCATACGCTCGGAAGATGTTTATTTATCGGCTGATAATTTGAAAAACGATGGACAAATAAACGCCCAAATTATCGCCGTCGAATTATTGGGCAATGAAAAATTGATTTATACAGAGCTGGGCGAGCATACGCTCATCGCGAAAGTCAAGGCCGGGCAGGAGTCCCCCATACACAGGAATTCCGACTTTTATATAGATCTGGAAAAAGCCTACTTTTTTGGGAAGGAAGATGGGCAGCGGATTTATTAAAAGTGGAAACCTCTCTCCCGCTTCTTCGTATAAACACAAAACATCCTCCCCCCAAGAAGGATGCATGTCGTGAAGTTGTCTGAAGTTTTTTGCTGAAAGCGAAAACTTCAGACAACTTCTATAAAATTGAAGCACATTTCTTAAATTGCTCCTCATCCTTTTTTTCATGACAATCGCAGTGCCGCAGGGCTGTAAAGTTTTGAAAAAACAGCAGCCTCCGTGAGGCGCCATTTGAGTAAAATAAAGCACTAAACCACTTGCATCTATGATCACAGGTGAACTGAAATCCCAGGTCGATAAAATTTGGAACTCCTTCTGGTCGGGGGGCATCGCCAATCCGCTGACCGTTATCGAACAAATGACCTACCTGATCTTCCTGCGGCGACTGGATGAACGCCAACAGCTCGAAGAGAAAAAAGCCCAGATCGCCGGGATCCCCCTTAAAAAAGTCTGGTATGCTGAAAAAGAACAGCCTTTCCGCTGGTCCAACTTCAAAAACAGAGGCCCCGAGGCCATGTTCGACCTCTTCACCCGGCCGCAGCCCGAGCTGGATAACCTGACCGTCTTCGAACACATGAAGCAGATCGGAAGCGAAGCGGGCATCTTCGGCGAGTACATGAAGGGGGCGACCTTTATGATCCCTACAGCCCGACTGCTGGACCAGGTGGTGCAGATGATCGATCAGATAAAAATGGAGGACCGAGACACCAAAGGGGATCTGTACGAATACCTCCTCTCAAAAATATCTACGGCGGGCACCAACGGCCAGTTCCGCACGCCGCGCCACATCATCAAAATGATGGTGGCCATGATGGAGCCGAACAAAGATGACCTCATCTGCGATCCCTCCTGCGGTACGGCGGGCTTTCTGGTAGCCTGCGGCGAGTATTTCCAAGATGAACATCCAGGCTATTTCCACGACAAAGAATTCCGCCGGCACTTCAACAGCGATATGTTTACCGGCATCGAGTTTGACTCGACTATGCTGCGGATCGGGGCGATGAACCTGCAACTGCACGGCATCGAGTACCCGCAGCTGATCGGCAAGGATTCCCTCAGCGAGAGCAATGCGGACATCCGCAGCGAATATTCCCTGATCCTGGCGAACCCGCCTTTTAAGGGGAGCCTGGACTACGAGGTGGTGGAAAGCTCCCTGCTGCAGGTGTGCAAAACCAAAAAGACCGAGCTGCTCTTCCTGGCCCTGATGCTGCGCATGATGAAAATAGGGGGGCGCGCAGCGGTGATCGTGCCGGATGGGGTGCTGTTCGGTAGCTCCAAAGCACACAAGGCCATCCGCCGGGAAATCGTGGAGAACCACAAGCTGGATGCCATCATCTCCATGCCCTCGGGCGTGTTCAAGCCTTATGCGGGGGTGAGTACGGCGGTGATCATCTTCACCAAAACGGGCGGCGGCGGTACCGACGATGTCTGGTTCTATGATATGGAAAATGACGGCTACAGCCTCGATGATAAGCGCAGCGAGATCAAAGAAAATGACATTCCCGATATTTTATCCCGCTGGAAAAACAAGGAGGTAGAAAAAAAACGAGCCAGGACAGAGAAGAGTTTTATGGTACCTTTTGAGGAGATCAAAGAGAATGACTGGGATTTGAGTATTAATCGATACAAGGAAATAGTTTATGAGGAGATTGAGTATGATTCGCCAGAAGTAATCATTAATGAGATTAAAAAAATTGATGAGGAAAGAAAAGAGGCGTTAACTATACTTGAAGAAATGCTGAAAATTTAAACTATGAAGTGGGATGAAAATAAGATTGGAGAAGTCTTCAAAGTCACTTCAGGTGGAACACCAAGCAGAAAAAAACCAGAATACTTTAATGGTGGACATATTCCTTGGGTAAAGACAGGTGACCTAAAAAATAGATATGTAAAAGAACCTGAAGAAAAGATTACAACTGAGGGATTAAATAATTCCAGCGCTAAACTATTTCCAAAAGGGACTGTCCTTTTGGCTATGTATGGTGCTACAATTGGGGCATGTTCAATTCTTCCCTTTGAAGCAAGTACCAACCAAGCCTGTGCCGCTTTACTCCCATCTCCAAAATGTACCACAGATTATTTGTATTACTTTTTAAAATCAATCAAAAGAGAACTAATAAATAAAGGAGTCGGTGGAGCACAACCAAATATTTCTGGAAGTATAATTAAAGGAACAAAAATCCCACTCCCCCCACTCCCCATCCAAAAAAAGATCGCTGCCATCCTGGATGCCGCCGATGCGTACCGACAAAAGACCAAAGCCCTCATCGAGAAATATGATGAGCTGACGCAGAGCTTGTTTTTGGAGATGTTTGGTGATCCTGTGCGGAATGAGAAGGGGTGGGAAGTGCAAAAATTAAAGAAGCTGACCACAAAAATACAAGATGGGACACATTTCTCTCCAGGTCTAGTTGAAAAAGGGATTCCCTATGTTACAGCAAGGCATGTTAAGAAAAACGGCTTGGATTTCTTTTCCAAGCCGACGTACGTAACTGAAGAAGCTCATAAGAAGATTTACAAAAGGTGCAATGTTAAAAAAGGTGATGTGATTTACATAAAAGATGGAGCTACAACTGGAATTGCTGCCATAAATGAATATGATTTTGAGTTTAGCATGCTTTCAAGTATTGCTTTTTTACGAGTGAACAATAATCATCTATCAAATTACTACCTATGTCATCTACTTAATCACGAAAACTTTAAGGAAAACCTCATTCGAAAGAAGATGTCTGGTGCGGCGATTAAGAGGTTTACAAATTCCAAAATAAATGATTTTGATATTCCAACTCCTCCATTGGAATTACAGCAAAAATTCGCAAGTGTCGCCTTGGAATTCAGAAATCAGATGAAACAAGCAGAGTTGTCTTTTACCAAATCAGAAGAACTCTTCCAAAGCCTCCTCCAGCGAGCTTTCAAGGGAGAATTAGTGAACTAAACCACTAAGTAATGAGCAACTTCGACTTTCTAAAAACCCCCTTTCCCACTATTTTCTCCAAAATGAAAATAGCTGAGAGTCGTGTCTTTACGGAGCCTGCCTCCGCCGCTCATTATGGCCGCCTGGCGTTGGAAGAAGTCGTACATTTTATTTATGAGGAAGAGCAATTGAGGATGCCCTACGACAGCCGCCTGGCCAGTCTGATGCGGGAGCACGATTTTCAGGACCTCCTCCCCTCGGAGTTCAACGAAGGCCTGTACATTGTCAGGAAAACGGGCAATGCAGGGGCGCATTACGGCAGCCAGGTCAGGGGCAAAGACGCCCTGGTCAGCATCAAATACCTGTACAGCTTCCTGAAGTGGTTTGCCAATCTCTATGCCGACAGCTTGCCTGAGCTGCCCGGGCCTTTCGACCAAACACTCGTTCCCAAGGTAGGGGCCGAAAAAAGACGCCTGCAAGCCATCCGGGAAGAAGCAACGCAGGAGCAAGCCAAGATGCAGGCTCAGATAGAAGTCCTCCGAAAGCAAATAGCCGAACAGGAAGAAAAAGCCAAACGCTCAGAAGAAGCTTTCCAGGCTTATCAGCGCCGGCAAGAAGCCGCCAAAAAGGCCCTAGCTAAACAAAAAGCCAGTCGGGAAGAAAAAATTTCCTCCGAATTCACCGAAAGCGAAACCCGCAAACATTTAATCGACCTGGCCCTTAGAGAAGCGGGATGGGTTAATTTGCGTAAAGATAGAGAGATCGAATATCCTGTCAGGGGAATGCCCATTACCCCAGATAATCCCAAAGGAAACGGCTTTGCCGATTATGTGCTGTGGGATGACAATGGGTTGCCTTTAGCCGTTATTGAGGCCAAACGTACTTCTGTTAATCCAGAACAGGGCAGACATCAGGCATTTTTGTATGCCAATTGTCTGGAAGCCATGCACGGCCAGCGCCCTATTATTTTCTATACCAACGGCTACCGAACCTTCATCTGGGATGATACCTTTTACAGTTTGCCCCGAAGAGTCTATGGTTTTTATACCAAAGATGAACTCAGTTGGGCTATTCAAAAAAGGAAGACCCGTAAGGATATCCGCCAGGCAGCAATCAATCAAGCCATTACCAACCGCCCCTACCAGATCGAGGGAATCCAGCGCATGGCAGAGTCCTTTGTCACCGACGAAGCGGGCACAGGGAAACTAAGAGGAGCCAATCGGCATGCTTTGATGGTTATGGCTACAGGAAGCGGGAAAACTAGAACCTCAGCATCTATTGTAGACATTCTTATAAAGAACAACTGGGTTAAAAGAGTCTTGTTCCTGGCCGACCGAAATGCACTCGTCACACAAGCCAAAAACGCCTATGCAGAACACCTGCCAGAGCTAAGTTCCATAGATCTCACGCAGGAAAAAGAAAACAATACCACCCGCCTGGTCTTCAGCACCTACCAGTCGATCATCAATAAGATCGACGGAGAAAGAATAGAAGACGAGCGATTTTATGGTGTCGGGCATTTTGACCTCATCATCGTAGATGAAGCTCACCGATCGGTCTATAATAAATACGGTGTCATCTTTGAATATTTCGATGCCTTATTACTTGGCCTAACCGCCACACCCAAAAAAGAGATCGACCACAACACCTATGATTTATTCGAGTGCTCCGATGGCAATCCCACCTTTGCCTATGAGTTAGAGGATGCCGTCAAAAGCGGATTTCTCGTACCATACAGAAACATTAACCTGACCACCAACTTCCTCCGGGAAGGCATTCGATACAAAGATCTCAGCGAGGAAGAAAAAGAAAAGTACGAAGAAGAATTCCGGGACGAGGCCACCGGCTTATTTCCCGAAGAAATTCGCAACTCCGCTCTCAATCGCTGGCTCTTCAACAAGGATACCGTCAACAAGATCCTGGATGCCTTGATGGAGCAAGGTTTAAAAATAGAGGGCGGCGACAAGATCGGGCGCAGCATTATTTTCGCCACCAACCAGCACCATGCCGATTTTATACTGGAATGTTTTGAGGAGCGCTATCCGCAATATCCCTCAGGCTTTATGGCAGTGGTGCACAACAAAAAGTCGCATGCCCACAGTCTGATCCTTTCTTTCTGTGATCACCACAAAGAAAATTTGCCCCAGATCGCCGTGTCGGTCGACATGATGGACACCGGCATTGATGCGCCCAGGGTATTAAATCTGGTATTCTTCAAAATGGTAAGATCCTATGCCAAGTTCTGGCAGATGATCGGGCGGGGTACCCGCTTGTGCCCCGATGTATTTGGGGTGGAAAAACCGAAGGAATATTTTCTCATTTTTGATGTGTGCGGCAATTTCGAGTTTTTTGAGGAATACAAGCACGGTACGGAAGGGCAGAGCATCCAACCCGTCAGCCGGCAGATCTTTCTCACGCGGCTTTCGGTTGCCCGTTTGTTGCTCGAAACCGGCGACGAAGCTGACCGGGAGCTGGCCCGGGAGTTGATCGACAAGCTCCATGCGGCCGTCAAGAGCCTGGACAAGCAGCGCTTCGACGTCAGCATGAAGCGTGAGTATGTGGACGAATTTGAAAAACGAGACCGCTGGAACCGGCTGGATGACGACAGCATCCACCGGATCGAGAAGCATTTGTCGCACTTACCCATCCCCGAATCGATCAACGAAAAGGCCCGGCGCTTCGACCTGATGATGCTCAAGATGATGCAGGCCAACTTATTGATGTCGGGCATGGAAAAGAAATACCACGAAAACGTACTGACGATAGCGGAGGCCCTCAGCAAGCAATACAGCATTCCGCAGGTCTTGCGTTCCAAGTCTCTTATCGAACGACTGAGAAATCCAGACTTCTACAAAGAGCTGGAAAGGCGCAAGATGGAAGAGATCCGGGAGGAGATCCGGGAGCTGATGCAATACCTGGAAGAAAAGAGCCGGGAGATCATCAAAACTGACTTCGAGGACCAGCTGGCCATGGAGCCCGGCAAGCCCTACGCCCCTCAGCTCACGAATGAACTATACAAAAAGCAGGTGGAGCGCTACATCCGGGAGCACAAGAACCACATTGTCATCTCGAAGCTCAACACGAACCAGCCCATCACTAAAGACGAGATAGCCGAACTACAGCGGATCCTATTCGACGGCGGAGATCGGGGCACCTACCAAAAATACCAAGAGGTGTATGGCGATCAGCCCCTGGGGAAATTTATCCGCAGCATCGTCGGCTTGGACATCAGCGCGGCCCAGCGGGCTTTTGCGGCCTTCATCCAATCAGGAAATCTTTCGGCCGACCAGATGAAGTTTATCGACAACATCATCCAACACCTCAACCGCAACGGCACGATCGATAAAAGTTTGTTGTTCGAGCCCCCCTTCACGGATACGAATGATCAGGGTTTGCTAGGTGTCTTCGAGGATCAGGAAGCGGTGAAGATTATTAGCTTGCTGGATGCGATTAATGGGAATGCGGAGGTGGGGTAGAATTTGAAGAGGCTGTCTCATCCGCCTCAGGCGGATTCGCCAGCCAATAATATTTCTTTAAGGGGTGTTTTTTAGAGAAAAACGAAGTTTTTCTCTAAAAAACACCCCTTAAAAAGAATCATATGGGGCTGCTCATAACGACGAAGGAGTTATGAGACAGCCCCCTTCAAACTCTCAACGCATCAAACAAGTAATATTCGCGATCGGCAAAAAATCCTTGAATCTAAAGCCGTCGTCGAAGCGGGTTTGCAGGGAAAAATTGAGCAGGATACCACGACTAAGGTGAAAATCCCCTCCGTACGACAAGCGGTAGTTCGTTTCCTTAATTTCAAAAGGATCAAATTCCGGGTCAAAAACGGTGCTCGTGCGCTCGTACATGGACTCCAGGTAAAAGTTGAATTTGGGATTGCCGTAGCGCATGCTGATGCCGGCCTGGAACACATCGTCGTTGCCGTACTTTGATAGCTTTACCATCCCGCTGATGTATCCGTTTTTTCCGCTTTTTATTCCTCCATTTAGCCAAAGGCCATATCCCTGATAAATGATGCCAAGAGAATCTACTTGTCCACGATCGAAAGAATAAACCTTCCCGAATGCCAGATCCAGCATCGAAGCATTCCAGTTTTGAAGGGTATAATCTTGTCGAATGGATTCCAACTCTTGTCTTTTGGCCCGGATGATGTCCTGACTGACTGATTTTAACTGCTTGATCTCCTTGCGGTAGAGCTTTCGCAACTCAGGATCTTCCGTCTCTTGAGCCAATCCTTCCAACTCTTGGATCTGTGCCCTGGTTTCGGCATTTTCTTCCTGAATTTGCTGGTGGAAATCGTCGAGTAAAGATTGATCGTTGAGCGGGTCTTTAGCTCTGAATAGATTTAATTTTACGGCATATCCCAGGTGGTTAGTGTTGTTAAAACTGGCCGTACTTAGCGAAAAACTCAGGGTCGAAAGCATACGGGCAAAGGAAGAGGCATTCCGGTATTTGTCGAGATCCCCACTGTTGAAAAAGATCATCCAAACCGGCAGGGCTTCGACGGCCAGGTCCGGCGCTCCCTGATAATCCCGGATCCTCCAATCGACCTTAAAATTACGGACCACCCCAGGCCGTGGAATCAATTCCGGCGTGACGCCCATCAGGGAAAAGGCCGGAGCAGAAGGAATGGCAAATTCGGATTCTGAAATGATCTTGTCTTCTAAATCGGTGAATTCCTCCTGGATTTCTACATCAAAGGGCTCTTCCAGTATTGTTTCCTGGATTTCTTCTGTGACTTCCTCCTTCTTTTTGTCATTTTTCTTTTCTGGGTTTTGGGCAAAGCTCGTATTCAAAAAAATAAAGAGGGAAAGTAGTGTTATAGAGAAAAGATGCTTTTTCATTTTATGATCGTTTTTTTTTTGAAAGAAAAAAAGGAAGCATTCCGCGCCGGAGGCGCGGAATGCTTTTACTACCAGCTCACTGGAAAGCCATCCAGATACTTCGGATCCTTCTTCACTTCTACTTCATCAAACTGGAAACTGAAACTCCGGATACTTCTCGGGGTGGTATTCACGATTCTGCCACGGTATTTGAAGACCGCATAGTAGCCTCTTTTTACCTGTACTGATTTGGGATAGCCTAAGCTGCCCGGACGGTAGGAATGCTTTCCCTGGGGATAACAAACCGAAGGGCCGCTGAAATCCCGGCTGTTGCATAGTTGGATGGTCCAATTGGACCCGCAGTTGAGGCCATTCGCCGTTTGGGCCCTCATCGCCTGGATCTTTAACTTGTCGAAGTTGATGTTCAAATTAGTATGTCCACCGGATACTACTTTTACAAGTCTGCTGCCTCTGTACAAAATGACCTCATATCCGTTTGCTACCATCATGGAGCGTGGCATCTGGCCGCTGTATTGATGTGTGCCGCTGAAGTAACAAATCCGCTCTCCTTTATAATCCGTATTAGGGAAAAGACGAAGCTTCCAGTTGTTGACACAATTGTCGGTTTTTGTCCGGTTGCCGGTTGATTTTCGTGTATTCGTTTCGGTCCGTGGCTTGGTTTCAATAGGCTTAGTCGCTCCGCCATCGTTATTGAGGGCGCTCATGACGATGACGTCAAAACTGGGTAGTCTTACGCTTCTTGCACTGCCGCTGATCTCCTTCACCTTGCGGCCACGAGACATCACCAAAACCTTGTATCCTTTCTTGACCTGGATGGATTGAGGGTAAGTCTTAAAAGCTGCTTTGTATTTGTGTTCTCCTTTTGGATAGCAGACATACTCGCCCTGGTAATTGTTGTTTTTATAAAACTTTACCACCCAATCATCACCGCAATCGGGTTTTTCTACTACTACTTCTTTCTTCTGTACCTTAAACTGATCGAAATCATATCGGGCATCTTTAACGTTACCGTCTATTTTCTTCACCACTCTGCGGTACTTGTACAGTATGACTTCGTATCCGGATTTTACTCTAAAGGAGAGCGGTGCACTCCGAAAGCTTGTTTTGTAATTGTGGAATCCTTCCGGGAAGCAATCGTAATCTCCCTGGTAATTGTGTTTTTGGAAAAATTGGATGCCCCAGTCCATACTGCAAACCGGTTTTTCATTGTTAGGACGTTCTCCATTATCGGGCTTATCGTTTCCATTTTTGCGGATGCGAATTTTCTTGAAGCCGTAACGCAGTTTGCTGACATTGCGGGTGTAGGTCCTGTAAGTCCCTTTTCTCCAGCCCCTGCCGTAGTAGTCGACATCCAGCGAATAGCCGCTTGGCAGCTTGATGGAAATGTAGCTGGTGCGTGAAAATTGCCTGGAAAACTTGCTGATGGAGTGCTCGCCGGGGCCGCACTCAACGATTTTTCCCTTGTAATTTGAATACTGATAAATTTTTACATTGGCCGCTAAACTGGTGCCAATGAACAGCATGATCGCTACGGCTGCCATGAACCGTATGCTCTTCATTCGTGATGTTTTCATGAAGTTAAAGGATTAATTAATTGATTAATTTTTGATTTCGATTCAAAACTACCGAGGCTGAGGCTGGGATGGAATGGCTAATGAGTCGATGTAATCGTACAATGAGGTATCACCCCTTGGGAAAGATTAGAAGGGGTATTTTGCCCCATTTGGGAAATGATCCTTACGAAAAGGGCATTGACTCAAGGAAAAAGGGGATTTGAGCAAGGAGGCTTGTTAAGTATAAAACCGTGTTTCTACAAAAAACTGTATTTTTAGGCTCGTCATCCTTAAGCCCAATATGAATGCAGATCCACCCATACCTACTACCTCGTCCCAGCCTGAGCGGCAGGCGGGGATTGCTGTGCTGCCTTTCGTGAATATGAGCAGCGATGCAGAAAATGAATATTTCAGTGATGGTATCACGGAGGAGATCATTAACGCACTTACCAAGATCAAGGGCCTGAAAGTAATTTCCCGGACCTCTTCCTTTGCTTTTAAGAACCACAATATTGACATCAGAAAGATCGGTGGGCAGCTGGGCGTGGCGACCATTCTGGAAGGCAGCATCCGCAAAGCCAGGAATAAGGTACGCATCACCGCTCAGCTAATCAATACAGGGGACGGGAGCCATTTATGGTCGCGCAACTTTGATCGTCAGTTGGAAGATATCTTTGAATTGCAAGATGAGATCAGCCTGCTGATCGCTGATCAGATCCGCGAAAACTTTGGGCACTTCGAGCTGCAGGATCATTTGATCGCCCCTCCTACGCATAATATCGAAGCGTATAATCTGTATCTCAAAGGTCGTTATCACTATCTAAAATGGAGTGCGGAAGGTATGATAAAGGCCGTAGAGTACTACCGTCAAAGTATTAAGCTGGACCCTTCTTTTGCACTTCCTTATTTCGGTGCCGGCCTGGCTTGTGGCGTGAATGCCGCCTGGCGATTTATACCTCATGATGAGGGAATTCAGCAGGCAGAGGCTTTTCTTAAGCAGGGCCTGAAGATCAATGACAAGGATTACATCGGCATTTTTGCACAGGCCATCGTTAGCTTCTGGGGGAAATGGGATTTTAAGGAGGGATACCGGTTTTTTGCAAAATCCCTTCAGCTCAATCCTGCTTTTACCGATGCTGAAGAGGGGCTGGCGGAGATCTATACGGCCATCGGAGATTTTGATAAAGCATTGGAGCATACCCGCAACATTTTAAGGCTTAATCCACTTTCTCCTAACCATTACTATACCAAGGCTAATATTTATTATTTGACGAAGGATTACGCTAAAGCGATTGACATCATGCGTGGTGCCTTGAAGATCGATCCCGGATTTTCCCTGGCCATCGAAATGATCGCGGCTTGCTATATTCTTTTAAAGGATTATCAAAAACTGGATCAGCTGTTAACGAATTACCCCCAGGCACAACGCCCAAACGAGTGCCGGGCCTTGTTCCAGTTAATGTATCCCGGCGAGGAAGTTCCCGTTGATTTGACGAACATCCGCACAAAGGTTAGAACAAAGTCGGATTCCTCTTTGATCGCCTGGCATTTGTATTTGCAGGTTTACCTCGGCCATCATGATATTGCTTTAGATATTTTGGAAGAAGGCGTGAAATGCTATACCGGGCAGCTGATCAATTTCAGGAACGATCCTTTTTTAACTCCGCTTTATCAGATGGAACGCTTCCAGGCTTTGGTTCGCTCTGTTTTTCATCCCAGTCAACTACCTTCCGACGAATCTGACAAGCTTATTGCGCCTGATGAGAAAGAGCCCGGCCAGGCTCCGATGAATGATAGAGAGATTCAGGCAAGTCTCTCTGTGATCAACAATCTGCTGGAAAAGGAAGCCATCTATTTGGACCCCAACTTGAGCTTGAAGTTGTTGGCCGAAAAGGTCGGCATCCATCCTAACAAACTCTCCTGGCTGTTGAATAACCACATTGGTAAAAACTTCAATGAGCACATCAACTCCTACCGGCTCGAGGCCTTCAAACAAAAAGCCCTGGACCCCGACCATCAGCATCTGACCCTTTTAGGGCTGGCTTATGAAAGCGGCTTCAACTCCAAAACCGTTTTTAATTCTTTTTTTAAAAAAACCGAGGGCCTTACTCCCCGAAAATGGCTGAATGCTGCTAAGAACCAATAGTAAATTAAGCGTATAAGGCTGTTTCATCCGCCCATGGGTCAGAAAATTGATAATTACCTTTTAGTAATTATTTGTATCGAAAGATTATTTTATGGACAAAGAGTCCCGGCCATACGGCCCGCACGGAAGGGACGAAATATCGGTAACCGTGGGCGCCAGCCCACGGACAAAGATGCCCGTACCTCAAGGGAGCCCCAGCGGGGCGGCACATCTGACAGCGACTAAGCAGATGTGCCGCCCCGCTGGGGCTCTAGAAAGTTTAGCAGCCGCTTTTTCCCCAAGCTGAAGCATGGGGTTACCGATGTTTCGTCCCTCCGGGACTCTTGATCCATGAGGCAATATGGTCGTTCAATTAGCCATTAGCGTCGTTGCGATGCTATTCTAAATGTATTGGAGACTCAGCTTTAAAATTTCAATATTCGCTTCTGCAGGTGTATCAAACAGCCCCTTCTAAAAAAGAACGGAATCTCATCTACATGTTCGCAAAAATAAATGCGAACGACTACCTCCCGATTCTCCCTCATCTTTGAAGTGTTCATCAAAATAGAAGATGAAGCGACGGGGTTGTGTAAAAACTCGTTCCTCGCCTGCCTGACGGCAGTCAGGTTTTTACCCACCCCCAGATAATTTTGTTTGGGGTTGTGTAAAAAGTCCTTCGGCCTTTTCACACAACCAATAATATTCTTTTGGGAGGTCGTTTTAAGAAAAAAACAAAGTTTTTTTCTTAAAACGACCTCCCAAATAAAATTTAATGGGGTGGG